>NZ_BFAY01000011.1:0-350902 GCF_003112675.1 Leptospira johnsonii | reverse complement strand
GTGATCACTAACGCGAAGAAAAAGATCGCGCGCCTTCTGACCATCCAAAGGAACAGAGAGTTAGCTGCAAAGCCTGGTTCTACTAAAGCCAGACGTTATACAAGAGCGACTCGTAAGACACAAGCTTTAGCAAAATCGAATGCTTCTGCAAAGAAGACAGCTAAAGGAACGAACTGATTATGGAAACTGCAAAGAAGCAAATAAAAAAATCACTTCTGAGCGAAGGTAAAGTCGTGAGCACCGCTATGGATAAAACCCTGGTGATGCTTGTAGAAGCTCGTAAGACTCACCCTAAGTTTAAGAAGATCGTTCGTAGAACCATTAAAATGAAGGTTCATGACGAAAAAAATGAATGCCAAGTAGGAGATAGAATTCTGGCGATTGAAACCAGACCTCTATCCCGTGAAAAGCGTCACCGTTTATTTAAGATCGTAGAAAAGGCAAAGTAAGATGATCCAACAGGAAACCATCCTCCAAGTCGCCGATAACTCCGGAATCAAAAGAGTTATGTGTATTAAAGTCTTAGGAGGCTCTAAGAAACGTTACGCCTCCGTAGGAGACGAGATCATCGTCGCCGTTAAAGACGCACAGCCAGCTTATGGTTTGAAGGATTCCACGGGGAAGAAGGTCCATAACAAGGCCGTCCAACGCGCAGTAGTCGTTAGAACTAAAAAAGAGATCCGTCGTCCGGATGGTTCTTATATTCGTTTCGACGATAACGCAGTCGCAATTATCGACGACAAAGGAAACCCGAAAGGGACCCGTATTTTCGGGCCAGTAGCTCGCGAACTTCGCGATAAAAAATACGCTAAGATCATCTCCCTAGCGCCGGAGGTTTTATAATGTCTAAGCTGACGTATCGGGGATCCGAATATACAAAATTCAAGTCCATTCGCCTGCACAAAGATGACGAAGTAGTAGTCATCGCAGGAAAAGAGAAAGGTAAAAGAGGCAAGATCCTAGTTATCGATAAGAAAAGGGATCGTGTAGTAGTAGAAGGACTGAACAAACGTAAACGTTTCTTAAGACCTACCCAAGAAAACCCTCAAGGTGGCATCGTAGAAGTGGAAGCTCCAATGCATATTTCCAACGTAATGTTCTACGATTCCAAGAAGAAGAAGGGAGTTCGTCTGGGCTACCAAGAGAATAAAGGTAAAAAAGTCCGTGTTTCTAAGCCGGACGGGAAAGAGATCTAAGTCATGGCAGCAGCTAGATTGAGAGATAAATACGGGAAAGAAATCGTTCCCGCTCTACAGAAACAATATAACTTCAAGTCCATCATGCAAGTTCCTCGTTTGGAAAAAATCGTTCTGAACGTGGGAATGGGCGAGGCTCATACCAACCCTAAAGCATTGGAAGCAGCTGTAGAAGAGCTCGCATTGATTACCGGACAACGCCCGGTTAAGACCAAGGCAAAAAAATCCATCGCGGGATTCAAACTCCGTGAGGGTATGAGTCTCGGTACCACAGTTACCTTACGTGGGAACTATATGTATGAGTTTCTGGATCGTTTGGTGAACGTGGCTCTACCAAGGGTACGTGACTTTAAGGGAGTTTCTGAAAAAGGTTTCGACGGACGTGGAAACTATAACTTCAGCATCAAAGAACAAATCATTTTCCCGGAGATCAAAGTAGATAAGATCAACACTCTCTACGGGATGAACCTGACCTTCGTAACGAACACCAAGGTGGACGCAGAAGCTTATAGCCTTCTCGCTGCTTTCGGTATGCCGTTCCGGAACCTGAGATAAGGAGCCCGTAATCATGGCTAAGACCTCTTTAATCGAAAGACATAAGAAAAAAAAGAAATTCAAAGTACGGGTTCACAACCGTTGCCCACTTTGCGGACGCCCTCGCGGTTACCTAAGAAGATTCGACATGTGCAGAATTTGCTTCCGGAAGCTTGCTAGCCAAGCTCAAATCCCGGGAGTAGTTAAGGCATCTTGGTAAGGGAGGAGGATTAATTATAATGAGTTTATCTGATCCAATCGGTGATATGCTGACCCGCATTCGTAACGCTGGTCGTGCGAAACATGAAAGTTGTGTAATTCCAGGAAGCAAGATCAAACGTTCTATCCTGGAACTACTGAAAGAAGAAGGATTTATCAACGGCTATGAGCCGGTGACTAACGGAAGTTTCGAAGATTTCAAAGTTGCTTTGAAATACGATCTTACGAAAAAGCCTGTGATCCGCGAGTTAGTTCGCGTATCTAAGCCTGGTCGTAGGGTTTATATGAAAAGCGAAGAGATTCGCCCGTATAAAAACAATATGGGAACTATGATTCTTTCTACTTCCAAAGGAATTATGACTGGGAAGAAAGCCCGGAAATTACGCGTAGGAGGAGAGGTGATCTGTAAACTATCTTAAGAATAGTTTAGGGAAAACTTATAAAGACCTATGTCCAGGATTGGAAAAGCAGAAATCAAACTTCCTGATAAAGTGGAAGTAAAACAGGACAGCACCGTAATTAAAGTGAAAGGTCCTTTAGGCGAGTTACAAACTCCTATTTTTGCGGGAATCTCTCTGAAAAGCGAGGGTGGAACCGTGAAATTAGAAAGATCCAGCGAAGAGCAAAATGTAGTAGCACTTCATGGATTGACCCGCGCTCTTCTTATGAATAGCGTGAAGGGTGTGACCGCTGGTTGGGAAAAAAACCTGGAGATCACAGGGGTTGGTTATCGTGCTGCTAAGCGCGGTGAAGATCTGGTGATGAACCTTGGATATTCCCACGAGGTTGTTTACAAGGCTCCAAAAGGAATTAAGATCGAAGTCATTGAACAAGTGAAGATCAAAATTACTGGGATCGACAAACAACTAGTCGGACAAGTTGCGGCAGATATCCGTTCTAAGAGACCTCCTGAGCCTTACAAAGGTAAAGGGATCAAGTACAACGACGAATTTATTAAGAGAAAGGCCGGAAAAACCGGTAAGAAGTAAGGCCATGATTAATAAACTGAAAAAAATCGCAGCCAAACGCAGAAGAGCAGAGCGTTCCAGATTTAAACTGAGACAATCCAGCTCTCGCCCTAGATTGGTATTCAATAAATCCAATCGTTATCTTTCCTGCCAGATCGTGGATGACGCTCAAGGTACTACCTTGGTTGCAGCTTCCACACTGGAGGCTACATTTGCTGGAAAAAGCCGCAAAGATGTAGAGGCAGCAAAGGCTTTGGGAAAAGCAATCGGAGAGAGAGCTGCTTCTAAAGGTCTGAAGATAGTCATGCTGGATCGTTCCGGAATGATCTATCACGGAAGAATCGCGGCTTTCGCGGATGCGGCTAGAACCGCAGGTTTGGAGTTCTAATAATGGCATACGAACAAGATCAAGAACAGAAAGAGTTTAACGAGAAGGTCGTAAAGATCGATCGCGTTGCAAAGGTTGTTAAAGGGGGACGTCGTTTCTCCTTCAACGCTCTGACGGTAGTTGGAGATGCAAAAGGTAAAGTTGGGATCGGATTCGGTAAAGCGAACGAGGTTCCGGATGCGATCCGTAAATCTATCGAGTCCGCTAAGAAGAATTTGGTTAAAATCCAATTCAGAGGACATACCATTCCTCACGAAGTGATCGGAAAATTCAAATCGGCAAGAGTGATCCTGAAACCGTCTACTGCGGGAACTGGAATCATCGCCGGAGGATCCGTTCGTTCCGTAGTGGAGAAAGTTGGGATCCAAGATATTCTCAGCAAATCCTGGGGTTCTTCGAATCCAGTAAACATCGTAAAGGCGACTCTGGACGCTCTTCAACAATTGGAGACTCCGGTATTGGCAGCTCGTAAAAGAGGGATCACCCTGGCTCGTCTTTTCGGAAACGACGTAGGATAATAAACATGGAAACCGTAATCGTTACTCAGATCAAAAGTAATATCGGGATTAAGAAAGGTCAGAAGCTAACTCTGGCCGCTTTGGGACTCCGTAAAACCGGACAACAAAGGAAACATACTCTAACTCCGCAGGTGAAAGGAATGATCAATGACGTTCAACACCTGGTCCGAGTCGAAAAGGCGTAATTAGGTAAGAGAAATGAGTAAAGAAAGAATTAAGGCTGCCTTGGCGTTCGGAAAAGAACGTACTGAAAAGGGAGACAAGCCGGCTGGAAACACTATTCCAGTTCCAGCAGGTTCTACTAAGAATAAAAAACGTTTAGGTCGTGGTATCGGTTCCAAAACCGGTAAAACGGGAGGACGTGGTTCTAAAGGACAGTACGCTCGTAATACTGTTCGTAGAGGATTCGAAGGTGGGCAGATGCCTATCCACAGAAGACTCCCTAAGCGCGGGTTTACTTCCATATTTCATAAGGATTTCTTCCCAATCAACCTCAGAGATATAGAGAAAAGCGGGTTGACCGGCAGCATAGATGCCAAAATTATGGTTGAATCGAAGATTCTTGATAATGAGAGCACTCTTTTCAAGATTTTGGGAACCGGTGAGATTACGAAAGCCGTTCATATAGTAGCGGATGGTTTTTCTGCTTCTGCTAAGGCAAAGATAGAGAAAGCAGGCGGTTCCGTAAAACTTCGTTCCGAATTGGCTTCTAAAGAAGCTTAATTTCAGCGTCTGTTTGACGGTTTGGCTGAAACGAATCTTTAATGTTTAAGAAGGGACTCGGGGAAACCTTGGGTCCCTTTTGCCCGAAAGGGTAATGACCAGGAAATAAGGAAAGAGAACAAAGCAATATGCTGACTTCGATCGCAAATATCTTCAAAATTCCAGAGTTGAGAAACAAGGTTTTCTTTACTCTTGGCATGCTCTTACTCTTCCGTCTCGGAACTCATATTACTATTCCTGGTATCGATCCTAAAGTAGTTTCTGCAATCGCTTTGGATGCAAACGCAGCCGAAGGACTTGTAGGAATGTTCGATATGTTCGCGGGAGGAGCTCTTCTGAACTTCTCCATTTTTGCGTTAGGGATCATGCCTTATATTTCTTCTTCCATCATTATGCAGTTAGTGATGGTTCTTGTTCCTTCTTTACAAAAACTCCAAAAAGAAGGAGATGAAGGTCGCAAGAAGATTAGCCAATACACTAAATACGGGACTATTCTGCTTTGCGGAGTTCAGTCTTTGGCAGTGATCCGTTTGGCTCAACGTTGGTCTTATGGAGCGGACAATGCGCCTGCTCTTCACCCAGGTCTGATCCATTCTTCCGTTGAATCTTGGTTCTTCTTTATAGCGTTATTATCCATCACCACCGGAACAGTTCTTTTGATCTGGCTCGGAGAGCAAATCACAGAGAGAGGGATCGGTAACGGGATTTCTCTTTTGATCTTCGCAGGTATTGTAGGACGTCTTCCTGTTTCCGTAGCTCAGTTGTTCCGCGAGAACTTCGTAGACGGACTGAACATTATCATCCTTCTTCTTTTATTCATTCTACTCATCGCATTAACTGTTCTGCTCACCCAAGGTGTCCGTAAGGTTCCTTTGCAGTACGGAAAACAAATGGTGGGAAGAAAAATGGTCCAGGCTAAATCTCAAAGCATTCCTTTCAAAGTGAATGGCGCGAGCGTAATGCCGATCATATTCGCTTCTTCTTTATTACTTTTTCCGCAAACGATTATCCAACAGATCTCCGAGCTTCCTAACTGGGCGGGCTGGGTTTTATTATTGGATTATCTGAACCCATTCTCTCAGACTTGGTATCACGCTGCATTCTACTTCTTCGTGTATATCGCGTTGATCGTATTCTTTGCATATTTCTATACTGCTATCCAATTCAATCCGGGAGAACTTGCGGAGAATCTTCGTAAGTATAACGGATTCATTCCTGGTATTCGCCCAGGTTCTCATACTAAGGAATATATTGAGAAGGTCCTAAATAGGATCACTCTTCCTGGCGCAGTTTTCTTAGCAGGACTTGCATTAGCTCCTTATATCATTATTCGCTTCTTGAATTTAGGAACGAACTCCGGTGGTGGATCCTTGGTTTACACCTTCGGAGGAACTTCTCTACTGATCATGGTAGGGGTGGCTCTGGAAACTCTGAAACAATTAGAGTCCCAATTGCTGATGAGAAACTACGACGGTTTCTTGAAAAAAACTAAGATCAAGGGAAGGTCATAAGAAAATGAATTCTATCATTTTCATGGGCCCTCCGGGTGCAGGTAAAGGTACCCAAGCAAAGATCCTTTGTGATACTTTGGGAATCCCTCAGATCTCTACAGGAGATATTCTGAGAGCTGCCGTTAAGAACGGAACCCAAATGGGATTAGAAGCAAAGAGATACATGGATGCCGGAGATCTAGTTCCGGATTCAGTAGTTATTGGTATTATCAAAGATCGTCTCGTAGAGCCTGATTGCAAAAATGGATTCTTATTGGATGGATTTCCAAGAACCGTAGAGCAAGCGGATGCTTTAGATAAGATCCTAAACTCAGAAGGTTTAAGGATCAAGAGAGCGATCAATTTAGAAGTTCCGGATGACGAACTTCTACAACGTTTATTAAAACGTGCGGAAATTGAAGGTCGCTCCGACGACAACGAAACAACGATCAAGAGTCGATTGGAAACTTATAACAAGAAGACTCTTCCGTTATTGGACTACTATGCTGCAAAAGGAAATCTCTCTCGTGTAAACGGAGTAGGTAACTTGGATACAGTCACAAAACTCATCGAGAAGGAGTTAGCTTAACTTGGCGAAAGAAGATGCAATCACCGTGGACGGTACCGTTTTGGAACCTCTCCCAAACGCTATGTTCCGCGTAGAGCTGGAAAATGGTCATAAAGTCTTGGCTCATATATCCGGCAAAATGAGAATGCATTATATCAGGATCCTTCCAGGCGACAAAGTCACCGTGGAACTTTCTCCTTACGATTTGACCAAGGGTAGAATTACCTACCGCAAAAAATAGGAACACGTTATGAAAGTAAGAACTTCCGTAAAAAAAATCTGCACTAGCTGCAAAGTTATCAGAAGAAAAGGTGTGATCAGAGTGATTTGCACCAACCCTAAACACAAGCAAAGGCAAGCATAATCATGGCTCGTATCGCAGGTATCGATCTTCCAAGAGAAAAAAGAATCGTTGTTGGTCTGACGTATATTTACGGAATCGGCCGATCCACTTCTCGCAAACTTCTCGCTAAGGCAGGAGTAGACGAGGCAATCAGAGTGAAGGATCTAACCGACACTCAAGAGGCTGCTCTCAGGAAAGCGATCGAAGAAAGTATCAAGGTAGAAGGTGATCTTCGTTCCGAAAATCAACTCAATATCAAAAGATTGATGGATATCGGATGTTATAGAGGCCTGCGTCACAGAAGAGGTCTTCCTGTTCGTGGTCAAAGAACCAGAACGAATGCCCGTACTCGTAAGGGTGTGAAGAAGACCGTTGCCAATAAGAAGAAGGTAACTAAGTAATCATGGCTGAAGATAAAAAAGGCAAAAAAGAGAAAAAGGTTAAGAAGAAGGAGAAAAAGGTCGTTCCTCGCGGAAAGGTCTATATCACCGCTTCTTTTAACAATACCATCATCACCATCACCGACTTGGCAGGAAACACTCTGGCATGGTCTACCGCTGGTGCTATGGGTTTCCGTGGATCCAAAAAATCTACTCCGTATGCGGCTCAGATCGCAGCGGGGAATGCTGCCGAGAAGGCGATCGATTCTACCGGTTTAGCCGAAGTAGATGTTCTGGTTTCCGGTCCAGGTATCGGACGTGAATCAGCGATCCGTTCCTTAGTCGCTAGAGGACTTTCTATTAAAATGATCAAAGACGTTACACCTTTACCGCATAACGGTTGTCGTCCCCGTAAGAGAAGAAGGGTTTAAGGTAGGAATAATATGGCAAGATATAGAGGACCTGTCGTTAAACTAATGAGGAGAGAAGGTGTTAACCTTTACCTCAAATCCAGTTTTACTTTTAATAGAGATAAGTTCCACAAAAAGGGACCTCCTGGTATGCAACCTAAAAGGAAACCAAAAGTTTCCGAGTATGGTTCTCAGCTTCGTGAAAAACAGAAGTTGAAAAGAGCTTACGGACTTTTAGAAAAACAGTTCCGTAGCCTTTACGAAGAAGCGTCTCACGCTCACGGTGTAACCGGTGAAATTCTTCTTCAACTTTTAGAAAGAAGATTAGATAACGTTGTATATCGTTTAGGTTTCGCAGTGACTAGACGTCAGGCGAGAAACTTTATCGCTCATAACCATATTCTGGTGAACGGCGAGAAAGTTGATATTCCGTCTTTCCGTTTGAAAGTAGGCGATAAGATCGAGATCAAACCTAAATTCAGAACTTCTGGTTTTATTACCCAGAATATCCAACTGGCTCAGTCTCTGAATAATATTCCTTCTTGGGTGTCTTCCGATTTCATTCAGTTCTCGGGAGAAATTCTGTCTTTACCGGAACGTCATCATATCGACATTCCAGTGAAAGAACAGGTGATCGTGGAGTTGTACTCCAAGTAATTTATTGGGAAGGGTTTCCAAGTGTCTCTAAAAAGTTTACTCAAAGGATTTAAACGTCCCAAAAAGATCGAATTTACTACGGAAGCGAATACTCCGAACTACGGAAAATTCGTAGCGGAACCTTTCGAGCGCGGTTTTGCGACCACGATCGGAAACTCTCTTCGTAGAACTCTCATGTCTTCCATCGAGGGCGCGGCAATTTCCGCTCTTCGTATCGAAGGAGTGAACCACGAGTTCTCTTATATCGAAGGAGTCGCTGAAGACGTTACTCGTATCATCCTAAACCTCAAACAAGTTCGTATCAAATACGAGCCTGAGGACAAGGACCAAAGCAAAGTTATCCATTTGGAATTGAAAGGTGCTGGATATTTCAGAGCTGGAGACCTGGCTGTGGATTCCTCCATCGAGATCATGAACCCGGATCTACATATCGCTACTTTAAATGAAGATGCGAACCTTGTATTGGATCTGGAAATCCAAAGAGGAAGAGGATACGTTCCTGCAGAAGATAAGAAAAAGGATATCGAAGTTCTTGGAACTATCCCTATCGACTCTATCTTCTCTCCAGTTCAAAAAGTAATTTTCGAGATTTCAGAGACCCGTGTGGCTCAGAGATCCGATTACGAAAAACTGACTCTGGAAGTTTGGACGGACGGATCCATTTCTCCTGAGGATGCAGTCGCTCAAGCGGCAAAAATCCTAAAGGAACACCTGACGGTATTCATCAACTTCGAAGAAGAATTAGAGGAAGAAGAAGACGAGTTAGACGAAGCGGACGAGAAGTTGAAAGCTTCCCTTTCCAAACACGTAGAAGAACTCGAACTTTCTGTACGTTCCTTGAACGTTCTTCGTAGTCTGGAAATCGACTTCGTTGGAGATCTAGTAAAAAGATCCGAAGAAGAGATGTCCAAATCTAAACATTATAGCGAGCAAGGCCTCGCAGAGCTGAAGTCCAAACTTGCCGGTTTGGGACTTTCGTTCGGAATGAGAGATTTCTAATATGAACAAAAGAAATAAAGTAAAACATCTCAACCGCGAGAAAGGTCATAGAGACGCTCTGATCAATAACATGATCACCAGTCTTTTCAAATACGAGAGAATCGAATCCACTCAAGCAAAACTGAAAGTGGTTCGTTCTCACGCAGAGAAGATCATCACCAGAGCGAAAAGAAATCTAGCGACTGATATCGCTCCTGCGGTTGCACTTCACAACAAACGTGAAGTTCTAAAAAGAATAAAGGACCGTAATATCGTTACGAAACTTTTCGAAGATATCGCAGTTCGTTATGCAAGCACTAACGGCGGATACACTAGGATCCTGAAAATGATCAATAGAGCTTCAGACAATTCCGAAGTAGGAATTTTAGAACTCACTAACAGAAAGGATCGCTCCTCCCTTATCAAAGAGATCAAAGATAAGAGAGAAGCTATTTCCGAGACTAAAAAAGAGAAAGCGGCAGCTCCTGCTCCGGCTAAAAAGGAAAAAGCTCCTAAAAAAGAAGCTGCTCCTAAAGCTAAACTGGTTAAGAAGCTTGCAGCTCCGAAAAAAGCGGTTAAGAAAGCCGCTCCTAAGAAGAAGAAAAAATAATATATATAATCCCCGAAGAGATGGGATATGTGGGCCCCGGTG
This sequence comes from Leptospira johnsonii, assembly GCF_003112675.1. Taxonomy (NCBI): domain Bacteria; kingdom Pseudomonadati; phylum Spirochaetota; class Leptospiria; order Leptospirales; family Leptospiraceae; genus Leptospira; species Leptospira johnsonii. Next base: position 340,878 of record NZ_BFAY01000011.1, on the reverse strand, counting down.
TTGGAAACAGCATCGGGGTTTTTTATTTTTGCGGGGAGAGCGTGGAAGGTGCCGTAGTCCGGCGATTAATCAGAATCCTTTCGATTTCAGATACTCGTCCAGTTTCCCTACAAGCGCACTTTCTCCATCTAACTCTTTTGCTTTTTCTAGCACGGATCTTGCGTCTTCAAATTTATTCAAAAGTCTATAATTGTCTGAAAGATTGATCAGGTTGGCTAGACGGTGAGGTTGAGTTTCCCGAACCTTCTCCGCAGCGTCAGCCGCACGTTGGAATTCCTTCAGATGTTTATAACATAAGGATAATAAGAACCAAATATTACGGGATTCCGGATCTAAGTTTAGATAACGTTCTAACCACTTGGAGGCTTTAGAGAATTCTTTTTTATCGTAATAGATCTGTCCGATCAGTCTTGCGGATTCTTTAAAATTTGGAGCTAAGTTCCAAGATAATTCGAGAAGTTCTAAGGCTATTGGTACTTCTTTTTTCGTTAAATGTTGTTTCGCTTGGTTGTACTTTGCTACTGCTTCGTTATATTTAGGATGTTCTGGGTCTATCAGTTCTTTATAACCTATACGTATGAGAGAAAGATCGTCTGCAATTGCGCCTACTCCGTGCAATTTCCCTGCAATCATGTCCAGATCTCCCTTGGAATCTTCTACAATACGAACAAACAAGTGTTCGTCCTCGTTCATCTTCCAGTTAATTCCATCTAAACTGATATTGATATCGTCTCTTCCGTCCGAACCTAAGAATAGAACGTCTCCAGGTTGCAGATAAGATTCATGAATTTTAATATTCGCTCCGAATGGAGATCCTAATTTCCATGCAGAAAGTTCAGGAGCCAGAAAAGAGGATCTATCGTCTCTGAACAACACAGGCCAAGGATGTTCTGCATTCAATATTAGTATCTTTCCTGTTTTATCATGGATCAATCCGAATATTGCGGAAGCCATCATAGTTCCGTCGAATGTTCTGAATATTTCGTCCAGTTCTCGGTGAGTTTGTAACATCCAGGTCTGTGGATCAGCCTCGATGACCTTTCCATGGCTTGCGGAACGAGTGAGAATATTGTTTACTGCAGTTCCAAGGACGATCGCTCCTCCCGCACCTTGAAGAGATTTTCCCATCGCGTCCCCGTTTAAGAAGAAGGTCCATTTTTCCTTCTCGGTTCCGAATAGAAGATTTCCGCTGATACAAATATCTCCGCCTAGCTCGGACTCTCTGTTCTTGAACGTGAACTTCTTCTTTTGTTCTATATAGAAGATAGTGCTCACATCTTGGGAAGTATTCCAGTTTGTCATGAGTGGTTTACTCAAGAGAGAAGTGAGATAATAATCTCCATCCTGTTGGACCTTCAGAGCTTGGATTTCCTCCATTCTCTTTGTGACTTCCATCGTTCTTTCGTCGACTTTTTGCTCTAAAGTGTTTGCGTATTCTTCTTCCACCGCGCCAATCCTGCGGAAGATCAGGATTACACTTCGGGTGATATAGGATACTACTGCTAAAAATACTAACTTTAAGGATTGTTCTGAAATAGATGCATATCCTGGAGAAATAACTTTGAGTTCGTCTTCAGTGAATTCAACTCCTCTGAAGATCGTATTTAGGATCACGAGTCCTTGTCCAACTACGCTGAAAATTCCTGAAAGTTTTGCGACTGTAGGTGATAATAATAATACTGAATACACTATGAAGATCATATTGATCGCGTATAGAATGATCTGGCGGATCACTCCGGATGCCATATTCCTGTCTGTCCAGGAGGCAACGAACATGACTACGGATAAAATTGTGATGTCGGCGAGTACGGAAACCTTGCCGACCATAGACGGTATTTTTCCATATTTCTTATTGCAATAATGATTATAATAGGCGTAACCAAGCATTGAGCCTGTACCGATCAGATACGCTGCATTTTGAACTGCAGAGCTCTGAGTCCAAGCGGCAGCGAGGGATAGCAGGAATAACCCCGCTAAACCGAATCGGATCCGGTTGATCGTCAGTGGACCGGAGGCTATAATTCTCTCCGTGATGAGTTCCTTTTTTTCTTCCATCCCTACTCGGCCTCTTTTGGAAATCGCCTTGGTATTTGGATTAGTGAATATATTTTTGAATGTATCATCTACAAATTTTTTACAGAATGTAGAGTAGTTGTAAAAATATAATCCCGCTTCCAAATACTTAAGACGAAAAAAATAAGAGAAAAGTAAGTGACTCCTTTAAAAACAATCTCGCAATTTAATACTTTCTTTCACTGTTCGGCCGGATAACCTCCATAAGTCATTTTGCCAGTAAAGTAAATCGGGCTCTTCTTTTCGTTTTGGATCCGAATATTCAGACCTGTTTGCAGAGTTTGTAATGCTTGGATATCAAACGTAGTACCCAATCCGTCTACTAAGAGAGCATAATGTATGCTCTCGTTCATATCTTCTTCAGGATCAAGATCGTCCCAAATTAATGCCAGATTTCCGGACCCGCTTTCTCGATTTCTATCATCAGTTAAGATTGCTTCGTTCGGTTCTTGTAGTAATGTTCCTGGGATTTGTTTGTTGTAGATACGTTTTTCAGTGATTAGAACTATATCATTTTTATTGAAATGAGGAGGTAGATAGATTTCCGTTGGAGCATCTGAGTTCCGTCCTTTCCAAACTACTAGAATAAATCTTTTATCTCCGAAGTATTTTGCTCCGTTCTGGACCGTTTTGATCGCGGCCCAAGCAAATACATTATTCCAAGTATCGTATCCAATCGCGTTATAGTGAGAGCTTATCGCTCTTCCTTGGATTCTTCTTACATATGCCCTTTGGATCACATGATAATCCATATTGAAGTTTGTTCCGTAATTTCCGATCACGGAGAAGTCTTCGTTATTCCAAGCATCTTTGCTCGTAATAAGTTTAGAATTGTTCCCATTCATATATTCGTTATGTTTATCGTAATAGTAATCCCAATGCCATTGGGTCCCGGATACGATTGGATTATAGAAGTCTGCGAACCTTGTCTTAATCGTCAGAGCCTTATCTGAGATCTCCATAGCTTGGTAGACTGCATTGATCATTCTAGGCGTATCTTTCGCTCCCACACCTTTTAACCACATTCCGAATTCACTTAAGAAAGACGGAATATTCAAGAATCTTGCTTCATTTCTGATCTCATCCAGGTATTTGAAATATGTGGCATTGTCTATCCCGGTTAGATCTGTTCCCATTCTTCCTGCATCATAAAAGTGGGAATTGAACGCAAACCCTTCTCCTGGCAAAGTGGTCAAGTGCCCGCCACCGGTTGCAGGAGCTACCACTCCTGCGTTTGTGTTCCAAAATACCAATGGTTCTGCGAATACTAGCTTATTCTGCCATCCGTTTTGTGTAAGTGTTTCGCGTACCTTTCTGTAAAAAGGCCAAAGCTTTTGGTTGTCCCATTGTGCAGGGTTTAAACCTTCCATTCCTCCGTCCACAGGCTCATTGAATGGGTCCAATCCTACTATATAATCGAATTCTTCTGAACTTAACTTTTCTTTAATATAGGCGGCCGTCATTCCGATTTGCCAAAGATATTCCGTTTGAACGTATCTTGTTCCGGAAGAAGTAGAAATAGAGGCATTATTCCAGAAATTACGGAAACCTCTGCGGACTGCCTCGTTAGTAAGATTATTTTGGCTCCAATTCGCACAGATAATCCCGCAATATTCGGAAGGATACGAACTTCCGGAGATAATCCAAGAGGGAGCGCCATTTCCGGTATGCCAGGAATTTTTGTTAAATAAATGTCTGGAATAAAGATCTTGGTGATAATCGAGTAGGATATACATCTTTTTGGAGATCGCCTTTTTCATTTGAGAAATGATCGCATCCAAATAGGAATAATTGATCGTGTTCACCGAAGGATGAGTTCCTTCCCAAGCGATTGTAAATCTGATCATATTAGAACCGGTGGTCTTACCTAATCTGTTAAACGCAGTCTCCGCATCCGAATCGTTTGCAAAAGGTTTGAAACCATGTTGAACAAGTTTTACATTCCCGGAGATATTGAATCCACGGAAAGATACTTCTCTTCCTAGACCGTCTAAGAATATTTTATCAGTGACCCCGTTATAAGTTTTATCTCCAACTAAGATCTTCCGCTCTAATTCATTGTTTGTATATTCCAGGCTATGTGTACTGGATACATTCGGATTGGATTCCAAAATGGAATATGCGGACCCTGAATTCGGATTTTGCCCGTTCCCAAGCAAGCCGAGCAGTTCCGGAGATATATTTTTTTCCGCACTGCAAGCGAAAATGCAGAAAGCACCAAGGCCAAGTATATATTTTTGTATTCTCTTCATCGGCGAGCAAGATAGTTATCTCGTCCAGAGATCCAAGTCTTATTTTATGAAACGGAAATTTATAGACTTTCTATATTTATTATTTCAAGAAATAACTGTACTCTAATTAAGTTTTTTGAAATTGCTTTATAATTGAAGAAGTTAGTGACTACTTATATTTCACTTAATCAAAATGAAGGGAGAAGATAGATGAAAATCGTTTGGATCATCTTACTTGGCTTGGTCGGTCTTATAGTTTTGCTTGTGCTTTCTGGATATTTGCTTCCGAAAGATCATATTGCAAGTGTGGAGAAAGATTTTTCTTCTTCTCCTGAAAGTATATATAAGATCATTCGTAATGTTCGTGAGTATAAAGATTGGAGAAGCGGTCTAAAATCTGTAGAATTAGAGTCGGATACGATTTGGATGGAGTCGGATTCTCACGGAAATACTATCCGTTTTGGGATCATAGAAGAACGTTCTCCGAATTATTTGAAGACTAAAATCCTAAGCGAAGATTTACCTTTTGGCGGAGGTTGGGAATTCGAGATCAATCCGAATGCTCCGAATACTAAACTGAAAATTACTGAAAAAGGTTTCGTGACAAATCCTCTATTTAGAGTTCTTTCTAAATTTGTATTCGGTCACGATGCTACTATGAAAACATATTTGGAAGATCTTAGTAAGAGGTTAGAGTCGGCAGGGAAGTGAGTGAAAAATGGGAGCCACTAAAAGAATGGAACTGAATTGTAAATGAAAGTTTTTGCTCTGCTTTTGTTGGAATTCCAACAAGGTGAGGATGGTAAATTTTAGTTGTGAAAGATTCTTTCTTGTGATAATGGGATGGAGAGTGTAAAAATTTCCACCGCTACGCTCCGGCCCCCACCCAGAAGAGGGCGGGGCCTCCCTCAAACAAATTCAGATCTTCAGTAGATCCAAGAATCCTCTATCCTCGGTTCTTCTCTGCTTGCTTAGAATATTTTCTTTGATAAACAAATCGAATTGCTTCCGCTTCTAGCCAAGGAACCGGTTTCCCCCCGCCTAGAATTCGAGATTCTACAAAGGCTTTGCTTGCTTTTTCCAAAACCATACAGACTGCATGAGCATCATCTAAACTTTTATGAGCGCATAATGCTCCGGAGTTTTGAAGGTATACTGCGTTTCTTCTTCCTATGGCCGAGACAATTTTTTTCAGACCTTTCTCGTCGCTTGAGTTAGGCACTACTTTTGCGTTAGGTCCTACAATTTGAGCCATATCATCCAAGTAAGGGCGAACAGTTTCTCCTGCCATAGAACAGGTCATCACGTTCTCCTGGGTAGAATGAAAGATAACGCTGAATTCGGGTCTTGCTAAATAAAGAGAAAGATGTTGCGCAGCTTCATCAGGAATGTCTTTTGGAAAGATCTGATTTCCTTCCAAAGGAATCTCCAGAAGAGCATTCTTTGTTTTTTTACCGAGCGTATTTAGATCCGCTTTTTTGGGAGTGATCCAAATGCTCTTTCCGATCTTAACGCTGGCACATCCGTTCTTAGCTAAAATTCCTTCCTTCACTAATTGAGGGAGAAATTTTTGAAGATCTATCGGACTGTCTGGAGCTTTCATGCCGTTTTCACCAGTCCATAGTTTTTGAGATACCAAGAGCGGATAGAATCCCTGTCTCCTTTTTTGTAACCGGAAACTTTTAGGAATTCTTTCTCTATAAATAGTTGGCAGACTCTTTCTAACTCGAGTGCGACTTGGAAAGCGTCTTCCATGTCTTTCCCCACGCAAAGAGTTCCGTGGTTTGCTAAAAGTACTGCTTTACTTCCTGATCTATCTAAAGCATTGATAGCCATTCGGATCAGTTTTTTAGTTCCGGGAAGAGAATAGTCAGTACAAAGCACCGGGCCTCCGATAATCTTTTTCATCTGAGGATTTAGGACGGGAACATCTTTTCTCGCAGCCGCTACCACCGCAGCTTGTAATTGGTGAGTATGGATTACTGCACCTATAGTCGGGCGAAGTTTGTAAGCCGCTGAGTGAAGTCCTTTCTCATAAGAAGGTTTGATCTTTCCGATATGAGTTAGATCATGGATGTTTACTTGAACGATCTCTTCCGGCGTTAGATCATCATAAGTTCTACCGGTAGGAGTGATCGCAAAATAATTCTCATCGATACGTTGGCTGATATTTCCCCAAGTTCTTGCAATCAGACCCGACTTAAGAAGTCGGATCCCTGCATCTCGAACGGTTCTTTTGGCCTTATCTATTTCCATGTTCTTCTCCTATTCAGCAGACTTTAAGAGTTATACACCTTCGACTTTTTGGAAAACTCTTTCGAATCTTTTTAATGCATCGTCAATTACTGCATCGGTATCCGCAGCACTTGTATACAAGCGGCTTCCTGCTAACGTAACGATACCTTCTGCCATATAAGCTGCGCCCATTTCTTCCATTGCTTTTTTCCGAGTATGAGCTTCTTTGATCGTAGACTTGATCTTCCAGAATTTTTTGACATCGATCTCTAAAAGCATAGTACCAACTGTTTCCAAATGGCAGATAGATCCTTGGTTGAAAGCCACGAAAGGTAGATTATACTTCTTAATCAGCTTTTGTAAACCAGCAGTGATCCTATCTCCTGCTTTTCCTGCTTTTTCACAGGCCTTTTGTTTTTCGATCTCTAACAGAGTATAATAACCTGCGGCAGAGCTAAGAGGGTTGGCGGCCATGGTTCCACCGATAAGAGCCTTTTTCACGCCGGTTTGGAGTCCTGCGGAAAGATACTTCATGTATTCTTTCTTTCCACCTAATCCGCCCGCGGATGGATAACCGCCTGCAACCACTTTACCGAATACGGTTAGATCCGGAGTGACTCCGTAATAACCTTGTGCTCCGCTTAGACCTATACGGAATGCAGTAACAACTTCATCAAAAATCATTAATGCTCCGTATTTGTCGCAAAGCTCTCTGACTCCTTTATTGAAGTCCATATCTATAGGGCGAGTTCCACTTTCCGGTCCTATCGGTTCCAGGATAACTGCAGCAGTGCCGCCTCTCCAACGGTTTCGTTTTAAGGTTCTTTCTAATGCGTTTAGATCGTTCGGATAGAATTCTTGGGTATATTTGAAAACATGTTTAGGAATTCCGTGTGACTCGAAATGTCTTGTGCCTGGAAGACGAAGTCCATAAGCAAGCTGATCGCTCCAACCGTGATACGCACCGCCCATCTTAACTATATTTTTCTTTTTGGTAGCAAGTCTTGCGACACGGATGGATGCCATACAAGCTTCCGTTCCGGATCCTAACATACGGAACATCTGTACAGAAGGCATATGTTCCACAATCTTCTCCGCAAGTCTTAACTCGTATTCATGGAATAAGCCGGTCACTGGTCCAGTGGTTTCCAGAAGTTGGACAACCTTCTTACGAATATTACTTGGATTACTTCCTAAAACTGTAGGACCTCCAGCTTGTAAGAAATCTATGTATTTGTTCCCGTCTAGATCGTATAAATGCGCTCCAGAAGCCTTGGTGAAAACGAGAGGGAAGGGATAATTAAATGCAAGGTTATGTTGCACTCCGCCAGGAATATACTCGGAGGCTTCCGCGATCATGGATTTGGATTTAGCACATTTCTTTTCAAAATATTCTTGAAGGTACTTCTCCATTTCATTCTTCTTAATGGACCGAATTGGCTGGCGAATCAGGTCATGAAGTTGTTTATAAACCCCTTTTACGTCTGGGTATTGGGTAATTGCGAAGCCGGTAGACATATCTTTTTCCTTTTTTTACGGAATATAGGTTGACAGTGAGTGAATACTCACTCACTGTCAACTAGAAAATATAGAAAAGAAGCTCCCGGGAAAATTTTCCGTATTCCGTAGCTTAGGAACCGCTCAGGTAGTAAAAATAGGGAAGTACTGTGGCTGAATTTACCGCTTCAAAATACAATAGAGATACTTTCGATAAGATCCCGGAAGAAAAAAGGACCAGAATACTTTCCGTAGCGATCGCAGAATTTGCAAACCGAGGTTTCAATAATGCGAACACTAATATTATAGCGAAGAAGGCTGGCATCAGCGTCGGGTCCCTATACAAATACTTTAATACGAAAGAGGATTTTTTTCTCACCGCTGTCGGTTACGGGATCCATCAGTTGGAAAAAACTTTGGAAGAAGTCTTAAGTGAAGAAAGCGATCTTTTTGGCAAGATTGAAAGAATATTAAGAATTATCCAAAAACATTCCAGAGAGAATCGAGATATCATTCGTTTATACAATGAGATCACCGCAGAGGGAAATTCTGAACTGATCCGAGGGCTCTCTTCGGATATGGAGAGTGTTTCTGCTAAGGTATATACTTCCTTATTGGCAGAAGCGAAAAAGTCCGGATCTGTCGGCAAAGAAGTGGACGAGAAAATTTTCGCCTTCTGCATAGATAACCTTTTTATGATACTTCAATTCTCTTATGCGACCGAATACTATCGAGAAAGAATGAAAGTTTATCTCGGAAAGGACTTCGAGAACGATGAGAAGGTTATCAAAGGAATGATGTCTTTTATTAGAAGGGCGCTGGAGAAGAAGTAGCCCTTGCAGATTTGTCCGACTTATTGGGACACAAACTCAAATCGTTTCATTACTCCAAGTTCCAAAATGGCCGATCTACTTTCAGAATTGACCGTCTTTCCTACTGCTTCCATTAACTTTTGTTGTATTAGATACGCACCAGGGTTACTTAAATCCACTCCGATCAGCCCATCCTTGGACGAAAAAGTGCTTTGGAAATACGAATTCAGACTGTATTTCCACTCATAAAATTGGAATCCTGCGTAAACCGAAATTGTAGGAGTGACTCTATAAACCAATCGATAGAGAAGATGGAAACCCTGTGCATCCCAAGAGATATTCTGTCCTTGTTTAATAAATGCTACCTGGGACAGATTTGTAGGAGCAAGAGAGGATAATATACTTCCGTTCTGACTACCGGACAAATTCAGATTATGATATTCTAATCTGTTTTCCCATCTTTCTCCCAAACGGATGGTTGCTTTTAATCCGATCGTATATCCTTTAAGTGTTTCATTAAAATTCATTACACCTTGAGAATACAGATACAATCCGCTATCTATATAATAGGATGTGGATAAATTCGTATCTTGAGATTGTCCCCAGAAGTATTGGTATCCGATCGTGGGCCTTAAATCGAATCTTTCGTTTGTAAACGCGAGGAAGGACAATTCATTTTTCAAAGAACTCTGTCTTTCCGGAAAGCTTCCGTTGCTATAGATCATTCCGCTTGCATAAGAATGGCTATTATATGTGCTCCTATTCCCAAGATAAGATCCGGTAATTCCTCCCGACCATCTTTTCCAAGTGTAGATTGCTCCATAAGTTTCGGATAATTCAGGGGAATGTGTAGGCTTATCGATTACTGTAGGAAGTGTTCCGGAAGCTAGTCCGACTTTGTTTTGGATCTGCACCGGTAGTCCTTGGGTTTCGGGAGAATATCTTCCTGCTCCTAAACCGATATGGACTTCTAAATCGTTTCGTTTCAGTTGGTCTATACGAAAATTTACGACAGGCTTCGGAACTTCCGCTAGGATAGGAGAAGTAGTTTGTTCCGCTTGGAATTGCTTTTTCTCTTCCTCTTTGGGGAGTTTTACAGGTTCGTTGAAGCTTACAGTATTGATCTCGAACTTATTTAACTGGATCGTTTTTCCTTCGGAAGTTTTGATCAAAATGTTTGTTGCGGTCTGTTGTAATATTTCAGCACGAATAATCTGACCATTCTTAAGATAGATGGTCTTCATTTCTGCAAATAAGGAAGCGATTGGTATAAGCAGGAAAATGAATAATAGAAAGGACCTGAAAGGATACAATTTCATTTTCAACGCATTCTGTATCTCAAAAGGTCCGAGGCAATGATTTAATATTATAAATCTGAATTTGTAAATAAATTATGCTTATTGAGATAACTCGAATCTTTTCATCACTCCAAATTCTAAGGAAGAAGCTCTGCTGGTAGCAGGTGTGGATTTTGCTGTAGTTTCTATCAAAATATTGCTGAGAATGACCACATCTAATGTGGGAGGCGATGTTATATCTCCTAATCCTTGGAATCTCTGACCTATTGAATTCACCGAATATTTCCATTCGAATAGTTGGATCCCTACCCAGAAAGAAATGGTAGGGGTCCATCGATAGAATAGTTTATTAGAAAAATTAAATCCTTTTGCTGTCCATGTTGTAGTTAGATCGGTTCGGTAATAATCAAAGAAAGAAGCATCCGTAGTAACTGTTGTTCCTACAGTGGCAGCATACTGGGCTCCGGTGAGAGATAGATAGTGAAGTTCGATCCGATCCTCCCATCTTTCCCCTAAGCGAATTGTCGTTTTGACTCCGATCGAAGGTCCTTTTAAGATCTCCAGAATATTATAATTAAATTTCATTACATCGAATAATGAGTTCGCAAAGTAATCGTTAGCTGTGGTACTATTATCTTCCGTTTTTCCCCAGAATTGGGAATATCCGAAACTGGGTCTTATATCAACTCTCTGATTACTAAAGGCTAGATAGGAAACGTCCAATTTCAAAGAATTTTGTTTTTCAGGAAACGTTCCTTTAAATTCCTGAAGAGAAGAATTTCCTCCATACACAGTCATTCTTTCCGAAGTCTTTCCGCCGAAATGATTGCCGGTTAATCCGAATGCGAATTTTTTCCAATAATAGATCAATCCCATGCTATAAGCAAGGCCTCGTTTATATAAAGGATCATCTACCTGAGTAGGGACGCCATTTAGGGCGTTTATCTTTGCGCTAGCATGATCGAAATAAGATTCCGTAGGAGGGCGGTAAGTCCCAAGGCCTGCGCCGAAATATAATTCTAGATCTTTTCTTTTAATTTGGTCGATTGCATAAGGGCTTGCACCTTTATCTATTTCTGGTTCGGATTTTTTGGTAGGTTCAGGAGTTGGAGGAGGAGGCTCTTCGACAACTGCAGTCTGTTGTTTTATCTTTTCTTCCGATTCCTTTTTTTCTTGGACTGTGGGTTCTTTGTAGCTGACTCTTTGGATATCCTTTTTGTTGAGTTGTTTGACCTTTCCATCTTCCATCTTGATCTGCATTGTAGTCGCAGTCTGCTGGATCACTTCTCCGCGTAATATCTGTCCGCTCCTGAGATAGATGGTCTGCTGTTCCGCAAAGAGAACAGTTATAGGCAAAGATAATAAAAGGATTAATAAGCAGATTCTTATATTGGGACTTCCCATACCGTAGTCTATTAGAACGAACGTTTGTTTAATGGGCAATAATTTATTAAATTAAGATAAATAAAAGATGTTCTAAACTCAGGATCCTTCGGCAGGGGAGAAGGTTGGAATGCACTGGTTGGATTTCTGGGATCACCCTAATTAGGGAAAAATGCACGCAGCGTAGTCCATCCTGCACCCGCCTATTTTATGAGATCTTTATTCTTTCTCCGACTCTTGGATTTTTTCTTTCCTTTGCTTTGCGGAATTTGCGGCAGAGAAGACTTCTTCTCCTTAAAAATCGGTCTCTGCAAAAGATGTACCTACGTTTCTCGGACTTCCAAGCCTTCGTTTAGATGTAATGTATGTTCGTCTCCTTTATCGGATGTATCTAATGTTTGCGGATTTTGCGATTCCAGAAATATATTTTTCGATCAGGAGTTTAGTCTTAGGGATAGAAATGATCTTTTGGGAGAATTATTGAACAAACTGAAATCGAATCATGAATATCCTGTTTCTATTTTTCTTTCCTTGGGGATTAGAAAGATCTTAAGGAAGCTCAAGACCTTGGATCTGGATGCTTGTATCCTTCTTCCTAGTTATTCTAAAAATAAAATTATCAATCCGGTTCTCAGGCCATTTTCTCCGAGTAGCAGATTGTATGAAGAAACAAAGAGGATATTAAAAATTCCTTTAATAAGTCCTCTAACAAAGATAAGTCCGGAAAAACAGGCGGGCAAAAGTTTTTCGGAAAGATTCTTTCACGCCTATTCTGCTTGGGAAATCAAATCGAAATGGAAGGGGCGTTGTCCTTCTAAGATATTATTGTTAGACGATGTTTTTACTACCGGGGCAAGTGTAAACGAAGCAAGCAGGATCTTAAAAAAGAATGGTACAAAGTCGGTCTATGTTTTAACGTATCTTAGGGTCTCGGATTAAACTTGACTAATCTATATATCCGTTTAGTATAGATAACAGGAAATGATTCGAAAGATTCTACATGTGGATATGGATGCGTTTTATGCTTCCGTAGAACAAAGGGATAATCCGGCTTATCGGGGTAAACCTATCATTGTTGGAGGTCCCCCGGATTCCAGAGGAGTTGTTTGTGCCGCAAGTTACGAGGCTAGAAAGTTCGGAGTTCGTTCCGCAATGCCTTGTTCCCAGGCGGCAAGACTTTGTCCTTCCGGCATCTTTGTAACTCCTCGTTTCGAAGCATACAGAAAAGTATCATCCAAGATCAGAGAGATCTTTCTAGAATACACAGACCTTGTGGAAATGCTTTCCTTGGATGAGGCATTTTTAGACGTCACTCAAAATAAGAAAAATATCCCATACGCAAGTCAGGTCGCAAAAGAGATCAGAGAAAAAATTTTCGAAGAAACGCAGTTAACCGCATCCGCAGGAGTTTCCATCAATAAGTTTTTAGCTAAGATCGCCACCGACCAAAACAAGCCAAACGGAATGACGATTGTTCGTCCTGAACAAGCCGAACAATTTATAGACTCTTTGGATGTCTCAGTATTTCCCGGGATCGGAAAAGTTACATTAAAAAAAATGCATGCACTTGGGATAAAAAAAGGAAAAGATCTAAAGGCAAAAAGTCTGGAGATATTGGATCAAAATTTCGGAAAATCAGGTCGTTGGTTCTATGCGGTATGCAGAGGTTTAGACGATAGACAGGTAGAACCTTATAGAGAAAGAAAATCCTTAGGGGCAGAATCCACTTTTCAAAAAGATCTAGAAAATAGTACCGACATATTTAGAGAACTCTCGGATATCGCGGAGGAATTGGAAAGAAGGCTACTGCAAAAACCTTTTCCGGGAAAAACGATCACTCTTAAGGTCAAATTTTCCGACTTCACGCTGAAGACTAGAAGTCTTACCGAAGATTATTCCTTTCTAGATAAAAACGAATTGTATCGGATCGGATCCAAACTTTTGGAAGAATTCATATTAGGATCCGGTAAATCAATTTTTCCGATCCGACTTTTGGGGCTAAGTCTCTCTCATCCGGAAGCTTCTTCTAAAAATTCCCAGATCAAGTCGGAAGACGAAGAAGATCTATTTCCTTCTTTATTTTGAATTATTTAGAAGCGTCTCCAGTGTCTATCCCGGAAGGCACCAAATTAGCGATTCCCTGTCTGAGATTCGCCCATTCTTGCCTGCATTTTTTATCTGCATCCTTCTCTTCGTTATAATGTAACATGGATCTTCCTGCAGCTAGTCCTGCTAGTTTAGAATTATCGAATATCTTCCAGGCAATACTTAATATAAACAAACCAACGAATGGAAGTGCGATCTTTAAGATCCCATGATGTTTGGAGTCCATAATGGAACCCAAAAAAGTGCAGATGGAGCCGATGCTGAATAGATACCAACCAATATAAAAATAATCTTCCGCGATCTCGGAAGCGTTATTGATCATGTATCTGCAAAAAGATCCATCCATCTCGACTAATTCCTTTTTTCCGGAAGGGAGCAGATTTTCAATAAACGGTTTTTCCAGTCTGGATTTTCCCAAGTAAGGTTGGATCTCTAAGAATAGATTGATCCCAAGATACAACATCCCGATAAAGAAGAGTATAAAAAAAGGTCTGTATAACAGTTTGGTCCTTTCTGTGGATCTATAGAGTTCCAACTCGGATTCCGGAACTCCCATCTTCTTTGAGATCCTATCTTTGTATTGTTGGAAGGCAAGGTTATCCATAAAGGGAATATAATCTGTGGCGGGAAGGGAATCCTTTGTTTCTTTACTTTGGAGCCAAACGTTTACTTCGTTTAAAGCTTTGGTTTTCGAGACTTTGAAATACGGAAAAATAAGACGGATCAGAAACATATTGTTTTCCTAATGTATAAAATCGGAAGAGATGGATTGGCTGGACAGATTAGAAAATCTTCAGGTTGTATGCAAGGCGATTTTTAGAATAGAAGACAATAAGAAGGTTAAAACTTCTCTAAAATAGCTAAAATTTCTTTCCCATATTGTCTAACTTTGGCTTCTCCAATCCCTTTGATCGCCATTAGATCTTCCAGGCTTTCCGGTTTTTGGGAGACGATCCTGACTAGCACAGGATTCTGAAGCACCATAAACTTTTTCCATTTATTACGTCTTGCGATCCTGTCCCGGAAATTTTTGAGTTCGTTCAGGATGAGTCTGTCCCCGCTAAGTTGTACTTTTTTGCGCGGTTTTTCCGGATCGTCGGAAGTTACTTTAGGTTTTCCGAATGCAGTCAGATAAATTTTCGGATATTTATCCCCTTTGATGGAAAGTTTTTTGGCCTTCTGCCAATCCTCCAAAAGTTTTAGAATGGATTCTTCGGGAACATGTTTTAAGGAAGAATAATATTCGGATTTGTCCAATCTTCTGCGAAGTATATCCTTGGACTTTGCTCCTCTTAATGTTCCTGCGATGATCTTTTTCCCGAATTTTGCCGGATATTCAGAGATCAATCCTTCTATAGATCTGATCTCGTCTGCATCGAAGATATGGGATTCTTTTTCCTTCTTCTTCTCCGCTTTTAATCTTTCCCTTTCCGTATAGGCAAGCCTTGCAGAATGAGAGGTTGTGGAGTCCGCACAAGTATCGCAGGATCCGCAGCTGGAGATTTCTTCTCCGAAATAATCACATAAGATCTTTTGTCTACAGTCCGGAGAGCTTACGTAGGATTTTACGTGAGAGAGTAATGTCTCTCCTCCCTTGTAATTTGCTTCTTTGGATAAAAGGAAACTTTGGACGCTCAAGTCGCCAGGTAAGAAGAATAATACACAATCCGAATTTTTACCGTCTCTTCCCGCTCTTCCTGCTTCTTGGTAATAACTTTCCAGAGAAGAAGGTACCTGGTAGTGAAGGACCAACCGTACATTCGGACTATCCAATCCCATTCCAAATGCGTTTGTGGCTACGAGTATATTCGTTTTTCCGGATGTATAACCTTCCTGCGTTTTTTCTCTGCTGGAGTCGGTTCTTCCTGCGTGATATTTGCCTACTTTATATCCGGATTTGCGGAGAAGTTCGTAAATTTCATCCACTTTGGCCCTGGTTGAACAATATATGATCGCCTTGCCTGAGACTGATTTTTGAAAATTACCCTTTTCTAATATTTCTAAAAGTAGATTTTCTTTTTCTCTCTCCGAGTCTGGATATACAACGGAGAATTTTAAATTCTCTCTCACATAGGTGCCTTGCACATGTAAAGGGAATTTTAATCCTAAACTATCGGAGATATCTTTTTTGACTCTGTCTGTTGCTGTAGCGGTGAGCGCTACCCAAGGAGTTCCTTCTTGTAAATAAGAACGTAATGTATGAAGCTTTCTGTATTCAGGACGGAAATCGTGTCCCCATTGAGAGACACAATGTGCCTCGTCCACTGCCATCAAACTTACCGGGAGTTTTGGAAGCAGATTTAAAAAGGATCGAGAGACTGCACGTTCAGGAGAAATATATAATATTCTAATCTTACCCGTGGCCGCGGAAGATAATACTCTGACTTGTTCTAGATCGTCCTGAGTCGAATTACAAAAAGCAGCTTGGATACCTCTCGCTTTTAAACCGTCCACTTGGTCTTTCATAAGAGCGATCAACGGTGAGATTACGATCGTAAGAGAATTGGATTCAGCGAAAGAAGGTAATTGATAGATCAGCGATTTTCCGCCACCAGTAGGAAGAATAGCGAGCACGTCCTTTCTTCCTAGCAGAGCTTGGATTGCTTCCCATTGGCCCTGCCTGAATTGCGAAAAACCGAAATGGGTATGTAGGATCTTTTTCCAATCCTCTATCGAAGAGGAGACTGTTCCAGTGTTTGCAGACAAGTTGAAACTTCTTCCTTATTCCAGATTTCGGATCTTGCGGTATAGAAATCTTGCGGGATGCAGAGATGAGTACAAGCTATTTTCGATAGATAATGGTTCGTTTAAAAGAATCTCTGCCAAAATTTCCCCTCCCAATAGGGAAGATAAAACTCCCCTGGATCCCAAACCGCCGAACACAAACAGGTTTTTTTGCGGTTCTAAAAAAGGGAATTCTTTCTTTCGATTTTTAGGAAGACCCATACCAGAGTATATTTTTCGAAATGGTTCCGGAGAATGGATTGGCCCTAAAATAGGGAATCGATCCGGGGTTTGGGATCGTATCCCTACAAACTCGGATCGAACCTTGATCTGCTCCCAGTTTACGCCCAAGAATGTTCTTTGAGAATATTCTAAAATTTCTTCTCTGTCCTTTTCTCTCGGCTCGGGATCTAATTCGAATTCATTAAATGTGGATCCATTAACCCTGATCCCTTTTTTAGAAGGTGTGAGATATTTATCTCCCACTCGGATCGGATCTTTTTCGGAGTCTATATTCGGATCTTCTAATATTTCTAATTGTCCTCTCACTGCTCTAAGGGAGAAGGGCGACTCTTTCCATAAATCTTGCAGTAAACTTTCTATTCCGAAAGAATTTGCTAAGATCAAAACTTCCGTTTTGCATAAAGTCTCTTTGTTTTCTGAGAATAATGTCCATTCTTCTTTCTCGAAAGAGATCGAACTTACCTTTCCTTGTTTGAGAAGAATATTAGGATGATCTAAAAGTTTTTGAGCGAGAAGTGGAGTATCTGTCCAGAAACCTGAAGGATAAAAAATACCTTTTGCATTTTCGGGATAGTTTTCTCCCAGTTCCGGTTTTAGTTCCGCCAATTCTTTGGATAAGGAATGTGCATTTTGGCCTTCTTCCAATCTTGCCCAGGGAAGATCTTCTCCGGAAAGTTGTAATGTGCCAGAGATCTGATAAGAATCATTCGGAAGAAGATCGGAATAACGACGGATAGAATTTCCAAGGCAACGTAGAGTCCATAAACTTGTTGGAGTTTTTACTTTGGTAATATGAGGATGAGAAACCGCCATCGGAACTGAAGATGCGCGTAACGCGCCCAGGTCATCCCAAACTTCTACCTGAATTCCTCTCCAGGCAAGCGCTCTAGCGATACTTGCTCCTGCGAGTCCACCTCCCAGCACGGATACTTTCTCAGGAATTTGATCGAACGGGAATTTTCTTCTTAAAAATGGGATCAGATTTGAATCAGGTTCCGGCTCGGACTCATACACCCCGATCAGCATTTCTCTTTTTCTGCCATAACCTGGGATTTTAGAAAGAGTAAAGCCCGCGCTACTTAAACAGTCTTTGACGGATCTCGCCACAGTAAATGTAGCAAAAGTAGCATTTTTATTCGAAAGTCTTTTGATCTGGATCGAAATATTTTCTCCCCAGAGTTCCGGATTTTTGGAAGGTGCAAATCCATCCAAGAAGAATGCGTCGAACTTTCCGGATGTTTCCGGAAGACATTGGGTTGCATCTCCGATCCATAGATCCAAGACTAGATTTTCTTTTTCGAATAAGAAAGTATTACATCCTGGGATCAGTAATTTATATTTTTCTAAAAATACTTCGAGAAGTTCGCCGAGTTCCGGAAATGCGGAGATCGCTTTACGAATATCATTACTTTCTAATGGATATTTTTCGAAAGAAACAAATCGTAAGACTCGAACATTCGAATTATTT
Organism: Leptospira johnsonii; assembly: GCF_003112675.1. Classification (NCBI taxonomy): domain Bacteria; kingdom Pseudomonadati; phylum Spirochaetota; class Leptospiria; order Leptospirales; family Leptospiraceae; genus Leptospira; species Leptospira johnsonii. The sequence goes on along the minus strand of NZ_BFAY01000011.1, from coordinate 322,808 downwards.
TTGCAATTTCTCCAGACCTGCCATGCAGCGAAAAAATTTAAACCTGTTCCAAATCCTAATTCTAAAATAGAAAAAACGTGATGTGTTTGGGAAGAAGATAATCTTTCTTCTAATTTGTTTCCTTGGATGAAAACATGCTTAGTTTCTTCTAATCCGTTTTCAGGAGAAAAATAAATATCGTCGAATTCTCTGGAAACGGGGGTGCCGTTTTCTTTCCAGTCGATCATCCGGGATTTTCCGTATCTGTTTTGGCATCTTCTTTAGGAGGAAGACCTGCAGAGGGTAGATTCTGTAAAGGAGGGTAGGCCGGTCCTTCTTCCTTTTTATGAGGCTCTTTAGAAAGTTGTATCTCTTTTCGGACTCCCATCCTGTAGGTAGTCATGTTCATGTAAAGAGAAGGTGCGGGTAATCCGTTTGCAGTTGCCACCTGGTTTCTGACATTCAAGCCTTTTCCGTCCAAATCCCCGAAGCTTGTTATTTCCAAAAACAAATATGCATTATAAAGGATTGTATCCGGAAAGTATTGTCCTATATTATATTCGAGTAATAAACGAAGGCCTTTCAATTCTTGTAGTTGGTTTTTTACGCTGGAGATCCTTTGTTCCCTCTCTATGATATCCATTCTATAAACAGCAAGGCCGTATATGGGGCCCACACCAAAGTTCACATTCTTCCCCTCGTAATAACCTAAATAAAGCGTGAAATACATCTGATAATCTTCATAAGTGTATTCCATATTTCTTCCTAACTGAGGAGGAAGTGGAAGTAGTTGGTTGGAAACATAATCGTCAAACGCCAGATAACGTCTTCCGTCGTCCGGGTAATTGATCAAGTTTCCTCGATAAGTCCTGGGAGAAGTCAAGTTGAAGGACCAGGCAAGACCGCTTAAGAAAGAAAAAAATCCTTTAATATCTCTTGTGCCGGGGATCCGACTCGGTACAGAACCGATCGAGTAAAATGCACGAGTTGTTGTAGAGTCTCTACTGACTACGCTTGTATCTGTATCCGAATTCGGAAGACTGAACTTACTCACGGGGATTCCTTGGATATTTGCTGGATGAGTAAAAAAATCCAAGGCGGTATATTCCGCACCCGCATTGATAATGATCGAGTCTAAAATCCCGCTCATACTCTTACAAGAAGAGAGAACCAGAAATAAGCAGCAGGCTATAATATGGGGGAAAAAATCCGGATTTAGTCTCTTTGAATCCATCGTCCAGAACCAAATTGAAACGGTCGGAAATCAAACCAAGTCCATTTCATGGGGCTTGACTGCTCACACCGAAAACCGAGGATCGTATTAGTCGAAGTATATGTCTTTCGAAAAAAAACAGCCGATCCTATATCCCGTATCCGTGGCCCCGATGATGGACTGGACGGATAGGCATTTTCGTTTTTTCCTAAGGCTAATCACTAAACATTCTCTTTTCTACACCGAAATGGTGACAACCGGCGCTATCTTGAGAGGGGACAAACATAGATTCTTACGTTTCTCTCAACAAGAAACTCCACTTTCTTTACAGCTAGGCGGGGACAATCCTTCTCAACTTGGTGAATGTGCAAAAATAGGAGAAGAATACGGCTACTCGGAGATCAATCTGAACGTAGGCTGTCCAAGTGATAAGGTCCAAGAAGGAAATTTCGGAGCCTGTTTGATGAAGGATCCGGATCGAGTAGCGGATTGTATCTCCGAAATGGATTCTAAAACTTCTATCCCTATCACAGTAAAATGTCGTATAGGCGTTCGGGGAAAAGAAACATTAGAAGATCTGCATGAATTCGTGAGATCCGTAAGCGCAGCTGGTGCAAAAAGGATCACGGTACATGCAAGAATTGCAATATTAGAAGGCTTAAGTCCCGCCCAGAATAGAACTGTTCCTCCATTACGTTATGAGGATGTATATTCTATCAAAAAAAGTTTTCCGGATCTTGTGATAGAATTGAACGGAGGAGTTAAATCCATTTCGGAGATACATTCTCACTTGGATAAAACGGATGGAGTTATGATCGGAAGGGCGGCTTACGAAAATCCTTTTTTATTCTCCGATGTGGATTCCGAATTTTTTGGAGCAGAACCTTTGAACCTGAGTCGTAGAGAGATCTTCGAATCCATGCAGGAATATGTTTCTTCTCAAACTGCAGAAGGCGAAAAGCCTAGTCGGATCTTAAGACATTTGCTCGGGGCATTTCATGAGATCCGAGGTGCTCGTTCTTATCGTAGGATCCTTACGGAAAAAATGCATTCTAACCCGGGACCTAGATTACTTTTAGAAGCCTTAGGTTCCATCCCGGATGAATACCTGGATCGTAAATTAGGAAATCCGAAAATTGAGACCAAAGAGGTCGCACATCCAGTGGTTTCAGCCTAGGTTACTCGTCTAAATACTGCAAAATATTTGCGGAGAAACTTTTGGACAAGATTCGAACCATAGATTGCGGATATGTAGAAGCAGGACTTGCTTGTGCCTATCTGATCGTGGACGGGGACAGGGCCACATTCGTAGAGAATAATACGAATTATGCAGTTCCATATCTATTAGATGCATTGAAAGAAGAAGGACTCGGGCCTGAGTCGGTGGATAATATCATCATCACTCATGTTCATTTGGACCATGCAGGAGGAACAGGTAAGCTAATCTCTCTTTGTCCGAATGCAACTGTACTTGCTCATCCAAAGGCAGCACCTCATGTAATAGATCCAACTCGTTTGATCAAAAGTTCCATCCAGGTATACGGAGAAGAAAACTACTATAAGTTGTACGGTGAAATTCTGCCTGTGCCAAACGATCGCGTCCGAACCATGAGCGATGGAGAGGAATTAATTTGGCAAAAAAGAACATTCAAATTTCTGCATACAAAAGGACATGCAAATCATCATTTTTGTATTTATGATAATTTGACGAACGGGATCTTTACCGGAGATACTTTCGGGATCGGCTATACATTGTTCAGAAAAGGAAAGGACTCTCTATTATTTCCCTCTACAACTCCGACCGATTTTGATCCGGAAGAAGCGGTACTTTCCATAGACAAGATACTTGCCACAGGCGCGGATAAGGCTTATCTCACACATTTTGGAGTTTGGGAGGATGTTCGTTCGGGAGCTTCTCAAATGAAAGAAGGTCTTAACGTAATGAAAAACGTTCTGATCTCTGCGGAAAAGACAGGTTTAGAGGGAGAAGCTTTAGTTGCTTTTTGTGAGGGTAGAGTCCGTTCCTATTTGGAAGACCAAATCCGAATTCGGCATCTACCTTTTGGAGAAAAAGAGGAAAGATTTATAGGTTTCGACTCTCAGATCAACGCACAAGGGATTGCGTTTAAGATAGAAAGATCTAGAAAGAGTAGAAAATAAATTTCCATCCCTTAAGTATCTATTTTTAATGCTTCTAACTCAAAGATGAGAATCCGAAATAGTCTAGTAACACTTAGGCGAAGTTTTTCATTTGCTTTCCCGGTTTCTAATTCTTTGAATATACTTGTGGGCATAACTTCGGATGAATTCGAAAAGAAAAGAAACCTAGTATTACTTTTCTGTACCTTCTTCCTATTAATCTCTTGTTCCACAAGAACTTCCGAAAAAGTCCCTGTCCTTTATAAAGGAAGTATAGACATGAGTACTGTCAGTCCTTGGGGAGAAATTTATCCTCTTAAAGGAGACTGGGAATTCAGTTGGAAAAATTTATATTCACCTAATACGGGTTATGTGGAAAGTGGGCAATACTTTCCGGTTCCAGGGATTTGGAGGGATTATTCTCCTGAATTCACCTGGCAGGGACATGGTTCTTATAGATTAAAGATCCATAAAACTCCGGAGCAAAAAAATCTAGCCATCTATGTGCCCAGGATCCCAGGAGTGTATTCCGTATATTTCGGAAAAAGAATGATCTTTGCCAATGGGATCAATGGAACGAATCGGGCAGATACTGAGTTCTTGGCGCATCCGAATGCACAGATCTATCTATTGGATTCTTTGGATACCGAACTTTTCGTAAACGTTTCCAATTATAAGGGAAATTTCTTAAAAGGCGGGATCCGTAATCCATTCCTTATCGGCGATATAGACGCTTTAAAATCTAAAGTGGTCCAAGAGTTGATCTGGGAAACACTTTTGGTCGCTATTATTTTTTCCGTAGGTTTATATCACCTGATCTTCTTCGCATCTTATCGAAAAGATCTGGTGCCATTGTTCTTCTCGTTATTCTGCTTTTTAGTAGCCTTCTATTCTTTCGTAACTTCCGGGCTCCAGTATTTTCTTACACCTGAACTGAGCTTGGATCTTCGGATCAGAATGGAATATTTCTGCGAAGCATGTCTTGTCCCTGCAGTATACATGATTCTGAAAACAATGTACCCGAAACAATTCGGAGCCAGATGGATGACAATATTAATGAGCAGCATGTTCATTTTTATACTCTCCGTTTTTGTATTGGGAGAAGAGGAACTCATCTATCTGTATTCCTTCTTCATGCATGTTCCTCCTTTTTACACTTTGGTTTTATTGGCAGCGTTAGGATATGCTTGGTGGCAGAAGGAAGATAGAGCCAGAACAGTATTTCTTTCAGGGATGATACTTGCCGTATCTATGGTGAACGACGTTATCTGGGGACTATATGAAGTTTACTTTCTTATCCCTTATAGTTTCCCAGCGGCACTTGTAGGGTTTATCGCATTCAATTCATATATTATATCATTAAGATTTACAAAAGATTTAGAGAAGGCGGAAACTTTCGCAGAACTACAGTCCAAATACAACGAACAACTTAGACTGAACGCGGAAGAAAAAGCGAAATTTGCCACATTAGTGGACCAATCCGTGGACAAGGGATTTCATTCTCTCATCAATCAATTGGAGTCGAAAGAAAGTTCCGACAAATCTCTTGTAAAACTCAAAAACGAACTCAATCAAACACTCTCCGGTGTCCGGGATATTTTGGACCTGATGCACCATCAGGGAGGAAAGGAAGAATTAGTAGAAGAAGAGATGAGAAAGTTCGTCCTGAAAAACCCGTTATTCTCTCATTCGGAGATCCAAAAGGTATCTCAATATTTGAGAATAGACGAATGCCTCCAGGTCCAGAGAATCTTCTCCGAAGCGGTAAAGATAGGAGCGAGAAGGTCCGGAGAATCTAAAATTTTCTGGGGAAAAGAGGGAGACTCAATATTACTTAGGATAGAGACAACTGGACCAGCGGAAACCAAAGAAGAACCTTCTTCTCTGATAGAAGCCGACTTAAAATTGAGAACCGAAAAGTTGGGAGCAAGATTTTTCCTACTGAGTGAGCCAGGAAAATTCGAATTCGAACTCAGACTGCGCCCATAATCGAATTTTTCGAAATAGAAATCGGATTCTTCGGAAAAAGAGTTGTCTCTAATCCTCCAACCTACATTCTACACAAGATTAGAATGATTCTAATTTGTGGTGATGAAAATGAAGAAAACACAAATACTATACTTGGGCCTAATTTTGGCTCTGGTCTCGGCATGCGGTCCGTCCGAGAAAACAAAGCAGCTTATGCAAGACGCCAAGATTTCCTTCGGGATCCTTCCGGAAAAAATGCCAGGTTCCGAAAAGGATACTCCGGCTAAGATTGCTTTAGGCGAAAAACTCTATTTTGAAAAACGTCTTTCTATCAACGATTCCCAATCCTGTAGTTCCTGCCACGGAACCCTCGGAAAGAACGCTGGAGTGGATAATCTTCCAACTTCTCCTGGTGCTCTTGGAAAAAATGGAGATCGGAATTCTCCTACATCCCTAAACGCAGGTTTCCACTTCGTTCAATTCTGGGACGGTAGAGCGGCTGACCTCAAGGCTCAGGCAAAAGGTCCGATCTTAAACCCAGTGGAAATGGCTATGCCTTCCGAAGCGGCCGTGGAGAAAAAACTCTCTGAAATCTCTGAATACGTGGACTTGTTTGCAAAAGCATTCCCGGATCAGGAGAAAAAAATCACCTATGACAATTTGGCAGAGGCGATAGCGGCATTCGAAAGAACTCTGATTACCAGAGACCGGTTTGATGAGTTCCAGGCAGGAAATCATAGGGCTTTGACTTCCGAGGAGCAGAAGGGATTGGAAACCTTCCTGAGCGCTGGATGTATCCAATGCCATAACGGGCCTCTTTTGGGTGGAAACAGCTTCCGTAAGCTTGGACAAGTAAATCCTTACGAAAATACAACCGACGTTGGAAGATCAGCTGTTAGCAAGAACGATGCTGAAAAGTATTTCTTCAAAGTTCCGTCTCTTAGAAATATTGCTCTAACCGCTCCTTATTTCCACGATGGAAAGGTAGCAACTCTGCCAGAAGCGGTTAAAAAAATGGCATATTTGCAGCTTGGAAAAGAGCTTTCCTCGGAAGAGGTGGATTCGATAGTATCTTTCTTGAAGGCATTATCGGATAAAAATCGGTCTAATTAATTAGATCGCAGATTACGAACTTACAGAATTGAAACCTATTCAGACCGGCTCCGAAAGGAGACGGTTTTTTTTTGCCTTCGAAGGCACGAAGTTATTAAGAGTCACTGAGTGAAAATAGACACAGGGGAAATCTCGCACAGAGGCACAAAGCCACAGAGAGACTTAGAGATAACGTTTATAAATCTAAAAACAAAAACTCTGTGCTCTTCGTGTCTCTGTGTGCCATTAATCTCTGGGCCTCTATGAAACTCCGCGTCTCATATGACAAAAGAAATTTCAGCTAATAAGATCAATCGCCTTTAAATTACAACTGAGGTCTTTAAAAAGAGATATTATCTTTCCAGAATCTGTCTGTACTTTCTGTGAGTCTCGCCTGTGAAGATCTGACGAGGACGGACCTTGTGAGATGAGTTCACTCCAATCCTTTGTTCTCTCCAGTGTGCCAACCAACCAGGAAGTTTACCTATCGCCTGCATTGCAGTGAAAAGTTCTTTAGGAATTCCTAAACTATGGAATAGGATCGCGCTATAGAACTCTAGGTTCGGATACAGATTTTTTTCCAGATAGAAAGGATCTTTGCTTACGAAATCGTCCACTTGTAGAGCGATCTCCGCGATTGGATCCAACTTCTTCTGTTTATAAAATTCGGAGAATAATTTTTGGGCGATGGTTGAACGTTTGCTCTTCACCTTGTATGCGTCGTGACCAAAACAGGTAGAGTGAAGTTGGGATTCTCCCTTTTTGAATTTTTCGAAAAATTCCGGAACGGAAAGTTTGGATTTGATAATATCTTCGATCAACTCGACTGCTGCAACCTGTCTTCCGCCTTCTCTGGAACCCCAAAGTGCATTGATCGCAGAAGAAACAGAAGCGAATATATTTGCCTGAGTGGAACCGATCAGCTGAACGGTAGTATTCGAAACATTCTGCTCATGATCGGCATACAAGATCCAAAGTTGGTTCAAGATCCTATCATGCTCTTCGGAAGGTTGGTATTTAACCGACGGAATAGAGAAAAGCATATATAAGAAATTTGTACAATACGGATGGCGATCCACTGGATAAACGAAAGGTTGTCCTATCATCTTTTTATATGAGAATGCAGCGATTGTTCTGATCTTTGCCAAAAGTCTAGCCGCTTGGTCGATCCCGCGGTCCAAATATTCTTCGTACTCGTCTTGGTAATAGCTGGAAAGAGAAGAAACCATAACAGAAAGGACCGCAAGAGGGTGGGCTCTTCCTGGGAATCCGTCGAATAGATTGATCATATCCTCGTGAATCAAACTATGTTTGGAAAGTTTGTTGGAGAATTCTTTCAGCTGCTTTTCGTTAGGAAGATCCCCATAGATCAGCAAATAACTGGTCTCAACGAAAGTGGAATAATGCACTAATTCTGCTACGTCGTAGCCTCTGTATTGTAAATCTCCTGTCAGAGGGTCTCTTCTGGAAATTTTACTCTGGGCATACGCCGTATTAAAAAAACCGGGATCGTAAGAAGTCAGTCCCGTCTTAGTATGCAAATCTCTAATATCGATTCCTTTATTACCGTCAGTTCCGGTGATTACTGGAAGACGGTGTACCTGGTCTCCGAATTTCAACTCTACGAAATCGCTCATACCGATAGGAAACAGGGAAAGGGCGGAAGAGTCAAACCTTCCTTGGCGTTGCCTGCAATTTTCCCTTTCGACTGGACAAAACTTTCGCCTTCGATTTACTCACCCGAAGTTTCGAAGGAATTTTGTTTTGGAGCATCTGCCCGGTTTTTTTCTTCATTTTTGGATCCAATTTGGAACCGCACTTTGCCTACTTCTTGCGGCGATGGAGCTCGCTAGAAAAAGGGAAAATGCGATGCCGGGTGGGATCTTCTATCTAGCCATTATTCTCGCCTTGGTGGAGAGTCGATTGGGCTTAGGTCTGCTCCCATGGGCCGCGGATCATATCTGGTTCTGGCCTGCATTCTTCCCTGCAGTTTGGGCGGTGGGTCCCACATTACTTTTGGTCTCTAAAAATATGGTCCAATTCGCCTTGGACAGAGAGATCCAGATCGGAAAACATTTTATCCCTGCCATTCTACTTTTACTCGGTGAATTAACAGCTTATATAATTCTTCCTGCGGAAGAGATCAGAGAATATATTCGAAATGCAATGTTCGGTTCCAAGGTGGATGTTCTGACTGGGGTCACGATATTCGGTTCCATCCATCAAACAGTTTATTCCATCTTTCTTTGGGTATTGTTTAGAAAGGCATCTAAGGAAACAGATATCCCACTTTCTTCTTTAGTTTATACGATCCTGATCGTAGTATTCACCACCATACAACTTTGTTGGTTCGGATATTTTCTGAAGAACCAATTTTTGTTAGCGGCAGGTTCTAGTTTCCAAACTCTTGGGATCGTTCTAGTCTTTTTATTCTCAGCGAGGTATCCGAATTTTTTCATTTCTTTAAAGTCGGAGATCCAACAGAAAAGATACGAAAGGACCCAATTGAACGGATTGGATCTGGACCAACTTCATTCTCGCATCAAGGAATTGGTTGAGGCAGATAAAATTTATAAGGAAGAAAGTCTAAAAATCCAGGACTTCGCCGAAAAACTATTGGTATCTCCTCATCAACTTTCCCGCATTTTAAACGAAACTTACGGCAAAAACTTCAACGAATTCCTGAATTCATTTAGGGTAGAAGAAGCTAAAACCCTGTTACTAGAGGATCTGGATCGGACTGTTCTATCCATAGCGTACGATGTAGGCTTCAATACAAAGTCCACATTTAACGCCCAATTTTTGAAAATCACCGGAATGACTCCTTTGGAATGGAGAAAAAAGGGTAGCAAACTATAAGTTCGGACGATTCTTTTTCGCATATCGGTTAGGATAAAATCTTCCTGTCGGATTCCGCAAGGAAGGAGAAGAGACCGATGTCCCGAGAAACATATCCTAAAGAAGAACTAGAATCCTACCGCAAAGTCCAAGCCTTGGCTTACGAAGCGGTGGAATCCGTACGAAAGGAATTATACTCGGGGATCACCGAAAAAGAAGCTGCTTGCAAAATCGACGACTATATCCGAAATGCGGGAGGCACATCCTTCTTCCATTACGGGTTTGCATGGTTCGGAGATCGGACCGCATTCAGAGGATTCAAACGGCCACTCTCACTGAATTATTTAAGAAAGGGAGAAGGTATACTTCCCCATTTCGGAGGAATGTTCCAACCTTCCAACCGCAGATTAGAAGAAGGAATGGCGGTCATCCTGGACATAGCTCCTACGTTTGCAGGAAGAGCGGCGGATGTAGGATACGCATTTTCATTCGGCAAAAATCCCGAACACGATAAGGCACTCGCAAATTTAGAAGAATACAGAGAGTTGATCTTAAGAAGGGTCTTAGAAGAAAGAACCTTAGCTGAAATCTATCTGGAAGTGGACGCTAGGATACGTGCTTCCGGATACGTTAACTGTCATTCTATCTATCCTCAAGGAGTTTTAGGTCATAAGGTGGGAAGACTCCCAGCTTATAATTTCCCTGGCGGAAGAGTGAACGGGTTTCCGTTCCAAACATTCGCATACTTATTCCCTCAAATGATAAAAGATCTGATCCCTGGAGTTTCAGGACATTCCCCATTATGGGGAGAAGGTTCCGACTTCAGACCAGAACCGGGACTCTGGGCAGTAGAACCTCATATCGGTAAAATATATAACGGCTCCAAAGGACCGGAATCTTTCGGAGCTAAATGGGAAGAGATCCTAGTGGTCACAGATTCCACTGCATACTGGCTGGATGAGGATCTTCCTCATGTACGTCTTTGGAAAGAAAAGAAAAAATCTAAGTCCAGTGCCAAAAAACAAAAAGAAAAAGTTCCGGCTTAAAATAAATACATTCAATAAATTTAATGTTTAATTCAGAAGGCTTATTATGAGCAGCGAAATATTACAGGATAAGGATTTTCATTTTTATCCGGTCAGAAAACCTAAATTCGAATTCAGCGAAAACGGCACCAGTAAACACTGGATGGATGGTTCCGCTTACAAAACCCATATTCTGAATACCTGGACTCTTTTCTTTCCGGACGGAGAAAGGTTCTTTATCAGAAGTATCCAAAAATTTCTCCCAAGCATCAAGGATCCGAGAGTGCTTCGCAATGCAAAAGCATTCATGGGTCAGGAAGCACAACATGCGGGAGAGCATAAAAAAACCTGGAAAATACTGGAAGATCAGGGCTTTAAGATCAAGGGATTCACCGATTTTGTGAATTCTTTCTTCGTGAATTTTGTAGAGAAAATCATGTCATCTAAGTCTTGTTTGGCGGCTACCGCCGGAGCGGAACATTACACTTCTCTTGTGGCTACTATCGGTCTGCAGATCAAGGCTTTAGATCAAGCGGAATCGGAGATGAAACGTCTTTGGGAATGGCATGCAGCGGAAGAGATAGAACATAAATCCGCAGCTTACGACGTATTCTTAGATATCAGCGGAAATTATTTCAGAAGAATGATTACTTTTCTCGGAGTGACCATCGTGTTCTGGGCAGCGACATTTATAGGCGCGGAAATACTTCTTTGGCAAGAGGGACTTACTTTTAAATGGAAAACCAGAAAAGATGCTTTTCGTTTTATCTTTATAGACGAAAAGGTCTTCTTTCATGCGCTGGGCGCCTTCTTCAGATATTTCCGTCCCGGTTTTCATCCGGAACAGGAAGATAATCTAGAATTGAGTAAGGCAATCTTCGAATCGCCAGAGCATAAATATAAGGAAATTGCATGAGCAGAATAAGCGGGAAAAATATTTTAATCACCGGAGCAAGCGGCGGTTTCGGTAAAGAATTAACCAAACAGCTGTTAAAGAAAGGTGCCAATCTTGTGCTGACTGATATGAAAGCGCCTGAAACTAAACCTGAATTCTATTTGGAAAATTCAAAACCGGTACCGGGCAAAATACTCGGAACTTTTGCAGCTGACTTAAGCAGCGAATCAGGTTGCGAGAAGGCATATAAGGAAGCGATCAAGATCCAACCTAAGATCGATATCCTTGTCAATAACGCAGGTTTGGCATTTGGAGGAAAACTTCTGGATGTTCCTATGGACAAATGGAAATTGATCTTGGATGTAAACTTATACGCTCCTATTTACCTTTCACGTTTGTTCTTACCTGCAATGTTGGAGAGAAAATACGGACAGATCGTAAATCTATCTTCTTGTGCAGGGATCACTTCTCCGGGTGAGTTAGTGTATTATTCGGTTTCCAAGTTCGGGATCAGAGCCTTGGGCGAAGCATTAGATTCCGGTTATAGAAGCCAAGGGATATATACGACTAACGTGTATCCTTTCTTCGCAAATACGAATATACTGCATTCTCAACAATTTGGAACGGATAAACCTAAAGTAGTCCCTTCTTTGATCGTAGACAGTCCTCAGATGGTGGTTCGAGCCATAGTAAGAGGAATTGAAAAAAGAAAGATGCATGTCTTCCCGGGATTCACCGCGAAGCTATTGCGCTTTTTGACCAGACTGTCTCCTGGTTTCTTAAGAGGAATGGAAAGACTAGGGCAAAAATTTTCTTAAACTGTAAGAGGCGAAAAAAAATGGCGGCTACCCAACTGGAAAACGGAGTAAAAAAGGAAAAGGCAGAAGTTTTCAAGGAAACCTTTGTTCATAACGGCGATATTTCTCTGTACGTAAAATACAATCATACAGCGAAAGAAAGACCGAACAGACCCACAATTCTATTCGTTCACGGATATCCTGACGATCATAGGGTCTGGTCCTACCAGATGGAATCCTTAAAAGAGGATTATAATGTGGCCGCTTTGGACCTGCGAGGTTCTGGGAAATCGGACAAGCCTAAAAAACAAAAAGCATATAATGTTCGTAGAATATTCGAAGATCTTGAATCGGTAATCCGATTTATTGGGAACGATAAGCCGGTCCATATTGTTGCTCATGACTGGGGTTCATTGATCAGTTGGGCATTCGTAGCGGACGAACAAAAATCAGTTTGGGCAAAATCATACACTGCGATGGGAGGACCTCATCCGGTGCTCGGGCGTAGGATTGCTTTCCAAATGGCTCTTTCCGGAAATCCGATCTCTTTGTACAAGGCACTTTCTCAACTTAAAAGATCTTGGTACATTCTATATTTTCAAATTCCTTTTCTGCCGGAATGGATCTGGAAAACTTTCAGCAAATTTTTCTGGAAGTATGCAATGAATGCAGGTGGAGTTCCTAAGAATGATATTCTTAGGAATAAGTCCAAAGAAGAGATAGTCGCGACCACAGTTTCTAATGTGAATTTGTATAGAGAACTTTTGAGAGGGGAGACGTATCCGGAGCCGAAACATATCAAGGCTCCAGTCCAAGTTCTAATTCCACTCAAAGATTTTGCGATCCGACCGGAGTTATATAAACTTCATGAAAGGATCTGCGATTCTTATAAAGAATATACATACGATAGCAATCACTGGATCCAGAGAACTATGCCTGATATGGTTAGCGAAAAGATCAGGGAATTTGTCTGGGAGATCGGCTGAAAAACGCAAAATCGTAATCGCTCCGAATTAAAAAAAAAAGAAACCAGATCCGTTCAAAAAGGGTCAGATAAGCATGATCTTGAACGGATTCCAAAAAATTCTAGTTTTATGGAAAGAGAAAGTTCTCCCAAATTCGGGAGCGCTTTCGTTTTTGATCATACCTTTTTTCGCCTTGGTTCTGGTCGCAGATCAGGCAAAATCTCTTTCAGACAAAGAAGTCCAAAAGTATTTTTCCGAAACTTGGAAATTAGAGATCGATCCTAAGAGCAATTTAGAATTGTTTAAGGAAACCCAACATTGGATCGGAACACCCCATAGAGACAATGGCAAAGACGAATCCGGGATAGATTGTTCCAGTCTTGCTGCAAAGTTGGTGCAAAAAGCATATTCCAAAACAATCGCAGGATCTTCTGAGAGTATTTCTAGACAGGTCAAAAAGATCTCCGAGTCCGATCTGCAGGAAGGAGATTTAGTATTTTTTAATATATACGGCGAGAAGATCAGCCATGTAGGAGTTTATCTGAAGGATCGAAAGTTCGTGCATGCTTCCGTAGTCAAGGGCGTAACTGTAAATTCTTTGGATGAGAACTATTACAAGACTCGATTCGTATTTGCCGGCAGATTATAGTCGCTTCGCTCCTGAAGCCCGCGGCTTGTTATTGATCGATACCTATGTTTTGGTGCGGACTATAGTCGCTTCGCTCCTGAAGCCCGCGGCTTGTTATTGATCGATACCTATGTTTTGGTGCGGACTATAGTCGCTTCGCTCCTGAAGCCTGCGACTTAGTATTGACAATCCATACACTTGGGCCAAAAACAACTCCTGCATGAGAGTCCACGGTTTTGGTCCGATCTTACTTCTGCTTACCTTCTCCGCTTGTCAAAAATCTACTGTCCCAAAATTAGAAGAAGTCAAACCTTCTTTAAAAATCGAAAATGGATTAGTAAACATAAAAGAAATAGATCCAAGTATAGAGATCGATCTACGCTATTCTACTCCGGAGAATTTTACAGGCTCCATCATCTATCCTTTCCGAACCTGCTTGCTCAGAAAAGAAACCGCAGAAAAATTGAGAGCCGCCAACTCTGAATTTAAAAACTACGGATACAGGATCAAGATCTGGGATGGGTATCGTCCTCCATATGCACAAAGGATCTTATGGGAGAAGGTCCCAAATCCAAGATATGTAGGAAATCCTACCAAAGGAGGTTCCGTTCATAACCGAGGCGGGGCAGTGGATCTCACGCTTATAGATTCGCAAGGAAGAGAATTGGAAATGCCAAGCGCTTATGATGAATTTACATACAAAGCTTCTCCCTTTCGTAAAGACCTGGAACCGACAGTTTTCAAAAATCTAGAAATCCTTGTAGGAATTCTAACAAAGCATGGATTCAAACAGATCAGTTCTGAATGGTGGCATTATAATGACGGGGATGCCAAAGTGTATCCCTTAGTAGAGGTGGATCCAAAACTTTGGGAGAAATGAAACATTTAGAAATGTTCTCCAATCGCCTGACCAGGATGTCCAAACATTGGAAAAAATGGGCGAGAAGAAGGGGAATCACCTGTTTTAGGATCTACGATCGGGACATTCCTCAGGTTCCGCTCGTAATCGATTTATACGAAAATAACTGCCTAGTCTCCGAATACATAAATTCTTATCCGATGTCCGAGGAAGAAAGAGAATCGGAAAGAAATACCATCCGCAATTTAATAATCGAAATCCTTCAGCTTGCTCCCGAAAATTTATTTTGGAAAACCAGAGAACGTAAAAAGGGAAATCTACAATACGAAAAGCTGGATACTCAGGAAAAATCCATCCGCGCAAATGAAGGCGGACTTAAATTTAAAGTAAACTTAAGCGATTATCTGGACACCGGACTTTTTTTGGATCATCGAACTACTCGTGATCTTTTTAGAAAAGAAGCTTCAGGGAAGAATGTCCTAAATTTGTATTCGTATACCGGTGCATTCTCAGTTTATGCAGCCGACGGCGGCGCGAGAAAAATTACAAGTGTAGATCTCTCTCAAAAATACTTGGACTGGTCCAAGGAAAACTTTGAACTCAACGGATTTTCTTACGACGAGCATGAGTTTATTCGAGAAGATATTACGGAATGGTTGAAGAGGGAAAGGGCCAATCCCAAGAGAACTCAATACGATCTTATCATCGTTGATCCTCCTACATTCTCAAATAGTAAGAAGATGAGGGATATTTTCGATGTCCAAAGAGATTATTCTTTTTTACTGAATTCGATCTTTAGGGATTTCTCCGCGCCGGGCGCGATACTCTTCTTCTCCACGAATTTTCGAAAATTCAAGATGGAGGCTGATGAGCTTCTTTGGGAAGATATTCAGGATATTACCAAACAAACTCATCCGGAAGATTTTCGAAATGAGAAGATCCGATTTGTTTGGAAGATGAGGAAGTGAGAATTTGTAGGAATTCCAACAAATTCCTCGGAAATTTTTAGTCGTAAATTTTCCAATTTTATGATACAAGGCGAAAGGCTTCTCCCACGAGCCCACCTCCACCACCCGAACCAGGGTGGGGGCCGTCTTTCATACCATGTAGGAACTCCAACCTTTCCTCCGATCTTTGTGTGAGAATTAATGCGACAGCGATGCGGAGGGCTTTAGTCCGGGGCTTGCCCCGGACGAGGGCGACTGCCCGAGCCCGCAGAAGCGCGGTCCGAGCATAGCGAGGAGTCGCCCAAGACTTTATTTCAGGTGACTGCCGTCTTAGATAAGAACTTCGCGAAAACTTTAGGGAAATAATGTCTTAAGAACAGACCGAATTTTTCCTTTCCGCCTGCGATGATCACTTGCAGATCTTCGTTCTCGATTGCGTCCAGAATTTTGCGTGCACATTCGTCCGCGTCGATCCCGTTCTCGATCACCTTATCCATTTTCTTTTGAGGAGTCCCATCGCCTTTGAGTGCGTTATGCGAAATATTGGTCTTAACAAAACCTGGATACACTAAAGTGACCTTCAGATTTTCTTTTGTATTTTCTGCTCTGAGAGCTTCATAAAAACCAGTTAATGCGAATTTGGTAGAAGAATATCCGGTTCTCAAAGGAACTCCGATGAGTCCAGCAACACTCGCGATCGTAGAAACCCAGCCTTGCTTTCTTGATCTCATATGTGGAAGGACCGCAAGAGTCAGAGCGATATTTCCGAAAAAGTTCACCTTCATCAACGTTTCATAAGTCTCGAGAGAAGTCTCATGAGCCAAGGAACGTTGGCTGATCCCACCATTATTGATGAGCACGTCTATTTTTCCGAAAGTTTTGATAACCTGAGCGGGAGCTTTTCCTAACTTTTTATAATCTTCCAGATCTAAAGGGAGGATCATACTGTTTGAATCTGTTAGTCCGTTCTCTTTGCGGACCCTTTTGAGTTCCTTTTCTCTTCTGGAAGAAAGAACTAAAGTCGCTCCTCTTCTCGCGGCTTCTTTCACTAAAGATTCGCCGATCCCGGAAGAAGCTCCTGTAATCCATACGACTTTGTCTTTGAAAAATTCTCCCATATTTTTATCTCCGATATTAAATTTCTTAGGCGGCAGTTCGGATCTAAAAGGAGTTTAAAAGCCAAGGGATAAGTCCCAAGATAAAAACTCCTTCTCCGAGGATCCTATACTTTTGAGAATCTTGGAATTTATCCGCGTAACGCAGGATCCCTCCCGGAACGGCACAGATGAGAGCGATCACCAAAGAGGCCGAAACCGAGGTGCCAGTCGCCCATTTCCGTATTCCGCCGGCCAATACTAAGCTAGCCAGGAATCCAAGCAAGGACAATCGCAACACCCATTCCTTGGCTAGTTTGGGAGAAAGAACTCCTAATAGATAAACCTGGCCTTCTTTGGCGTCTAACTCTGCTTCCATGAGAGAGTTCATTACTAAATTCAGAACGGTGCCTAAGAAGAATAAGAACAGAAGAATGGGGACGGCCCAGGAACGAAACCCTACAACCAATAGAGGACCGAACCAAACTCCCAAGGTATATATCAACGCTACTGAAAATTCTTTTCCGAAACGTATCTTTCCCCAGCGAGCAATTCCTAAATGGAGAACTGCTAAGGCTGCTAATAATACTCCGCCTAATAAAACTATCTCTCTTAATAATAAGAATGCGAGAACCGCTGAGATAGTTGCCGCGATTGTGCAGAGTATTGTTAAAATTTTAGAATGATCGTAGTGGAATTTGTGACGTGGGTTTATGGAATTTTCTCCAACCTTCTTTCCATCCAATAAATGATCCAAGGTGTAGATGACCCAAACGCTTAAAGGAAGAAGGAGCCACCATACTGTTTTCATCTTGGCTCCCGTCACTGCTGTCGCTAATGCTCCGGAACCTAAAACGCCCAGACATATATCCAAGCTTAGTACATGAACATAAAACCAAAGTTTGTTTTCTAAAACGTTTTGCATACGATTTCTATTACGACTGATTCCTGCGAATAGATTAGGATGTTTCGGATTATTTTACTGTCTTCGCGGATATGTTATCGATTCCTTCCGATCTAAATTGGGAATGCAAGGATTTTATGAAAATAGATTTAATTTGTCCGGAGTCATGTATGTTTTTTAACGGAAGATGAATCACCAAATCAATATTAGATTGTCCGAAAGAAACATAACGATATGAAATTTTGGATTCGTTATAACCGCTTTTTCCATAGATCTGTGTTAAGGAAAAATTCGCGGCCTGTCCAAGAATGGATTCCAGCTTCTCCAAATTTCCTTCTTTTGGGACACTGATCTCCAACTCTGTCCAAAGTCCTATATTTGTAAGACTATAATTCGTATAGGTAGTCTTGGACATCTTAGCATTCGGAATGATGATCGTGCTTCCATTTCTTTTTTTGAGAGAAGTTGTTCTCCAATTGATATCCTCTACTAAACCTTCTTCTCCGGTTTCTAAAGAGATATAATCTCCTACGGATACTTTTTTACCTAGTAAAACTCCAAGCCCTGCGAACAAATTGGAAAGAGTTTCCTGCAAACCTAATGCGAATGCAAGACCTCCCACTCCCAATGCGGTTAACGCGGGAGTAACGGAGATGCCCAAAGTTTGTAATGCGACCAAACCTCCGGTAAGTAAGATCAGCATCCGAACTATATTATTTAGAATGGACGCGGAGGGAAGAAGTCCTTCTGCCTTGGAAGAATACAAAGTGAAAGCTCCGGAGCCGACTCTTGCAAAGGAAAATGTGAAAACCAAGATCCCGAATACTTTCAAATAAAGGGAAATTTTTTCTTCTGAGGAAGCATCTAATTTTAAGAATCGAAGGGCAGCGTATAATCCAAAAATAAAAAAGGAAAACCTAACTAAGGAGAGTAGAGCGGTATAAAGAGGATGTTTTGTGTCTAACTGATCCTTTGTGAGAGTTTTTGCGAGTCTCGGAACTATGAACCCACCGAAAAGATAACCCAAAAGAATTCCGGAAATAACCGAAATTACTGCAAGCAACCAATTAGAACCTAAGACCGAGTCCATCCAAATCATTCTCCCAGATTAAGAGGAAGTATTTTCTAGAAAAGAAAAAATGGAAGTCCCGAATTATGTGGCAAACCGAGGGCAAATCTAAAGGGAGATAAAATTGGATTTTGTAATGACAAACTAGAGAGATTTCAGAGACTCCTATCCCCATGCAAGAGGGAGTCGGGAAAAATCAAATTTTAGAAGTTCCTCTGACGGACACTATGTCCGCATACTCAAGACGATTTCCGGAAGAAGGCGGGAATCTTTCCGAATGGATGGACGAGATCCATACCAGAGGTATCCAAGAGGTAGTTTTTTGGGGAACGAAATCCGAAGCAAGCGGTTGGAAAAATAGTCAGGTATTCAGAGATCTGGTAAAAAAACTCCAAGAAGATAAGATCCGTCTTTCTACGATGGACGGAGTAAAGTTCCGTTCTTCTCCTGACTCTGCGCGAAAATTAGATCGTTTTCTTCGTTCTCATTTAGGTTCTGTTCTAGTTTGTTATTCCGAAAACGAGGCTTCCGAATTCGTGAAGTTGATGCAGGAGATACTTTCCGGCAAAAAAGAAGAGTCTACTAAAGTATATACACCATATTCTCCTAATATAACTTCTGAAAAATCCAAAAAAGAAAAACAAGAACCCCCTAAAAATCACGGAGAGGATTTTAAAGCATCTAGGATCACTATTCGAGTCAAACTTCTGGCGATCGTTTCCGCGATCGTAGTGGTGAGTATGGGGTTAATGATCGGACTAGCGACTAATCTTTTCCGAAATTATACAGTATCACTCATCCAAGAATATAACTTGAGTTTGGCGAGATTAACTGGACTCCAAGTAGGTCTTAGGATCAAGGAACTTTCCAGTAAATCATCTGAGTTTGCAGACAAATGGAATATTCGTCCTTCAAAAGGTTCCGATTCTAAAAAGATCACCCCACCTGCTTATATCTCCGGATTTTTTTCTACTCATCCTAAAATTCTTGCCTGGGGAAAATACGAACAAGGAGAATCAACGCTCGTTTTTAATCCAAGATTTGTCCGAGATCTTAGGAAAGAAGAAGATGAGATCCGAGGTCTATGGGTTGCTATTCCGAAAGAAGATAAAGAAAAATTTTTCGCTTCCGAATTCGAGTCCACTCGATTGGAAAATATCAGTTCTAAGTTCGGATTTTCTACTGTACTTTTTATTGAGAAAGATCCATCCGGGAAAGGATATGGCTTCTTCTTAATTTCTCCTCAGGATCTTTGGGAATCTGCCAGGTCCGCTTTACAAACCGAATTATTCGCGATCTGGGTGGTGGATTCCAGGGGGAGATTAGTCGCTCATACGGAAGAATCAGAAACTGTTTCAGCGAAAGATTATTCTAAAAACCCTCTTGTTCAATTTTTATTACGAAACCCCGCCGATAACGGATCCCAAACTTCTATCTTCGAAGGAAAGGAAACATTAGGATCTTTCCAACAATTAGAAGATGGAAACCTCGCAGTAGTATCTTCCATCGAGGCGGATAAAGCATTCGAAGCGGTGTATAAGATCAGAAGGCAGAATTTTTATATTCTGATCTCCGTCTTGAGTCTTGCATTCCTAGTAGTATTCCTATTCTCCAGAACATTAACTGTTCCGCTCATTAATCTATTGAGTGCGACTAGGCAGATCGAAAGAGGAAATTATAAGGTAGGGATCAAACCTGTAACCAGAGACGAAGTTGGAGTTCTAACAAACTCGTTTCTCAAGATGGCTCATGGATTGGAAGAAAGAGAGAAGATCAAAGACACTTTTGGAAAATTCGTGAATAAGGAAATCGCAGAAAGAGCCTTGGCGGGAGATATGCCTTTAGGTGGGGTCACAAAGGATGTAACAGTATTCTTCTCTGACTTAAGAAACTTCACCGGGATGTCGGAAAAATTAAAACCGAGTGAGGTGGTAGATTTTCTAAACGCTTACTTCACTGAGATGGTGGAATGTATTTATCTTACGGAAGGGATCGTGGATAAGTTCATCGGTGACGCGATTATGGCCCATTGGGGGGCATTGTACACGGACGAGAACGATGCAAGAAATGCGATCAACTCTGCACTTCTAATGAGAAACGCTCTGATGGAATTCAATCGGATTGGAATCGAAATAGGAAGACCACAAGCAAGATTCGGATGTGGGATTAATACCGGACCGGTAGTAGTAGGGCAGATAGGCTCCGAAAAGAAACTGGAGTTCACAGTTATCGGAGATGCGGTTAATCTCGCTTCTCGTATAGAATATTTAACTAAAGATTTCGGAACGGATATATTGGTTTCGGAAACATCTTACGAAAAAGTAAAGGACCATTACAAATTTGAAACATTACCTCCTGTTTGGATCCGAGGAAAAGAAAAACCTCAACAACTCTATGCGGTATTAGGTTGGTTGGAAGATCCTGACTGTCCTAAAAATATACAAGAGCTTCGCAAGATCTGCGGAATACCGGAACCTGATTCTCCTTCCAAGGTGATTGCGGATTAATATATGGATTGGAGAATATATAAAAGAGAATGGCAGGTAGGTATAGGCTGCTTCCTTGTACTTTTCTTATCTTTGTACCTTCTTTATTTCGAATCCAAATCGAACGGGGGAGCCGGAAAGGAGATTATGGGGACTGTCTCCTTCCGTTACAAAACTGCTCAAAGAAAATTTCCGGATAGAATGTTATGGGAAGATCTGGAGCAAGGAATGCCAGTGTATGATAGGGACTCCATCCGAACAGACGAGGCTTCCGAAGCGGTAGTATTTTTAAAATCAGGCACGAGGATAGAATTAGATCCTCAGTCTATGGTCGTTCTCCAATTAAAGGAGAATAAGGAAAACCTGGATCTGAACGAAGGAAATATTCTAGTTGAGAGCGGAAAAAAAGTTCTCTCCGTGATCGCAGGAACGGTAGGTTTAGAAGCGGAATTAGGTTCCAAGTTCCAAGTTACAAAAAATCAGAACGGCACTAGAGTAGATGTAGAAAGAGGACAGGTAGAATGGTCCGAAGACGGGACCGTCAAACAAACATTAGGCGAAAAAGAGAGTTCGCTAAATGGGAATAAACTGAACCAAAATTGGAGCCTTGTCAGTCCCGAAGATTCTTACAGATATTTTCCGACAGAAATGGAGCAGACCGTCGAATTCCGTTGGGAAGGAGGAGAAGAAGGTATATTAGAAATTTCTCCTAGACGGGACTTTTCAGTGTATATCTCTAAAAGGCCTTCTAAAGAACCTTATTATAAACAAAAATTTCCGGAAGGGATCTATTATTGGAGGGTCAACTCCAGGGACGGCAAGAAAATATCCGAAGTCCGAAAGTTCAGAGTTCTTCCCAACTTCCCCGTAGAATTACATTATCCTAAAAAAGATCTTTCTCAAGAAGATAGGACCGTTGCATTCTCCTGGGCAAAACAAAAGATAGCAAGCGGTTATAAATTACAGATCTCTACTGATCCTAGTTTTGGATCTATTTCCGAGACACAAGTATTTCGTACGAATTTTTCGCTAACATTGGATCCAGGCACTTATTATTGGAGAGTACAGTCCTATACGAATCTTCCCGGAACGGAAACATTCTCGGAAGCGCGTAAATTTTCCATTTCTCTTCCTGTCATTCAGGTTGCAGAAACAAAACAAGAGATTGCTGCGACTACTGAAGCGCTGACAAATGCGGAACTTTCCGTTGATTTTCCGAAAAAGGGCGCTGTAGTGGATATGACCGGCAAGGAAAGTATTTCTTTCCGTTGGAAATTCTCCACCAAACAGAAGCAAAGCGAATGGAAATTTCGTCTTTTCTATAAGAGAGGCTCAGGCGACGAGCTAATCTATGAAAAAAAGACAAAAGGCGACAGGTTGGTGTTCAAGGACTTGGAAAAATTGGATGTAGGAACATTCCATTGGACCATAGAATCCGATTCGGACCCTAACTTAAGATCTGAAGCGGATTTCAAAATATTACTTAGGGAAGAATTGGAAGCCCCGGAAACAAAATCCAGCGGCGCCCGCCCTTAAGGAGAAGGCATGCATTTGTTCCGCGGAAAAACTTTCGCTCTGTTATTTCAGCTTATTCTAATATTCTTTTCCGTGTCTTTGGGAATTTTCGCAGAGAAAAAGAGCTTCGTATATTATATAGAATGGAAAGAAGTAAAAGGAAGCCGCGGTTACGTAGTAGAAGTCCGAAAAGCAGAACCTCCTCAAGAATTATTTTTGGAGAAGAAGGTCTCTGAGAACGAAATAGAATTCTCCTTAGAGGCAGGGACCTACGAATACAGGATCGCTGCATTGAATAGATTCGGAAAACCTTCTTCTTATACTCCTTGGACTAATTTTAAAGTAGAGCAAGACCGCCCGAAAGCGGTTGCCATGGCTGAGAAAGAAGAGGCAAGTAAAGGAATCAAAACTTCTAAGTTTGTTTGGATCCCTGGAACAGGATATTATTCCAAGGGAGAACGTTGGAAGTCCTACAGCATCTGGGCTTGGTTCGGAGCTCTCGCCTATCTTGGAAATTCGGAAAGAGAAGCTGGGAATATTCTCGCCTCAAAGCCGTTAAACGACCCGATGAATATCGGGATCTTAAGTTTAAATCTACCTTCTTCCTTTACTCTTTATCTATGGCAGGCAAGAGAGAATGATAAGAAAGAATATGAAATGCACCAGAGCAACCAGGCTCTGATTGGAGGAGCGGCGATCTTAAGCGTTGCACTTTCTCTTTGGTTAGAGAATAAACTCCCGCAAGGAGATACTGTCCAATTCAAAGTAAGTCCTGACAGAGGCGGAAATCTGAATACTTTTGCAAATACTGGATTCTCTCAGAATAGATGGGAAGTCCAATATACAAGGAGCTTTTGAACTATGGCTCTTAGAATTTCTACCTTGCTCATTCTTCTTTCCGGGTTTTTCAGCTCCGCTTGTTCCAAACCTTTTCCTGGCGGAGATGAATTGATTCTTTTAGGACTTCTCGGAAAAACACGTTATCTGTTCGTTACTACTTCTCCCAATACAGGAGACTTAGGCGGGGTTGCAGGAGCCGATCTGATTTGCCAAAGTGCAAAAACCGCGGAGGTTCCTAATTTGCCTGGATCGCCTTTGGAATACGTTGCATTGATTGCTTCTTCTACTAGGATTCCGGGCGGAGCCGGTTGGCCCTTATTTCCAGGCACGAATTATTACGCAATGTCTCCAAGCGAAACTTTGATCTTTCATACGGATGGTTCTGGACTTCCGACGCTTCCAATGGATAGCGCGACTGGAATTCCTGGGGCAGGGAATTATTGGACAGGGATTAGCTCAAGTTTTGGACTTAGCACGGATATATGCCAAAGCTGGGGAAGCTCTTCACCTACAGATTTTGGAGAATATGGAGCTCCTGGTGATAATACCATCGGAGGCTTCAACCAAGGCTTCTCGGATGGATGCGATCAGCCTAAAGGTTTACTCTGCGTTAGAAACTAACTTTCTACGATGCCCGCGCGGATTGCATAGACTACAAGGTCTGCCACCTTGTGTAAGTCCAACTTCTTCATGATATTTGCTCTATGCACTTTTACGGTGGCAGGAGAAATGTGAAGAAGTTTCCCTATTTTCTCGTTGGAATTCCCTTCCGAGATCAATTTTAAGATCTGTCTTTCTCTGTCGGAAAGCACTGAGAATACGGATGGACCTTCTTCCTGAAGTTCTCCCGTTTTTTTGCGGCCGATTCCTGAAAGAACTCTAGTCGCGATCCTTGGACTTAGATAAGTTTCCTTTCTGCGGACAGCGTCTATTGCTCTTAGTAGATCTTCTCCCGCGTCGTCTTTTAGAACGTAACCGTTGATGCCTAGATCCACCAGTTTTTGGATGTATTCTTCGTTATCATGTCTGGATAGAATGATGACCTGAACTTTGGGATAGTATCTTTTGACTCCTTTGACAAGGTCGATACCGCTGA
Organism: Leptospira johnsonii; assembly: GCF_003112675.1. Taxonomy (NCBI): domain Bacteria; kingdom Pseudomonadati; phylum Spirochaetota; class Leptospiria; order Leptospirales; family Leptospiraceae; genus Leptospira; species Leptospira johnsonii. The sequence continues at coordinate 298,459 of NZ_BFAY01000011.1, read as the reverse complement.
CTCCAGGCATGGAAATATCCGTGATAAGAATATCAGGCTCTAATTTGCCGATCTCGTCTAGCGCCTGTTCAGCGTTCCCATTTTCGCCGATGATTTCTAGATCGTTTTGTCCAGAAATGATCAGTCTAAGACCTTCTCTTAAGATGGCATGGTCGTCTACAAGATAGAGTTTGCAAACGGAGGGTTGGGCGTTCATACTTTCTCCTTGGAACGTTTTTTTAACGGGATCCTAAGCACGTATTGAGTACCTTTATTAGGTTCGGATTCTAAAAAAAGAGTACCGTTCAGGTCCTCGGTTCTTCTCCGAATATTTTCCAATCCGTATCCGGTAGACTTTATTCTGGCTTCTTTTTCTTTAAATCCTTTTCCGTTATCTTTTGCAGAAACTACCAAAGTATCTTTTTCGGAAAAGATCCTTAACTCCACTTTATTCGCTTGGGAATGTTTTAGAATATTAGCGCAAATTTCCTGTAATATTCTGAATACTTGGTTTTGTATTTCCTGAGGAATTTTTTCGGGAACCTTAAACTCGGATTTTACTTTAATTTTTTGTATCGGAAAAATTTGGTTCGCTAGAGAGCTTAAGGCAGCTTCCAGCCCAAGTTCTTTTAAGGAAGAAGGTTGCAAATTTGTGTAAATTTCACGGAGTTCTTGGCTTGCTTTATCGATGAGTCCTAACCCTGAGCCGAAAGATTCCGGATGTTCCTTCTCGGATTTTTGGTAAGCTTGGAAATGTAATTTTGCCGCGAGTATAAGTTGTCCCACTCCGTCATGAAGTTCTCTTGCGAGTCTGGATCTTTCTTCTTCTTGGGAAGCGAGTACTTGTGTGTGGAGAGTTGCGATCTTCTTTTCTAACTTTTTATTCTCGGTGATATCTTTTAAGATCATACCCAGGCTGTCTTTGAATTTAAAGATAGAATATCCGTAGGACTTCTTTCCTTTTTTGAATTCCTGGTTTTGCAATTTTGTTTTGAGTGCTTTATGAAGATTTTCTCTCAGGTTGGCTTCTTCTTTCGAATCCAATTTTAATAGATTGAATAGGTTTTTTCCTACGGGGCTTGCAAATCTAAGTTTGAATTCTTTTCGAAAGGATGCGTTTGTAAATCGGACTATATTGTTTTCGTCCAAAGCTACGATAGGGGAGATCTCCTCTACCAAGGATAGGAAATTAGAGGCCTGCTCCTTACCGGAATACGAGCCTGATTGTTTGCTATCTTTTTGTTTGGAGAGTCCTGAAGCCACTTAAAGTTCAGGATATACTCCGGCTTATGGATCGAAAAGGAAAAAAACCCCTCCCCTCGGCCGAATGAGGGAAGGGGGAGGTTGCTTTTACTCTTTCAGGAGTCCCAAATTAGGGCGTAGCTGGAAACACTGCCGAAGTATTCGGAGTTCGGAACCAATCCGTATCGGTGGTTCCAAGAGATTCATACCAGGTTTTGAAAGTAGGATAAGAAGTACGTATGTCCGTAGCTTCGTAAGGCCATTGGAAGTTTCCAGGAACAAGAAGCACCCAAGGGAAGCCGGTAGCATCTCTATAAATGTCTTTTCCTTCTGCATCGAAATACCTTCCTGCAGCGTGTATATCTTTGCCGGTGTTGACCACTCTTATGAACGTATCATAAGGAGCGGGTCCTAACACCAGTTTGGAAATTGGCGCGGAAAGGATAACTTCCAGTTTTGCAGTTTTACCTTTTACGAAGACTGTGTCCGTTTTGGATGCGTTTGATTTGGAAATTGTAGTAGAACTATTTCCTAATATTTCCAGATCCGCAATCGAAGCTGGAGTTCCACTTAAGTTTTCTTCCAAGGTGGTTCCGTCTGCCGCATACCGCAGAAGAGAATAACTTGTTACACTTGCTCCAGGCAATCCGAAGCGAAGAGTATGATTATATCCGGCACCTTTGGCGACATGAGTGAAATAACCTCTCACTCGTACTACCTCGCCGAATTTGTTCAGATCTTCTTCGAAATAAGAACGGATCACATAGTCGTTGAAGTCCGCATCTCCTTGTTTAGGAAATAAGTCCTCATACGATGTGGTGTAATAATCTTCCGCAGGAACCCGGATAGAACTAACTCTTGTAGGATCGTTCGGGAATACATCCTCGAAATCCTGTATGCCATCTCCATCGGTATCGATGATCTGCTGTCCCGTCGCGGTGAAGCTGATTGAGATCCTTCTGTCCACCTTGCTTACAGTCACGATGGAAATATCCGCTTCGTAAAACTTACCGTAAGCTTCTACAGTGAGATGAACCGTTTTAGTATCGCCATCTATAGTAAAACTACCTGTAACTTCTCCGCTAGGATTTGTATAAGCCTTGAATACCGATTTATTACTGGCAGCACCAGGAACGGCAGAAGGTACAGTTACCTGCACCATGGACCCGTTTACAGGAGCTACAGGATCTATTACTTGAACGTTTACTGTGATTGTTCGGGTGGTATCGAATACGAAATCTACAGGAGCAGTCTCGTCATTGATATCGATCCCGAAATCAGTAGGACCGGAAGGAGCCTCCACTGCAGTGGATCCTGCTACTAAACTCATCAACCATGCGTAATTCGGATCGCTGGAAGACGTGCAGGAGGCGAAAGAGATACTGAGAGAGGCTAAAAAGCAAATTAGGATTTTCTTTGTCATATATGCACCCGTACGGATGTCATGATTATGCTTATCTCCGACCAATACGCAATACACCCGAAGGTTTAGATTTCTGGAACCTTCGGCTAATACTATTTTTGGTACTTTGTTCGAAAGAAATCGCTAATTGCCGGAATTCCGGCGAATTAAAGAGTAGCTTGGAAACTTTCTAAAGCTTTGGTCCGGAAAGAATGGAAATCCCCGGAAGAGAAAAATTTACAATGTTTCAGTACTTCGTCAGGGATCTCGGAGAACTTAGCTTCTTCGTTATTGATCTTGATCATCATATCTCCCAGATAAATAGGGAAGATGATCTCTTTGTATTGTTCTTCCGCCAATTGAGGTCTATGATGGTATTCCATCGTTTTAGAATATAACTCTGGGAAATTCCATTTTTCAGCGATCAATGCACCGATCTTAGTATGAGTGATACCGAATGCAGCTTCTTCCATAGAAAGAGAAGACGCGATTTCTTTCGATGCGGAATAATTTTGGATCTTGCCCATACGTTCTTGTTCCAAGGAAAGAAGAATGATCTCTCCTATATCATGAAGAAGCGCCGCTGACATTAGATTGCTCATAGCTTCTTTAGGGAGATTCAATCTTTGAGCGATCAATTTACAGTAATACGCACATTGGTTTGATTTTTCCCAGATCGTTAAGAAGGCAGGGAACTTATTCTCCAAGATCTGTTTTGTTCCGAGAGAATATAATAAAACCTGTAGCTCTTTCAAACCGATGAGCTGGATGGCTCTGTCCAATGACTCTACTTTGTTTCCACGTCGAAAAGCTGCAGAGTTGGATAATTTCAGAATGTTTGCAGAAAGAGCTACGTCCTTCTTCACCATCTCAGCGATCTGGCCGATACTTGAATTCGGTTTATCGATCGCTAATTGGATATCTTGGATCGCTTTAGGGAATGTAGGAAGTTGGTCTACTTCCTTGATGATCTCTTCTGCTTTTTGGATCTGAACATTTTCTTTTTGGATCCGAATAGGAATATCGATTATAACTGAAGTATTATTGCCTTGGCTTTCTACTTTATAGGAACTTGCGCCTAAACCGTCGTTTTTCAACATCATTAGAGTCATGATCAGTCCAAGACCAGCGCCTTCGGTCTCGTCCCCTTTTTCTAAAAATGCTTCTGCAAGATCGTTATAAGTTTTTGCTTTTTCGATCCTTACGTTGATACGTTCCACTTCTTCCGGGCTGAGTTTTACATTATTCATCACGCGGATGCGGATTGCGTCCTTATTATGAATGAACGATACTAGGACAACGTAATTGTTCTTAAAAAGAAGATCTTCGTACTTCTCCTTATTATCCAGATATGTTTGTTTAAAGCCCAGGATCTTGCTGCGATATACACTAGGATTTTGGATATCCGCCTGGAGTTCTCTAAAATAGATCCTCTTGATATTTGCTTTGATAGTGTTCGTGATGGTTTCTTTCATAGCCGCGAGAACAGAATCCCTCACGAAGATGATATCCAAATGTAAAAGATAACGATCCAATGTCTTGGAGAGAATGCTGTCCACACTCTCGGTAAGATTGAAAAATTTAAAATGAAACGGAGTGTTCTCCGAAATAGGATGATTCAGGTCCTTCAGATTGCTGAATATACCTTGGTCTTTGTGATGGAAAAGTTCTAGGGTTTTCCCTTGGCTCATATCAAGTTACTCTGAAAAACGTTAGTAGTCTCTGTCAAGAAATAGCGAAACTTATAAATTAAAAATAAGATTCCGCTAAGCGAATTATACGGATCAAACTTGGAAAAAAAAACTGAGTGAAAAATTTATCTTACGATTCTTGTCAGAAATAAATTTCCAAAAACGTCATTAGGAAATAGTCCTTTTGGACTAAGCTATCACTTGATTGAGTAGGAAAAATCTTATCATAACGGGTAGAATAAAAAGCGACCTGGGTCCAGGAAGGCGACTTTTTCTCGAAAAGTTACGGAATGATCATTCAATAAAAAGGTTGCGTCAAAATCCTGAATTTGGTGAAATTATACCTTGGTTCTCTACCAGTCCGGATTTCCGGAAGAATGTTAGAACTTAGGAGACCCCTCAATGTCCAGCACAGCTACACAACCGGCGAGCTCAGTCTCTTCCGCTTCCAGCGGAACGGCTTCTTTTCCTGCTCCGAACCCTAAGGAGATGCAAAGAGTATTCGATGTTCAAAAACGTCATTTTCATAAGGTTCTGAAAGTTTCCAAGGCAAAGGATCGAGTCGTATTATTGAAAAAATTACTGGCGGCAGTGGAAAGACTTACCCCAGAGATCAAGCAAGCCTTACAAAATGATTTTAGAAAAGCTCCTCACGAAACGGATCTTACTGAGATCATGCCTTCTATCGCGGAATTAAAAGACGCGATTCGACATGTAAAAACTTGGATGAAACCGGAAAGAGTAAAAACTCCAGTTTCACTCTTCGGAGCAAGAAGTTCCATTTCTTACGAACCAAAGGGAGTGACTCTGATCATTTCTCCTTGGAACTATCCGTTCTATCTCGCAATCGCACCGTTGACTGCGGCTCTTGCAGCAGGAAACACCGCGATCATCAAACCTTCCGAGTTCACACCTGAAACTTCTAAACTACTTACTAAACTAGTAAAAGAAACCTTCCAAGAGGGAGAAGTTGCAGTATTCGAAGGAGATCATACGGTTTCCACGGCTTTAATGGAGCTTCCATTCGATCATATCTTCTTCACTGGAAGTACACATGTAGGAAAGATCGTAATGGCTGCGGCGGCAAAAAATCTTTCCACAGTTACCCTAGAATTGGGTGGAAAATCTCCTGCCATCATCGTACCAGGAGCAAACCTGAAAAAGGCGGCTCAAAAACTGGTATGGGGAAAGATCATGAACGCGGGCCAAACCTGTGTGGCGCCCGACTATCTACTACTTCCAGAAGGACAGACTGAAGAATTCGTAAAACAAGCGAAGGCTGCGGTGAAATCTTTCTACGGAGAAACTTCTGCAGATATCAAGAACAATAAAGACTTCTGTCGTTTAGTGAACCAAAGAAACTTCCAAAGAGTTTCCGGTTATATCCACGAAGCCGTAGAAAAAGGTGGAAAGGTAGTAATGGGAGGAGAAACAGATTCTTCTCAAAACTATATAGAACCAACACTTATCTCTAATGTACCTGAAAACGCAAGGATCATGGAAGATGAGATCTTCGGACCGGTGCTCCCTATCCTAACTTACAAAAACTTGGATGAAGCAGTGGAGAAGGTACTTTCTAAACCGAAACCACTCGCACTCTATGTGTTCGGAAGCAATAACAAACATATCAACAAGGTTCTCAAGGAAACATCCTCCGGAGGAGCCGCGGTGAATGACGTTATCGTACACTTGGCTAACCCGAATCTACCGTTCGGAGGGATCAACCATTCCGGACACGGAAGTTACCATGGCTGGTGGGGATTCAGAACATTCTCTCACGAGAAGTCCGTATTCAAACAAGCTCCATTCTCTTCGATTGAAATGTTATATCCGCCTTACAATGGATTCGTGGATAAAATGCTTCAATTCACTAAGAAATTCTTCGTGTAAGGATTTCCTCTACTTTCTTCGATCTTGGAAGCCCTCTTCGGAGGGCTTTTTTATTTCGAAAGTTCCAAAAGTCCTAATCCTTCCAGGAATTTGTCCGTATACTTCCAAGGTCTTTTCTTACCGAAATCAAACATGATACAATGAGAGATAGATTCGCAGGAAACTTTACCGTCGGATTTTCGGATCAATTTTTGAAATACCTTGCATCTCGAGCCTGAGATCTCTCCAAACTGAGATTCTATTATAGCAGTATCCGGATAACGAATTTCTGCCTTATAATCTGTTTCTCCTCTTAGGATCATCGGGCCTATATTCTCGGATTTCATTTGAGAGAAGGAAAGGCCCGCTTCTTCTAGGGCAACCATTCTTCCTTCATGAAGGAATACTTGAAAGTTTCCTACATTCAAATGACCATTTGGATCGCATTGGCTCCAGAGGACCGGGATTTCATAAAAGAATGATTTAGAGATTTGCATATCTTGCTCCTATTCTTTCTATACTCGAGAAGAAAAGGAATTAGAAAAGGGGAAATTATTGTTTTATATCAAATTATTTATTGGTTGGAAAAACAAAGTATAGGATTAAAAACTTCTCCAGCCTAAATATAAATAAGATGATCCCAAAAGGATACAAACAGGCGAATAAAGTAAATAATCGTATTTTGCAAATTTGGTGTTTTTGATTTTTTTAAAGTAGCCTACTAGTCGAAAATCTCCGATCGCTCTTCCTAAAAAGATGAGAGCGATCAACAGGGAGAAGATAGAGCTTGTTTTGTTTGGATAAAAGATATTTCCGGAGGACCAAAGAGCCACGGCACCGAATCCAAAAAGCGCGAGTGCTACAAGTAAGGTTAGTCCTATGCCTGGAACAAATGTGGGTTTTCCATTAGTTTCCGGAATGACAGTGACCGATTCTAATTTGCCACCGAATGCCCAAAAGACATGTAATGCAGATAAGAAGAATAGAACGGAACCTGTGATTAAGCCTAAGATCTTTTCCATTCGTATAGTTTTGAGTAAAACTTTTGGTTTGTCCAGCAATCTTATGATTTGGATTTGAGCGACGAGGTTTTTAGTCTCCGAAAAAATATAAATATCCTATTTTAAATCCGCGGTCAATATTCGAATCGGTCCTTGTTTGCAACATCAAGGAAAAGGTCAGGTATCCATTTTGGTTGGTGAGATATTGGACCCCAGGAGCGATCACAAAATAATCCGAGTATGGCGTGATCGTATTCGAAACGGTTGTCCTATGACTGAATTCCAAAAGCAGATTCGTTTTGGAAGGTAGATTATAAGAAAGAGTGAACCCGGAATATAAGAATCTTTTAAAGTTCTCTTCGGTGGTTTCTTTTCCGGATGAATTGGTTTCTGATTCAAAGTTTACAGTTCCTTGCATGGAGAATGCGCCGAATCTTTTGAGTCCTCCGAAATAGGCCCGGATCAAAAATAGATCCGGATTGATATCCGCTTCTCTGGGTTGTGAAACAGAAGGTCCGAAAAATTGGACCCCGCCTCCGAAGGATGCAAAGTCTGTTTTTACAAAATATTTTGCACCTACCGCCCATCTATCCCAACCGCTCCAAATTTTTCTGGTTGTGGAATAGTGATCTATATAGCCGTAACTTGCTGTGACTGAGAATGAATCCGTGAGTTTCATTTCCCCGTATGCAGAGAGCTTTCTATCTCTTTCATATCCATCTTCTTGCCTGGGAGTTCTGTCGGTGGCCGTTCCGGAAACATAAACTTTATTATATATCGCTAATTCCTGGTTGATGTTCGGGTGAACTGGTCTTTCCTCATTGCCCGGTGCGGATAGAAGGGGAATTATGAAAACAGAATATACGAAAAGCCAGGCTATAAAATTTTTTCTTTTCATTATTATGGCCTTATTCGTATAGATACAAGATCGGGAAGAGCGGTTCTAACTGCGCTTGTACAGCTTTGGACAGAATATAATATCCGTTTTTGTTGGGATGATTCCCATCGGTCAGCATATCTTCTTGGATCAATAGTTCCGTATCTATTCTTGGAACAAAATTAATTCTTTCTTTCATTTCCGCAGTGATCATTGCGACCGCGAGTGTAGGCCAAGGAAATTCAATATTCCAAAGATTTAATGCAACTACATGCTCACATCTTGTTAAAAGAATCTGTATACTTTGGATCTGTCTGTTTATAGTTGCATCTACTTGGCTTTGGGTGGGTGAATAATTCCCTAAAAAATCGTTAATCCCTCCTTCATACAGGCAGGCATTATAGCGATTTTTATCATTCTGTACCGAAGAGAGAATTTCGCTAGTGTCTATGCCCGGAAAAGCGAACTTGACTACGTTAAAGTCGGAAAGTTGTTCTTCTACAGGCCAGGAAGCTACAATGCTGTCCCCGTACAGTGCAAGAGAAGGTTTTGCCAAATAAGATATTAATTTTTCAGGATCGGAAGAAGGGGCTTTATCACAATTGTTGAATTGGAATACAAGGAGCAGAAGTAGGGCTAGGTTTAAGATTTTTTTTAACTTTCTTCCTAAACCCGTCCATTTCTGCATGAAAACATTCTTTTTAAATAGAATGTTTCATTAAACTAATTTTTTTGCGGCTCCGATCGCTGCTTCGTAATTCGGCTCGCTTGCGATCTCAGGAACTAATTCCACGTACTGGACCGTATCATTCTTATCGACAACGAACACCGCTCTTGCAGAAAGTCCCTTCAAACCTCCATCCGCGATATGAGTCCCGTAAGCTTTAGAAAAAGAGAAATCCCTGAATTGAGAAAGTGTGATCAGATTCGGAGAATCCAATCCTTCCATAGTGCAAAAACGATTCATTGCAAAAGGAAGATCTCCGGAGACAACTAGAGTTACGATCCCGTCCAGCTTTGTCGCTCTTTCGTGGAACTTTTTAGTTTCCATGGCGCATACAGATGTATCTAAGCTTGGGACTGAAACTAAGATTTTCACTTTTCCATTATAATCTTTGAGTGACTTGGTACTTAAGTCTTTTGCCGTTCCGTTAAAATCGGGAGCCTTTGCTCCTACTTCTAATAATTTTCCTTCGAGTTGAACTGGGTTACCTTTAAGAGTGACGCTTGTCATTTTTGTTTCCTTGAGATGGGATGATACGTTGAAAGCGGATTTGAGCAACGAAAATCCGCTTCTTTGTCTTCCTTTTCGGACTAAGGCAAGACATCAAAAAGTTCTTGCAAATTTTTATAAGTAAATCGTGAATATCTTAAGCGGTTTATCCGTCATTTTCTACGTAATGAAGAATATAGGTCTACAGTCTAACCAAACCCTTTGGGTCGTCCTCTGGATGGTGGTAGTGGTCACGCTACCCTGGTTACCCTTTACGCCCTAGGGTTCTTTCGTAGGCAGCAATCTTCGAAAAGCCCCTCTCGGCGTAAAGCCGAGGGGGGCTTTTTTTATTTCTACACTATGTGAGGCAAAAATGGAAACGATTACAGAAAAAAACAAGGCCTGGCTTAGAGAAGATAAGGTTCCTCAAAACGGGGCCGAACTGATCGTAGCTTATTTAAAAAGAAGAAGGATCCAAAACGTATATGGGATCCCTGGCGGCGCCAATCTGCCGTTATACGATGCGCTTCATAATAGTGGAATACGTCATATTCTCGCAAGACATGAACAGGGTGGAGGATTTATGGCTCAGGGGGAAGCCAGAGTCACTAAAAAACCCGCAGTTTGTCTCGCTTCCTCCGGTCCAGGAGTTACAAATTTAATCACTGCAGTAGCGGATGCAAAATCGGATTCTATTCCGTTAGTTGCTATTACTGGTCAAGTGCCTCTATCACTTATTGGAACGGATGCTTTCCAAGAAATAGATACTTACGGGCTTTCCTTACCCATTACTAAAAAAACGTATTTGGTTCGTTCCGTATCCGAACTCATTCGTGTCTTGCCGGAAGCTTTCCAAATTGCAGAAGGACCCAGACCAGGCCCAGTTTGGATAGATGTGCCCAAAGATATACAAGCTTCTCCTATTTCGCTTTCCATGTCCCAGATAGAATCTATCTGGAGTTCCGGAGAAGAAAAAAATCCACCTAAGATTTTTATCTCGGAAGCGGATAGGCTTAGATTTTATTCTTTATTAGAAAATTCTAAAAAACCTGTTTTGTATATAGGTGGAGGAGTGAGAGGTTCAGGCGCGGAAGATCTAATCCTCCAATTAGCAGAGGCTCAGGATATACCGGTAGTTTGTACTTTGATGGGTTTGGATTCTTTTTCCCAAACACACGAGTTATCTTTGGGAATGCTCGGAATGCACGGAGCTCCTTATACAAATCGTTTATTGTCCGAGTCTGATCTTCTTCTGGCATTCGGAGTTCGTTTTGACGATAGGGCCACTGGAAAATTGGAGACATTCTGTCCGAAAGCAAAAGTGATCCATGTGGATATCGATTATAAGGAAATCGGAAAATTAAGAAGACCTGATTTCGGATTCTGTTCTGATCTAAGATACTTTTTGGAAAATATGGGAGAGTTCCCTATTCATAAAAGAGGAGAATGGAGAGAGCAGATCCGTTCTTATAAAGAACTATATCCTTTAAGTTCAGTTTCCGCTCCTAAAGGTTTTTCTCCTCAGGATATCATTTTGTCCGTTGCAAAATTTTTAGGACCGAATGCAAGGATTAGCACAGATGTTGGCCAGCACCAGATGTGGGTGGCTCAATATTATCCATTCCAAAAAAGTGGGACCTTTTTGACTTCAGGGGGACTTGGCACTATGGGATTTGGTTTGCCTGCAGCAATCGGGGCTTCTCTTGCGGATCCAAATTCAAAGATCGTTTGTTTTTCCGGAGATGGATCTATTTTGATGAATATCCAGGAATTGGACACTTTAAGTGAACTACAATCAGATCTTAAAATTATAATATTCGATAATCGGAATCTGGGATTGGTCCGTCAGCAACAGAATCTGTTTTATGGAAGCAGGTACAATGGAAGTTCTTATCCTTCTCATTCTAAATTTTCTAAAATTGCAAACGCTTTCGGAATTCCTAGCTTAGATCTGGGAGAATCTGGAAAAAATTCAGAAGATCTGGAGAATTTCCTAAAAGAGAAGGGACCTGGACTCATTGTTGTTCCGATCGATCCGGATCTCCAAGTTCTTCCTATGGTTCCTCCCGGAAAAAGTAATTTGGAGATGCTCTTAGGTTGAAAACCCCCGTTCAAAGACAGTTTTCAATTCTAAACGGGTTCCTTTGGTGGCCCGCCCGGGCCTAGTCATACCTTAATATTCCTTTTTTCTAATATGTTACAGGGCCCGCTGGGCCCAATATTAAGGAGACGACTATGTCCATAGAGATACAAAATATCAGAAAAGAAGCAAATTCGCTTTTTCCAAGGCCGATTGTCCGACCCTTCCCCTTAAAGGAAGAAGGCGTCTTGGAATATTTCCAAAAACTACTGGAAGAAACGGGGGTGGCATTCCTATTCGAAAGTTTGGGACCTGAATCGGATAATTCCAGATACAGTTTTATTTCAGGATTTCCTAAGAGAGTATTTCAAGCAAAAGGAGATAGATTAGAATGCGACGGAAAAGAGATCGCGAGAGGAAATCCATACCGGCTATTCTCCGAAATTTTCCCTCCTAGAAAATCTTTCTTAGAATGTACTGAATCCGGAGGAGGAGGTCTCTACGGTTATCTTTCCTATGAGGCTGCAAACGATATGGAACCCAGCCTGCTTCTGAAAGAACATCCTAAATTCCCGAAGTTCTGTTTTGCTTGGATGGAAGATGGGATCCTGTTGGATAGAAGAACAGGGGAATCCAAATATTTTCATTACGGAACAGATAGGTACAATTTGTTCGAAGAAGTCCTTAATAAGAAAACCCCAGGCAAAGGAAAGTTTCAGGCGATAGATTTAGGTTTTTCTAAAACGAAAGAAGAACATAGATCAATGGTAGAAGAAGTTTTAGAAGAGATTCGAAAAGGAAATACATTTCAATGCCAAGTAGGCTTTCGAAAAACATTTTTAGTAGGAGAGGACGAAACTGTAGACTCCAGAAAAAGAGGCGACTTCGAATTATACAAATCGGTCCGAAAAATAAATCCTTCTCCTTTTATGTTCTTCATGAGCTTTCCTGGAGAAGTTCATTTGGGAGCGAGTCCCGAACTTTTATTTAGATTAAAAGACGGACTTGCTGAAAGTTTTCCTTTGGCAGGGACCATCCGAAGAGGAACAAACGAAGAAGAAGACCAAAAATTTGCGCTACAACTTCTTTCCGATCCGAAAGAGATCGCAGAACATAATATGCTCGTAGATCTGCATAGAAATGATCTGGGAAGAGTTTCCAAATTCGGAACCGTGAAAGTAAGAGATTCTTTCGCTCTCAAAAGGTTTAGTCATGTTCAACATCTATCTACTGAAGTTTCTGGAATTCTAAGAGTCGGCCAGGATATGTTTTCCGGATTAGCCTCTTCTTTTCCAACAGGAACGTTAAGTGGCGCTCCTAAAGTAGAATCCATGAAGATCATCCATAGGATAGAAAACGATCCGAGGGGGCCCTATGGAGGAGCAGTAGGAAGATTCGGCTTCGATGGTAATTGTTCCTTTTGTATTCCGATCCGAAGTTATTTCAGAAAAGAAGAAGAGGCCGTAATCCGAGCTTCCGGAGGGATCGTGATGGATTCCGATCCGGATGCAGAATACGAAGAGATCGGCCATAAATTGGGAGCAGTCTTGAACGCGATGGAGGCAATCCAATGAAAGTTCTATTAGTAGATCATCATGATTCTTTTTCCTATAATCTATTCCAACTTGTGGGAGAAATTTTAGAGGAAGAGTTTCCCTATAGATTCAGATTGGATGTGATACGTCAGAATGAAACGGATGTTTCCAAGGTTCTAAAGGCAAGATACGATAGAATTCTACTTTCTCCCGGACCTGGAACGCCGGAAGAGCCAGAATATTTCGGTTGTTCTATGGAAATCCTAAAACAGCTAGGGGGAAACATTCCGATCTTAGGAGTTTGTCTTGGAATGCAAGGTATAGCTTATTTTGCAGGAGCGAATATTATAAAAGCAGAATATCCTATGCACGGAAAAATTTCCGAGATCAAAACGGACGGAAAAGGAGTGTTTAAGGATCTTCCTTCCGACCTAAAAGTGATGAGATATCATTCTTTAGTCGTGGATGAAAAATCCCTCGGACAAGAATGGGAAAGGACTGCCTATGCAGGCGTAGAACTAATGGGGATCCGTCATAAGGAGAAACGAATGGAAGGTGTACAATTCCATCCGGAGTCTTTCGCTACAGAAGGAGGAAGGAAAATGCTTTCTAATTTTCTAATATAGGTTTAGGAAGCAATGGAGGAAGGGAAATCTTTCAAAAACTCTTGGATCTTTTCTCCCAGATCTTCCATTCGGAAAGGTTTTCCTAAATAATCGTCCATGCCGGCCTCTTCGCAAGCTTTTCTGTCTTCCGGGCTGTCATGGGCGGTGACTGCAATGATCCAAGGAACCTTTTTCATACTTGGTTTCTTTTTTAAGATCCTTGCGGTCTCTAATCCGCTCAATTCGGGCATTTGTATATCTAAAAGAAGAAGATCTACAACATCCGTCTCCTCCCAATATGCCAAGGCGTCTATTCCGTTCGAAACGACAGCGCAACTTAGTCCCAATTTTTCCAACATCTTTTGGATCAATCTTTGGTTTACCGGATTATCTTCGGCTACAAGTATCTTGAGGTCTTTATGTTCGGAGAAATCGAAATTGATCCGATTCTTAGATTCGACAATTTTAACTTTATCTGAGACGACTGCTTTTGGAAGGACCATTTCTAAGACGAATCTAGAACCTTTTCCTGTTTCACTTTCTACAAATATATTCCAATCTAAAGCTTCGCAGATCCGTTTACAGATAGAAAGTCCTAGGCCTGTTCCACCATATTTCCTAGAAGTGGAAAGATCAGTTTGTGAGAATGCTTCGAATAAAGTGGGGATCCTTTTTGCTTCGATTCCTATGCCTGTATCTTTTACGCTCAACGAAAGAGTTACATCCGTTTCGGTTTCGTGTCCTAATTCCAATTCTACTGTGATCCCACCTTTTTCGGTGAACTTCAGAGCGTTAGAAACTAAATTAACAAGAACTTGTCTTACTCGTATAGAATCCGATTTTACATCGATACGTTCTCTTGCTGGAGGGAGGATCGTTTTAAATGCCAATCCTTTCTTGAACGCTTTGTCGGAGGCTTCTTCAGAATATTTTTCCAGAAGGGAGATCATATCGAATTCTTTAAAACTGAAATGTAAAGAGCCTGATTCAGCCTTACTAAAATCGATCACATCGTTGATCAAACGAATCAGATGTTCTGAACTTTCTGTTAAGGAATCCAGATATTCTCTTTGAAGTTCCGAATTGTTCGTTTGATGTAATAAATCCACCATTCCTAATATACCATGCACAGGGGTCCTAAGTTCATGGTTCATATTGATAAAGAACTGTTCTTTAGCTTTTTGTAATTCTAGCGCTACGGCTTGTAGTTGGATCAGAGATTGAGATTTAGCATCTAACTCCATAAAGGAAACTACCGAATTTGCCAGTGCTTCCAAAGCTTGTATCTCTGCTTCGGATACCTTTTTGGGTTGAGTATCTAATACACATAATGTGCCTAAAACGTAACCGTCAGGAGTTCTTAATGGAGCACCTGCATAAAATCTAATGTTCAGATCATTCAATACGAAAGGATTTTGTTTGAACCTTGGATCTAATTGGGCATCTTCTACGATCAAGGTCTTGTTCTCGGAGAGCGCAAATTGGCAAAAAGAATCTTGCCTAGGAGTTTCCTGATCGTTTAAACCCATTCTGGCCTTAAACCATTGCCTTTCCGAATCGATCAGCGAGATCAATGCAATTGGTGTTCCGCAAATTAGGGAGGCAGCCTTAACGATACCGTCGTATTTTTCTTCAGGAGGAGTATCTAGGATTTTATAACGTTTTAGTGCCTTTACCCTTTCATTTTCGTTTTCGGGTAGGGGGGCGACGCTATAAGGAAGGTTTTCCATAATGAAATACGATATTATTTGAGACTAAAAAATAATGGGGGATATTCTCCTTTTTTGAAAGCAAAAACACAAGGATTTATCAGCTTAGTAAATTATTTTCAGGGTTAATCATGTATCACCTGAAAATTACGAATTCCTAAGGTTTTACCATGAGAAAGGATCTCTTGTAGTTTTCGGATGTCTTTTCTGGTTTTTTCGAACGCCTTGGAAAAGATCCATAACCGAAAGATCTTAAAAAATCCGGACAATTCCATCTGACTTGTAAAAAGGATTTTAGTATCCGTATCGGAACCTTTTGGGTCCGGATAAAATGAGAAGGTCTCAGTCTGATCTGAAAATCTACTTTTGATCCGGAGCACTAATCTACTCGGATACTTGGATTCTAAAATTTGATATTCGAACGTACATGCGAAAAACAAAATTTTAGTTTTCACTTGAAAGCCGGGAGTACTTTCATTTTTCTTAAAGGAGAGAATATTTCCAGACCAGTCCTGCAAACGTTCGAAATTAGAAACGTAATCGAACGCTCTGCTCAAAGAGATCGGCACAGTAAAAGCAATAGTAGTCGTCGCCATGGAAACTTCTCTCTTTCTTTAAAAAGAATTCCCTCAGGATCCTTTTTCGAGTCCAATGTAATATAGAGAGGAAATATGGGTTTTAGACGAATAACCGGAACAAGAATCGCCGAAAAAACTATCGAAGGTGGAGGATTTCCAGTCAGGAGACCCTTCCCAGTTCCGCAATTTTCTTATTGGGACCCGTTTTTACTTTTGGATGAAATGGGACCGGTCGTTTATGAACCAGGAAAAGCAATAGGAGCTCCCGATCATCCTCATAGAGGCTTCGAGACCGTTACATATCTTTTGTCCGGAGAAATGGAACACAAAGATTCCTGGGGACATGCGGGGAAGTTAAAAGAAGGTGGGATCCAATGGATGACTGCAGGTGCCGGTCTTGTACATTCGGAACTTCCTTCGGCTGATTTTCAGTCTAGAGGTGGAAGGATGCATGGATTCCAGATCTGGGTCAATCTCCCAAGGGATAAAAAACTTATTTCCCCAAAATACCAGGAAGTGGATTCTTCCGAGCTTCCGGTGGCAGAAAAAGACGGAGTATGGGCTAAGGTAATCGCAGGAGAACTTTGGGGAACCAATGCGGTGATCCAAACTCAAACCCCGATCGTATTCTTCCATTTGAAACTTTCTCCAGGTTCGTATGCAGAAGTGCCTGTGCCAAAAGATTATAATATTCTTGTATATCCTTTCGTCGGCGGAGGCACTGTAATCGATACGGATGCCGAACACGATCTGGTAGAGGGCGAAACTGTATTTTACCAAGGGGGAGAAGGTAGCATAGGCCTCAGAGCCCCTGAAAATTTTGCCCAGGAAATATTGATCTTGGGAGGACAACCTCTGAACGAGCCAGTGGCACGTTATGGTCCTTTTGTGATGAGCACTCCTCAAGAAATACAGCAGGCCTTCGAGGATTATTCCGCAGGAAAAATGGGGACAATATAATTCCCCATTCATGGAAGAAACCCAAACCAAAAAATTAGCAGTGATCGGCGGCGGAGCCGCCGGTTTTTTCGGAGCCATCCAGACTAGAATTCTTTCGGAAGGAAGAATTTCGGTGCAGCTGTACGAAAAATCTCCTAACGTATTATCCAAAGTAAAAATTTCCGGAGGAGGAAGATGTAATGTCACTCATTCTTGTTTTGATCCGGAAGAATTGTCCAAACGTTATCCAAGAGGAGAAAAGGAACTCAAAAGAGCCTTCCAGATCTTTCAACCCAAGGACACGATCCGGTTTTTCGAAACCAGGGGAGTGAAATTAAAAACGGAAAACGACGGTCGAATGTTCCCAATCACCGACAATTCCGAGACCATCATCAACTGTTTGTTGGAAGAAGCAAAAAAATCCGGGGTCAAGATACGAACTAAAATTGCTATATTAGGAATTTATAAAAATGAGGACCCGAAAGGTAAAAGATTTAGGATACAAACGGAAGAAGGGGAAGAATATTTCGATTTCATCCTGGTAGCTAGCGGATCCTCTCGTAAAGTATGGGGATGGCTGGAAAATATGGGCCATACTATAGAATCTCCGGTCCCTTCTTTATTTACATTCGAGATCTCGGATCCATTGCTGGATGGATTCCAAGGATTGACAGTCCAGGATGTAGAGATCATATTCAAAAATTCTAAATTTAAACAAAGAGGCCCAGTTCTTTTTACTCACTGGGGATTAAGTGGTCCTGCGGTTTTAAAACTTTCTGCCTGGGCCGCTCGTGAATTATTCGATACAGATTATAAAGCAGAGCTACTTGTAGATTGGGTGCCTAGTCTCTCCAGACAAGAATTGAGAGAAATATTTTTGGAAAAGAAAAAGGATAGTCCTTCCAAAAAACCGGGGAGTCGTTCCGAATTCGATCTTCCTTCTAGATTTTGGGAAAGGGTTTGGGAGAAGTCCTGCGGCTCTGAAAAAAGATGGTCCGAAATTTCTTCCAAAGAATTACACCAAGCCGAAGAGATCTTAAAAAGGACCGTTTTTAAAGTTTCCGGCAAGGGAGTTTTCAAAGATGAATTCGTAACTTGCGGAGGAATTCGTCGCAAAGAAGTGGATTTTTCCAAAATGGAAAGTAGGTTACATCCAGGACTCTATTTTGCGGGAGAAGTTTTGGATATAGACGGGATTACGGGCGGATTCAATTTTCAAAACGCATGGACTACTTCTTATATTGCCGCCAAGGCGTTAACAACAACTTAGTCCCAGAGTTCCGGATAAGAACTAAAGCCTAACCGATTTCCATCCGGATCCTTAAAGTATTTTGTATAATCTGTCTTTTCTATAAAGGAATTTCCGAATAAGGAATCTATCTCGACTCTTTCTTCCTTTTTTGTAGCGGAGAAGATCAGTGCGTACGGCGCCTTGAATACTTCTTCCTTTTCTATCATGATTCGAGTTGTTCCCGCTAAGAACCAGGAGGATCTGAGTTTGCCGTCTTGGTAAAAATGATCCTTTTCGAATGATAGACCTGGGATGGTTATATAAAATTTTTTTAATGTTTCCGGATCTTGGGTGGAAATCGCTATATGATGGATCATTCCATAATTACCAGGTCCGAATATTCAGGATGTCTTTTTAGATAAGTTTGCACAAAGGAACAGTTTGGGATAACTTTCTTTGTTTCTGCTCTAGCGGTTTTGAGAGCCGCTTCCGCGAGAAGGGAGGCGATCCCTTTCCCTCTAAAATCGGTGGGAACAAAAGTATGATATAGGTCCCACACATGGGCGCCTATCTCCCTATAAACCAAATGAGCTTCTCTTCCGTCTTGTAGGATCAGGAATTTTTTGCCTGCAACATCGTGTTGGACTGAATTCATTTTGCCCTCTATGGATTCGACTCTTTTCCGGATGGTTTAACAGAGCCAAAACAATCTAAATCGATCAAGTTTTAAAAATCAAGCAAACGGAAGTCCCGCCTATGTTTTTCAGATCCAGCTCCGCCTTGAGTTGGTTGCATAATGAACGAATGATCATTAAACCCAGCGAGGAATCCTGGTCCTGTTTTGTAGAAGAAATTTGACCGAACCATTCCTGGATGGCGGGCATCCCGACACCGTCGTCTTTTACAGTGAGATGGATCTTATTTTCTTTAACCTTTAACTGAACGGAAATATTTCCTTTGGCTTCGTTCGGAAATGCATGTTTGAGAGAGTTTGAGATCAGCTCCGTTACGATCAAACCGCAGGGGATTGCCTTCTCCATAGAAAGTCTAACAGTGTCCAGATCCGATTCGAATCCGATCCGATTTCCAGAAGGGAAATAAGAAGTGACCAGATGTCTTAAAAGAGAATCCAAATAGGTTTTCATATCCACATTCGCGAATTTGTCCTGCTTGTAGAGATGATCGTGGATCATTGCCATTGCAGTGATCCTATTTTGTGCCTTGGATAAAATTTCGGAAGTAGTGGATTCTCCGGAATACATGTTTTGTAAATTTAGCATTCCGGAAACGATCTGGAGATTGTTTTTAACCCTATGATGGATCTCGTGAAGTAGTACTTCCTTCTCCCTTAAATTTTCTTCTAGAGTCCTTTCAATTTCGATCCTTGTCGCGATCTCCTTTTCTAAAGTACGTTTGGATCTGTATATATGAGCTTTTCTTAATCTAAGATTAGTAAGATATTCGTGCCTTCTCTGCACACTTTCCTGCAATCCTCTCATGAGTATCGTAAGAGGAACGCATACAATTGTGTTGGCGATCAAAAAGTTCAGGCCCACTACATATAATCTTTCCGGAGCCATGTACCAAGGAAGGCTCATATAAAATTGCACCCTGGATGCTATAAAGACTGCGATCATATTTGCCAAAAGTCCGAATAGAGAAGGTGTGAGGCCGAATAGAACTCCTGCGAGTACAGGAAAAGGAAATAGCCAAAGTAGTCCTCCTCCTTCGGGTCCTACGAATATCAAAAGGGAAAGTCCTAAACAATAATTCATCGTAAGGACCATGGTGGCCTTTATGGAAAAATTTATTTTTTTAGCAATTAGAAGAAAGTAAACTAGGCCTAACGCACATGAATCAACCCATAATACTTCCGACTTACCTTCGGTCCATGCAAGATACACGCTCGGAAAGTATACTATGGTCCCGAGTATGGTCATAGTGAATAAGATAGAAGTTAAAATGAGTTCTCTCCAAAAGGAAAGTCCGGAAGAAACCGGAGCTTTTGGAGTTAGATATCCTTGGACAGATTTGAAAATTCGATCAAGAGGACCGAATTTCTTTCCTTTTTCCATAGTTGTTATAAATAGACTACAAGAATCTATCAAAACAATGATACTCTAGTTCGAATAAAAAGCGGTAGGTAATTTTAATTGTTTCTATTTTCATAATGAATTATGTAAGATCTTGTTTCCTCTTCTTTAAGTAATAGGTTGAAATCAAACGAATACTAAGCCCTTATGATTAGTTTCTTGATTTTTCAGGGATCTGAATCGTTTTTTAAAACAATTTTTCGTCCTGGAAATTGCACGTTATTCGAAAGACCAGATAATTATTAGGATAAAAAAAAGAGGCCCGAAGACCTCTTGCAAGTTGGTAGTTAGGTATAATGGTACGTTCTATTTTTTGGAGATCGCTCCGTCCAAGGAAAGTTTTCCTCCTCCCTTGATCACCAATGCTAAGGAGATTGCTACCATCAATATATGGAATTCGAAACCTTCTCCTTTTTGGCTTCCTGCCCAGTTCATAAAGAAACCGTGCTCTGCGTGTGGAAGTATTGCGACTGTCATCGCGACTCCGATCCCAGCTGCTGCTACTCTCGTAAGAAGACCTGAAAGTAATCCGATAGGTCCCAAAAATTCTGCGATGAATAAAAGTATTACCAAGAAACCTGGAAAGCCCGCGCCGGTTAAAAATGCGTAAGTTCCGGAGAATCCGTATCCGCCGTACCAACCTAACACTTTTTGTGCTCCATGTGGGAACATCACCACTGCAAGGGTTACCCTTAAAATTAAGGATGTTATATCCGAGTCCGTTTTTAGAATTTTCTGAATCATGTTCACCTCCTAAATGATTCTTGTTTATATAGTCTATTGATTAATAGTTTATTATTAAAGTAATGGGCCGAAAAATCCGAAAAACATAGATCCCTCCTTTATATTACGCAGATTTGAGTCCGACAGTCTTGCAGATCTGTCCTAAATTTTTGAGTTCTTCGTCGCTGAGGCAGGACATCTTGCCCTTCAACTGCTCCAAATAATCAGGAAAAGAAGTTCCGATGAGTTCCTTCCCTTTGTCGGTAAGATTGATGATGAAATAACGTCTGTCTTCTTCGCTTCTGACTCTCAAGACTAGATTTCTTTTTTCTAAGTTATCTATGATCTGTGTGATATTTCCTTCGCAGGAAAATATTTTTTGACCGATCTCTTTTTGGCACATTGGACCCAGATGGTAAAGAGTTTCTAAACATCCGAATTGCCCGCTAGTCAGATTGTACTGGCTGAGGAATTTTTCCTCCATTGTGCGGATGGAATCCGCGCAACGACTCAATTTGATGTAGGCATCGAGTACCTTTACATCTCTGGACTTTCCTTTGTAGTGAGTTGCCATAATACTTTAAGATTGAACTATTAATGTATAGACATCCTGAAAAGAAAAAAGTCAACAAAAAAAGATATTAAACCCAAGTCTACTTAAGCCCCAGTAGGGTCCCAACAGGTCCGGAAGTTCTCATTCCAGGTTTCCATTTCCTGTAGATCGTGCTCACTCAGTTTAAAATCGAATACTTGGGAATTCTCCAAGATCCTTTCCTTTTTGACCGATTTAGGAATAACTACCAGGCCTTTGTCGATTGCCCATCGGATTAAGACCTGAGCGGGAGTTTTCCCGTATTTGTTTGCAAGTGTTACGAGTTTCGGATCGGAGATTTTTTTGCCATGGGCGAGTGGGCTATAAGCTTCTAGAACAATATTATTCTTTTTGCAAGTGTTTAAGAGCTCATTTTGATTTAAGAATGGATGGTATTCTACCTGGTTTACTGTAGGAACGATCTCTGCATATTGGAACAATTCCTGTAAATGAGGGATGGTATAGTTACTAACCCCAATCGCACTGACTAAACCTTCTTTATATACTTTTTCTAATTCTTTCCAGGCTTGTTTTCTAGTCCCGGCAACTGGGAAATGGATCAGATACAGATCTATAGTATCAAGTCCTAAGGTCCTTAAGGATTCGTCCAAATACTTGCGTGGATTTTTTTGGTCGCTATTCCATAGTTTTGTTGTAATGAATAATTCCTTTCTAGGGATCCCACTCTTTCGGATAGCTTCTCCTACGTCAGATTCGTTTCCGTAAATTTTAGCGGTGTCTATATGTCTGTATCCGAATTCCAATGCGTTCAAAACCGCATCTATACATTCTTTTCCGGATCTCGTTTTCCAAACTCCTAGTCCGAAGACTGGCATCTCCACTCCGTTATTCAGCTGGACAGATTGATTTAAGACTAAATTTTGCATATGTTCTTTTAGACTCCTTCCCGGAAAGATCGGATCATTCTTCTATTCAAACGATGTGGTTTTATTTTTTGGGAGAAGAAGAAGCCAAATCCGTAAATGTTAGGGACTCTTCACTTAGGTTTAAAACGGATTCCAGTACATTCTCCGCAAATACTAGATCGCTATACCCAGGGCCTTTTGGCAGCCAGGAACCCAGGGCCAAAATTCCAAGGAGTTCCGCATCTCCCGGAAGTTGTTTGCTCGAAAGATTCACACTTTGGACATTATATAAAATATCTAAGAAAGTCCTTTGTTTACTTTCATTAGAAGATTTTAATGCAACACAAAGTATCTGATTGTCCTTTTCCATTCGGATTGTACGAATATTTCGGATAGAAGTGAGGGGGATACTTCTTTCCCTATATAATAAACTGCTTAAGATCGGTATCCTGGTAGAATAACGTAATTTCAGCTCGAAAGAATTTGCAATTATATCCGTTTTCTTGAATAAGATGAAGACGGTCATCACAGTTACAATTCCCAAGAAGAATATCGAAAAAGGAATGAAGAAGATAAGAAAGATCAGATTTTCCGGATCTTTGAAGACAGAATTTAGGATCGCAAACCATGCTCCGTAAAACAAGGTTGGGACTAGGATTGTAATAAACGCCCTTCCTGCGGATTTAGGTTCTAAAATTTCTATCTTAGTCCCTTGGTCTTTCGATTCTGTTTTAACCCAAGGAGAAGGTTCTATCTGTTTCGGATCTTTTTTATGAGGGACTTCTGTTGTTTCCGGATCTGTAAGTTTTAGATCGGATCTGTCCCAAACAGGAAGAGGAAGTTTTGTTTTAAAAAATTCTAATCCTCTTTTGAGAGAGTCCGAGTCTTGGAACGTCTCTAGTAATATACAACTGCCATCTTTATAAAGTAAGTATAGGTCCCAGTATTTCCAACTACTGCTCGTAGTGGTGCTGCTTCCGGAAGAGGAAGATCTTTCCATTCGGAATAAGATCATATAAGAGATGAATTCCGAAAGCGGAAGTTCAACATCCGATTTATCTGTTTCTCTCAAAGAGAGTAGTGAAGTATTTGTTTTGATCTCTATCGTTTTTACTATATGAGATGCCTTTCTGTAACTTCTCATTGTGATTATAAAAATAGTAACAAGCGAAATACAAAAAAAGAATCCGAATCCCGGAAAGATCTTATCTTCTCCCGTGAGGAATAATACTCCGAAAAATAAGGAGGCAATACTTCCAAATACACCAAAGGCCAAGATCCCAATGACGAATATACATCCGCTTGAATAGGGATTTTTACTTTCCTTACGAATACTATCCGATTCTGAGATCCAAGAGTCCAAACTCATAATAAAAAGTCCTGAGAATAGAGAAGACTCTAGGAAAATCAATTTTAAAACGAATCCTTCTTGCATTTTGATTCAAATCGGATTCCTTGTTCGTCATGCAAATTAGTACCGCAATTTCAGATTTAGTATTGGCAATTTTTGCCATATGGGCCGGTCTTTCTGTCCAATCTTCCGCTAAAGGAAACGTTTCTAAAAAAGGAGGAGCCTATGGTCTTTTTTTGATCGGGTTAGGCGCTCTACTCGGAGTGGTTTTCTTTTTAGGAGGAGATTGGATCAGCCCAATTTATAGACCTATCGTTCATGTTGCAGGTGTAGTAGGAGTTCCTTGGATAGGGATAGCATTTTTCCATGCAGGTTTCGGAAAGATAGATGGTAAAACCTGGAATCTGCTTAGCCTGATTCTTTTGGTTTTAGCTGTAATAAGTTATCTTTATCCTTTGGGTTTATATGCTACCTTGATCGGAGCGATCGCATTGATCGCTGTTTTGGTGGTGTGCATCCAAAAATACAAAGGTTCTTATAGAACAGCAGCATTATATGGGATTGCAGGCGCACTTCTATTCATTCTATCCGGACTTGTGATAGGAACTGTAGGAACGATTGCAGGGCTGCCTAGAGTAGATCTATTTCATTACGGATTAGCTGCGGCTACTTACAGCTTGGGATATTCTTTAAAAAGGATCGGATAACCCAAAAAGCGCCGCAGGAGTTTTTAGACTGCGGCGTTCGATTTGCCTTCTTATTCTACGGTCCTTTCTTCCGATTTTTCTAATATACGATTTTTTACAGGATTCGATTTAGGATAAATTTCTTCCGCTCCGGCATCGTATTGTTTTACGGATCTCTGGGAAATTTCAGGGATCAATTCTATGGAGATAGATCTAGTCGCTCCCGAAGCAGGTTTCGTAAAATTGGCCAAGGTATCTCCTCCTTTGATGATCGTATGATAAGGCTGATTGAGTACTGCGAATATTATGTGTTTTGCATATGTTAGTCCCGCCCTTGTTCTAGGAGAAGCCAAAGGTTCCATTGGTATCCAGCCGAAGGAAGGATGCCATACTTCCGCAACCTTATGATTTAACTCGACTTTTTCTCCTACAGGGAGCCAGTTCCAGGCCATCCTGGCCGGTATTCCTGCGCTGCGTAGCAGTGAGATCTGAGCGTAGCTATGTTCTGTACAGGATCCATGTCCGTTTTGAAGAACTGTAGGTGCTGGATCGAATTTGCCGTCCTGTTTATACACCATATTCTTTCGGATGTATTTGTATACCGCTTGGATATACTCCTCCACATTCGAGCCAGAAGATTTAAGTTCTTCTTTGATCCGGATAATTTCAGGATCGGAAATCTTATAAACAGAGCCATCCTCCAAATACTGTTTCCATTCGCTTGGAACCCTCCAGTCTTCCCAAGAAGTCTGGAAGCGGGTGAGTCCGGAATCTATATTATATCTTACTAATTTAGCTGAATATACGGTTTCTTCCCAGGTTTGCCCAGAACTTAAAGCTGGGATTGGAATGAGCAAAGTGCGATTGTTCTGTTTGTCTTCGGTTAATTTTCCGTTTGGATGGAATTTTTCCTCGCTCAACACTTGAGAAGAAGTTTCCTGAGGAGGAATGGCTACTGCTATTTCAGTTTCCGGAGAATTTTCCTTAGGAGTGATCTTTAAAACGAAACGTATCGTATCTCTGCTAGGAGAGAATCTATAACTCAAATTTCCTTTTAGCACAAGATTTTCCTGTTTTCCAGGATAATAATCATTCCCGATCCGTATTAGATTTTGATAAATTTCGGATTCAGGACTGAGAACCACTAGGTCGTTTTTGAAGCAGGAAAGTTTTCCTGCTTCTTTGGATTCCAAATGTACAGTAAAACTGTTCTTGATCTTATTCAAAACAGGATCGTAAGAATGGAGATTTGTGCCGTCCTTCGAATTCCAAAAATATATCTCTTTCCCTGAACAATCGAATGCAAAAGATACTTTGGGAAGAGGCAGATCTTTTTGATCTATCTCCGAACCTGCCTCCTTATCATAAAGTATAAGTTTATTCTCTCTGATCTCGAAAAGTTTTCCCTGGATAAAACCTATATTTCCCCAGGCGGAGCCAGTTTGGTAAAAAGGGATCCTTCTCTTAATTTCAAAGGAACCGTTCTGCAATACTGCGATCTCCTTTTTGAACCTTACATAAATTTGACCTTCTTCTTTATCGAATGCAAGACCTCTGACCGTTTCCTTTAGATCCAAACGATTTGCAGTGCCGGTCTTAATATTCCTAATGAGCAATCCCCCGGTATTCTTTCCGTTCGTGTCCGGAAAATTGGCGGGCAAAAAAAGATCTTCGCCTATCAGCAAACTTCCTTGAGCGGATTTGATCTTTTCTTCGGGGACTAAGGGAGAAGGAGAGAATATTTCCGGGTTCACTGCTTCCCATTTCATGGAAGAATAAGCAGGTTCGGAAGCCAATTCCGCTACAAATAAGCATATGAATATAGGGATCGAAAAAAGGGGAAGGCGTAAGTAATCCATCCGTTCTTTGGACGGATTTTAGTTCAAAAAATCAAACCGTTTTAAGCAGGGATCTGTTCTGAGACCTGGGTCACCCAAGAAGCGTAATAGTTGGATAATGTTCTCAGGAACATCAGATCCATTTCATTCTCTGTACCGATGGCACGTAACGCATTTGCGTATTGTGTCCTGAAATCGGTCAGAGGGGCAGTTTCTTGGATATAATTTCTCATAGACTGGGCCTGTTCCGGACCAAAGCCGTATTCAGTAGACCATTTATCTATTAATGTCCCACAATTATATTTTCGGGAAAGAAGGATCTGTGCCAAAATATTTCGGAACATGTTCTCGATAGAAACGATCGTGATCTCTCTATGATTGATCGAGATCTCAGTGATGATATCGTCTTTCTTATCGATCACTGCCTTGGAAGTTCCCATCTTGTTGAAGTATTTGGAAAGATCGTTATAAGCTCTAAAATGTTTTAAGATGAGTTCCCTATCCTTTACATCTACCGTTCGTTGGTCTTCCGGATGGCTCATCTCTTGAAGGATAGATTCTATTACCTGAAACATTATATCGAAAGTGAACTGTGTAGACTTGCCTAATAAATATCTAAGCTCGCTTTGGAAAGCCGCGTGTATAGACGCGAAGAATGCTTCTAATTTTTCAGGATTAAGGACAGTAGAAGTTTTGAATACGGAGATCATATCCCGAATGAACTTGGATCTGTCTAGGATGGGAAAGAGTTCTGGGTGATTGGAATGGGTGCGGATAAAGGTCTCTTTAACTACCTTGACCGAACCTCCCCGAACTTCTTCACTTCGAAACAATACTCGATAGAGAAGAACTGAGATCTCTCGGGAAGTTTTTTTATCTTTCAGAGTTTTTAAGTCGGAAGTTTCGAGATTTTCTCTGCTTCCTGCATGCTTGCTCTGGATTTCTCCCATAAAATGGTTATGCCGATTTTCCCGAACGATTGTTAGGTCGATCTTGGTATGAAAAAGTTAATTGTAAAGCAGATTTGGTTGCTAGGGTAGAAATCCCATTGATTTTTCCTCTAAGCGTTCGAAAATCGAGCGAAATCTATGCAAAAAATTATCGGACCCGAAAATCAAGTACACTATGGAGTTTGGGATGGTCCTATCGAATTCAATCATCTAGATTTTACTCTTCTGGATTTTTTCGGAAAAGAGATCAAAGGACTCAAAAAGAAGTTCGCCTTCCATTCTTTCAATTATCTAGGGATCATGATGGAAGACTGCTTGGTCGGGATTGCGGCTGTGAGCCTTGGCTATGCGTATAACGTGTTTGCTTATTTGTATAAATTCGATCAGGGCAAGGTCTACGAATTCGATGTAAAAGGACCCGACTTAGGTCTTGCTTTAAAATTCCCGGCAAATCCGGATGAATACGAGATCTCTTTCAAAAAAGGAAAGTCCTTCCTGAATATCCGAAAGTCTCATTCCGAAGGGAAACTTCTACTCGATGCAAACTTTGGAAATAAATTGGAGATCTCCGGAGAATTTCCATATTCTTTGATCACTCATAATCCTCTTAGGGTCTTAAATCCTTCCGAACCTAGTCGCTGGACGTTCACCGAAAAATGTTCTCCTCTGATCCCAGATCGTATCAGTGTAAAATATGAGAAGAAGGAACTAGTCCGAGATCCTTCCAGGACCACTATGGTCTATGATTGGTCCGGCGGTTATTTGAGAAGGGAGACAAATTGGTATTGGGCTGCATTCTCCTCCGTTCTGCCTGATAGGACAAAAATAGGAGCCAACTTTGCGGCCCTAGTAAACGAAAGTTTTTTTCCGGAGAATGCTTACTGGATCGATTCCGAAAGACAAAGAGTCAGCAGATGTATATTCGATTTTTCTCAAAAAGATCCTTATAAACCTTGGAGGCTTTGGGACGAAGAAGGACGTATCCGTTTGGAATTCGAGCCCAAGGGAGAAAGAAGAGAAAAAGTAAATCTGATCTGGACCAAATTGTATTTTAGACAATTCGTGGGAAAATTCTCTGGAAGTTTCAGACCGGAAAAGGGAAGGGAAGTCCAGATCAAAGATGTCTGGGGTTTCACAGAATTCCATAGGTCTCTATGGTAGTATTCGCAACTTGAAATCTGAAAATCCGATCCGTATTTTATCTATAGATCTGTTGAGAGGTCTGACTGTGGCCGGGATGATCCTGGTAAATAATCCAGGCACCTGGTCCAATATGTATTGGCCTCTTAAACATGCAAAATGGGATGGATGTACTCCTACAGATCTTGTGTTTCCTTTTTTTCTTTTCGTGGTGGGTGCTTCTATTCCCTTCTCTGTATCGAATGGAATACAAGAATTTCCTAAAATTCTAAAGCGAGCTTCCATTCTGATCTTTCTAGGATTGTTTTTGAATTTTTTCGGAGAATGGAGTTTTTCTAATCTCAGATTTCCTGGAGTTCTGCAAAGAATAGGATTCGCTTATTTTTTCGGAGCCGTTCTATATAAAGAGAAAAATCTGAAGCTCAGGATCTTTCTATTTATATCCTTATTGATTGCATATTGGTACTTACTGGAATTTGTTCCTCCTCCCGGCGCCACAGAGCCTAGTATGAAAGAAGGAAAAGACTGGGGGGCCTGGCTAGATAGGGAAACTTTCGGCCAAGCACATTTGTGGAGATTCGGTAAGGTCTGGGATCCGGAAGGGCTTTTAACTTCTTTTACATCTATTGCATCCGCGTTCTGCGGGATCTTTGCTGGAGAATTTTTAAAAGTTTCTCTGGAGAAAGGAGAAGGTCTACTTTCCATTTCCGGCAAAATCGCGTTAGGCGCTTTTGCTGTATTGTTAGTGGGCGGAGTTTGGGGAATCTACTATCCGATCAATAAAAGTTTGTGGACCGGAACGTATTCTCTTTGGACTGCGGGCTGGGCTCTGCTCGTTATTTCTCTTTTTTTAGTTTTGGAAAAATATGATAAATTCGGACTTGGAACTCTGCAAAGTTTTCTTCTTCCTTTTGGAAAGAACGCTTTGTTGGTGTTTTTCGGTTCAGGGATATTCGCCAGAAGTCTGAATATAATCATGGTCTCTTCTCCCGAAGGGAAAAAGATCCCTTTAAAAAATCTGATCTACCAAGAATATTATAAAAGCTGGATAGATTCTCCGGAACTGAGCTCCTTCTTATATTCTATAACTGTTCTGGTCATATGGTTTTTGATCCTTTTCTTTTTGGATAAAAAAAGACTATATTGGAAGATTTAAGGACCGATCGGATGTTTTATCACGGCGAGAAGATCCTCGTCGAGAAAAGTTGAGAGAGCGTATAAAAATAAAAAACGCCGCTTCCCCGAGGAAAAACGGCGTTTCAAACTCGAAAAATCAGAAATTAAATTCTTTCGATTACGGTTGCGATCCCCATTCCTCCGCCTATGCAGAGAGTGATGAGTGCGTAACGTTGGTTCCTTCTTTCTAATTCATCCAATGCGGTTCCGAGAAGAATTGCCCCTGTTGCTCCCAGAGGGTGTCCTAGAGCGATTGCTCCTCCGTTTACGTTGATCTTTTCCAGAGGGATCCCAAGAGTTTTTTGGGTATATAATACAACGGAAGCAAACGCTTCGTTGATCTCCCAAAGATCGATATCTTCCACTTTGAGCCCCGCCATATGTAGCGCTTTTTTGGAAGCGGAAACAGGTCCTGTCAACATGATAGTTGGATCTTCTCCAGTAGCAACTGTGGAAAGGATTTTTGCCCTTGGCTTCAATCCGTATTTTTTGACCCCTTCGTCGTTAGCGATCAGAACGGAAGCTGCGCCGTCTACGATCCCGGAAGAATTTCCGAGTGTATGGATGTGATTGATCTTTCCAACCTCAGGATAGGATCTTAATGCAATCGCATCTAGTTCCTTCTCTCCGATGGTTTTGAAAACTGCGCCTAAGCCAGAAAGGAATGCGTAGTCTGATTCGATGCGTGGGTTCTCATCGGTGTCTACTACCGTTCCGTCTTCTAACTTTACAGGAATGATGGATTTTTTGAATACGCCTTCTTTGATCGCTTTATCCGCTTTCAACTGGGAAGATTCTGCGAATTTGTCCGCTTCTTCTCTGCTGATATTATATTTGGTTGCGATTAGGTCAGCAGAAATTCCTTGTGGGACAAGATTATAATGTTTTTGTATATTAGGATTTCCTATATTAAAATCCCTGTCTCCTAGATCCGCTCCCATTTTTACACGGCTCATGGATTCTATTCCGCCGCCTAAACCTACTGGAATTGCTCCCGACTGAACATGGTTTGCAATATTGTTTACTGCTTGTAATCCGGAACCGCAGAAACGGTTTACAGTGTATCCTGGAACGGAATTAGGCCACTGAGCAGCCATGACCGCATAACGGGCGATACATGCAGCTTGGTCATCCACTTGGGAAACACAACCTAAGACAACTTCTTCTACGATTTCTGGTTTTAATCCGTTTCTTTCTTGGATTGCTTTTAGAGTAGAGGCCGATAGTTCTTGCGGGTGAACGGAGGCAAGTGTTCCTCTTTTTTTACCTTTCCCTCTAGGGGTGCGAACCGCATCGATAACGTATGCGTTGGACATAGTATTTCTCCTATAACGAAAGCCGTTCGGTTATTCTTGAACTTACGTTCAAAAACGAAATATGCTTCCTGCTTGAGTTTAGAAGAAAGGGGGGAAAAGCAAGCTACTTCTTCTTACTCGAATATAACTTTATCAAAGACCCGGAAATACCAACAGTCTCCTTTTAAGTTTTCGTAAAATCCGTTATGGCCTCCGTACTTTTGGATAAATATCCTAAGCTTGGAACTTTTTGGAAGGTCTCTGAATTCGTCGGGACGGATGATCGGATCGTCTGCGGATGTGACTATGGTCAGATCCACCTTTAGTTTTTCAAAATCCTTTGGACCCAATGTATAAGAATTAAAATAATCGTCTGAGTTTTTGAACTCCGCAGAAGATGCTACGATCCTATCAGTCATTTCCATGACTGTTTTTCCTTCCATGATATTCGGATAAGGATGTAGATCCGGAAAATGTACATTCTTTTTAGCTAGGGATTGTCTCCATTTATCTAAGAAATATTTTCCTATGATCAGTTTAGAATCCATCATTTCAGTCGCGGACTTTGGATGAAGTGGCGGACTTACAGCGATACAATGTTTTAAATTAGGTATACTTTGTTTGTTCCTGGAATGTTCTCTGGCTACTCGGATCGTAAAATTCCCACCCATAGAAAATCCAGCTAAGTATACGGGAAGTTTCTGGCCAAAGTCTTTTGCAACTTTACGGACGGCTTCGTAGGTCTCTCGTATTAAACTTCCGTTAAATGGTTCCGGATTCAGATGATGAGTATTTCCATGATCCCTTAAGTTCAGTCGGAAGATAGATATTCCCTTATCATAAAATCTTCTGGAAGTCCTTTGGATATAATTGGAATCCATACTTCCTTCCCAGCCGTGTATAAGCACTAACAACGCCTTGTTTTGAGGAGACTTGGAATAATGACCTAATAGTCGAACACCTTTTCCAGCATTGATAACGACTGGAGAAGCTGCCTTGTCCATGGGATGGTCCGGAATATTCTGCCTCATTAAAGAAGCAAGAACCGTTTGCACAAATGGATGTCTGAGATGGATCGGAGGTTTGAAGGGACGAAGTGTGTCCATGCCGACAATTTTCCGGATCAGGTTTTGTTAGACAAGCATTCGTCAGAGAAAATCCGAAAGAACTTTATACAATTGTTTTGGTTGGAATGGTTTGCCGATAAAACCTTCTATCCCATGTTGAGCGCATTTTTCATATGCTTCCGAAAAGGAACTCGCTGTGACTGCGACGATAGGAGTTTTTGCATTAGAGGAATTTAAAGCATGTATTGCATCCGCAGTATGATATCCGTCCATCTCTGGCATTTGCAGATCCAATAGGATCAGATCGTATTTTTTATCGTTCGTATCTAAAAGTTTTAACGCTTCTCTCCCGCTTAAAGCTGAGTCGGATTGGACTCCGGTTTTACTCAAATGTTTTGCAAGGATCTTCACATTGATCTCGTTATCATCGACGATAAGAACGGAGCCGGTAGAAAATATCGGAACAGTCTCGGATTGTATCTGTGCAGGATTAAGAGGAATTCCTGCTTGTATTTTTAAAGGAAGAAGGATGGAAAATTCAGAGCCGAGTCCAGGCTCCGAATTCAAACGAACTTCTCCTTTCATTTTAGAGGTCAGTCTTTTGACGATATAAAGCCCAAGTCCGACTCCACTGTATTTACGAGTGTCTGCTAGGTCTTCTTGGTGGAATGCATCGAAGATCCTCTGTCGAGCTTCTTCTTTAATTCCGATACCTGTGTCTTTTACTTTGAATATGATGGAGGATTCTCCTTCTATGTCTAAAGTCAGCATAACGGAGCCCTTGTCGGTAAACTTGATGGAATTCGTGATCAGGTTCAGTAATAACTGTTCGATCCTGGTCCTGTCTCCTACGATCACTTCGGGAAATTTTTCGGAGATGCAGATCTTGAATTCTATATTCTTTTCTAAAGTTTTAGGTTCTACTAATATACGTATAAAATCGATAAACGTTTTGGTCTCGAAAGGTTCTTCCTTGATTTCCAGTTTTGTGGAATCCAGGGTGATTATTTGAAGTAGATCGTCGATCAATCTAGATAGGATCTCAGTCGAGTCGGAAAGATCTTTTAGATTTTCCTTTTGTTCTGAGTTCAATTCGGAGGACATTAGAAGGTTTGCCATTCCGAATATCCCGTTCAATGGGGTTCTCATTTCATGAGAGATCATTCCCAAAAATTCTGATTTTGCCCTATCCGCTTGTTCTGCCTTTTCTTTCGCTTTTTCCAAAGCGATCTCGGATTGTTTTGCAGCGGAGATATCAGTATGAGTTCCTACAATACGTGTAGGCTCTCCGTTCTCATCCTTAATGATAAGGGCTCTGGAGCGGATAAATATGGGCTCTCCATCTTTTCTTTTGTATCTTAATACCTTATCGAACCTTTCCGTTTTTTCCGATCTATGTTGTTGAAATGCGGAAAGAGCTATTCTGAGATCTTCCGGATGTACCAGTTTTTTCCAAATCTGGGAATCTTCGGAAGAGATCTCCTCATTCGTATAACCTAACATAGTTTTCCATCTTTCGGAAAGGAAAAGTTGTTTGGTTTTTACGTTATAATCCCAGTATCCATCGTTGGATGCCAGATAAGTAAATTCCAGCTGTTCTTTTTGTATCCTAAGCTGGTTTTCTACATTTCTAATTTCCGTAATATTCTTATTACTGATCAGGAGTCCTTCGTAAACTCTACTGATCTGAAGTAGATAAAATCCCGGATTTCCCCGAGTATCCTTGATCTCGTATTCTCTTTTCTCCGCCTGTTGAGTGAGGTATACGTTCTTATAAAGATCGAAAGTGCCTAATTCCAGGTTCCGAGGGAATAGTTTGCATAAGTTCTTGCCGATTGCGATCTCTTTAGGCATTCCTATTTCCGCCTCAGCTGCGGGGTTCAGGTCCTTATATAAAAAATCCGTAATGGATCCTTTATCATCAAAAACAGGTTCCAGATAATAAATAGCATCCTCGTTCCTATAGGCAGCTTCTCTGAAAATATCCTTCTCTTTGATCTCTTGGTTTAGATCTTTTGCGATGGAGATGACCCAATCGTCTTGGGGACAGATTATGGTGGAGTCATAGTATTTTTTGGAGATAGCGGATTGGCGTATCCCTCTCCATTCAGAGCCCTTTTTACTGACGGACTCCATAAATCCGCCGATATCAGGATTGCTTTCGAACTCTCCCGGTCTGAGTTCTGTGTAATGTTTACCAACAAGTGAAATCTTCTCCATTTGCAGAAGTTTAGCGGCCTGATCGTTGCAATAGTGCAATTTTATATCTTGGATCTTACCGTTTTCATCTCGTAGAAGATGGTTCACATAAATAGAAGTCCCATCTGAATTTTCAAAAAACTTAATGAATGTAAGAATGTCTGCCGGGATCTCGTTCATCTGCGTACTAAAGACTTTTACATCATTATAGGACGGCGAAGATCCAGAAAAGGCCCCGAATTTCCTATAAACGGCGTAAATCCATTGGGAGAAAGCTCACGTTTAGTATCTGAAGTAACGAGTTGGAAAGGATTTTTTGGAAAGAAGAAGGAAAGCCCTTCGATTAGGAAGTTTCTCCCTTCAGGTCGGAGCCTAAAAATTCATTTTCTGGGTCTTGAGAGGCAAGTTTCCAAATTTCCGATCTTGGGGGATAGGTTTCTAAAATTTCCGGCTCCTTTTGCCTGGATTCCAGCTTTCTACATAGATCCAGAAAAGGGTGACGAAGGGAAGAAGCTCCACGTATGCTCATGTCCAAATTCTCCTGTAATGAGACTCAATATCAATAAAATCTTTTCCTTTTGAGAATTTTTCTGTTGACATAGGAAACAATAAAAAGAGATTTTGTTTCCTATGGGAGGAAACAAAATATACTATAAATGTTTCCCATTGGATGTTATGCAACAGAAAAAGAATCAGTCAATGCTTCGCAATTTTTTGATCTTAGGCATTTTTCTAAGTAATCTCTCCATCTTTGGAGATCATCGGGACGATCTGGAGAAGGAAGGAGTTTGGACCACTACTTCCCTTATCCGTTACTCTTTAGAGAATTCAGTTCAGGCAAAGATGAGCCGACTGGACTTAGAGAACTCGGAATATGATTGGGAGAAGGAAAACGGTAAATACAATTTTATCGGGACCTTAACCGCTAATACTCAAAAGACGAATAACTTACCTCTACCTCAATACACTTTGCAAGGTAGAGAGATCACAAGCAATACGCTCTCAGCTGGTCTATCAAAAGTTTTTAATACAGGAACCACCGCGAGTTTAACAGTCTCGGATAACCGTTACGAAACGGATGCGGGGAAAAGGCCGGAACAACAAGGCACCATCGCTCAACAATTCGCGCAGCCAAGTCTTCACTTTGCAAATCTTGGTTTCACTTTGAAACAGGAATTATTGAAGAATATTTTCGGATACCAGCAACGAAGGTCCTTAGAGATCAGTAGGAGAAGTTCCGCGGTCAGAAGATTGGACGCCATGAATACTCTGTCCAGGTCTGTGGTCCAATCTCTATTATCTTTTTGGAATTTATCCTTAGCGGATGAAAATCTTAAGACCGCAGAATTACTGGTCAAGAGTGTAAAGAATGTAAAGGACATCACTTCTTCCAAGGTCCGTATGGGAGTGGCAGAAGATTACGAGTCCGGACAATGGAACGCGCTTCTGATCAATGCTGAAAATCAGCTCAGACAAGCAAAACTGGAAAAGGACAGGGTTCGAAGGGACTTGCTGGTCTCCTTAGGAAAAGATCCGGAAACCAAAGTAGGATTTTCTTTGGTCCTGGACGATTCTCTTCCTTCTTTAGGCGCAGAAGATTCTGAAACGGAAGAAGCGTTTCAACATAGATACGATTTCAAGAGTCTCGCATTACAAAAACAGAATGCCGGAACCGCTCTGGAAATCTCTAAAAACGGATTATTACCGTCTCTCTACGTAAGCGGTACTTATAATTCTCGAGAATACGATCGTAATTTTCCTCAGAGTTTTGACGGAATAGGCGCCGGTAGATTTACCCAAAATTCAGCAGAGATCAAGATGGATTATCCTCTTGGAAACGATACTGCAAGAGCGGAATATAAGAATTCTTTAACACAAAGTAGAAAGATGGACCTACTTTTGGAACAAACAAAAGAACAGGTCAAAACAGACGTAAGGCAAGGATTGCAGAAGATCAGCACTACTTACGAGATCCTGGAAGAATCTAAAAAGAATCTTTCTCAAGCAGAGAGGTTTTACTCGGGTATTGTGCCCAGATACAGATACGGAAGGGCCACATCCGTAAACGTTAAGAACGCATTGGACCTTGTAGCTCAAGCTAGATACGGGCTGATGCAGGCAAAAGTGAATTATAACTCAGCGCTAGTACAATATGAGCTCTCTAAAGGGACTCTTTTCCGCAAATACGGAATGGATGCCGAAGAAGTTCTGAACCAAACCACCGGAGATCAAAAATGAATTTTGCAGAACTATCGATTAAACGACCGATATTTATCACCTGTACGGTTCTCATCATTCTTGTTTCGGGATATCTTTCCCTGAACAAGTTGGGAGTGGACCTTTTTCCTAACGTAACGATCCCGGTGGTCACAGTGACTGTGCCTTATCCGGGAGCCGCACCGAACGAGATCGAAACTCTGATCGCAAAACCAGTGGAAGACGAACTTTCCACCATCTCCGGAGTGAAAAGGATCCGATCCACTTGTAGCGAAGGATCCGGAACCATTATTTTGGAATTCACATTAGAGACAGACGTTAAATACGCAGAACAACAGGTAAGAGACAAGGTCTCTGCGGTAAAACCTAAATTGCCTAACGATATCAAAGAGCCTGTTATCAGAAGGATAGACCCTGCAGATCAACCGATCATCATTCTCGCATTGAATGCAAACTTAAGCGAGGCACAGATTTACGATATCGCCAACGAAGAGATCAAACAGAATCTTTTAACCGCAAAGGATGTCGGAAATATCACAATCTACGGCGGTAGAAAAAGAGAGATCCATGTTGAATTAGATCGCCAAAAATTAAAACAACATATGATCCCTGCTTCCGTGGTTTCCAATCGTTTGGCTTCCGGTGGGACAAATATTCCTGCTGGTAAGGTGAGTAAGGCGGATTCAGAGTTGGTGTATAGAACCATCAATGAATTCAAATCCCCTCAAGAGATCAGAGACACTCCAATTTCCTTATTTGGGAACGAGGTTCCTGTCAGGATCGGACAATTGGGAGAAGTAGTAGATACTTTAGAGGACGAAAGCACTCGCGCGTACTTCAACGGTAAGAAGGCAGTCTTCTTGTTGGTATTCAAACAATCAGGTTCGAATACTGTTGCAGTTGCTCAAGAAGTGAAGAAAAGGATCGACGATCTGAACAAGGAACTTGCAAGGAGAGAAGGTGGTGCAGTTCTTTCTATCGCAAACGATAACTCAATTCAGATCGACGATAATATCTACGACGTAAAAGAAACGATTATCATAGGGATCGCACTTACGATCGTAGTTGTACTTCTATTCTTAGGAAGTGTGAGATCTACCATTATCACTGGGCTTGCATTGCCAAACTCACTTTTGGGTGCATTCATTCTAATGGCGGTTGCCGGATTTACGGTGAACGTAATGACACTTCTTGCATTGAGCTTGGCTGTGGGACTTCTCATAGATGACGCAATTGTTGTTCGGGAAAACATTTTCCGACATAGGGAAATGGGTAAGAGCGCGAGAGAAGCTTCTACAGAAGGAACAAAAGAAGTAACATTAGCGGTAATCGCAACCACTATGACTGTGATCGCGGTATTCTTGCCGATTGCATTCGTAAGTGGGGTAGTAGGACAGTTCTTAAGAGAATTCGGGCTGACTGTATGTTTCGCTCTTTTGATCTCACTTTATGACGCTCTTACGATCGCTCCAATGTTATCCGCTTATTTTGGCGGTAAAATTTCAGGATCACATGCGCATGCAGCTCATGGAAATTCTTCTCCTGAATTCTTAAGTGTTCCATCAGATGGAAAGAAAAAGAAGAAGAACGGCGCTACTACCGCTTTGGAAGAGATCGCATTCTCTAAGATCAGAGCGCAAGAGGCCCCGAAAGGAATTGTTTCCAAAGCATTCTCATATGTATTCGAACTCTTAAAGTTTGTTTTCGGAGTTTTAGGAAGAATTCTTTCACCTTTAGAGAAGGGACTGGATTTCGTCTTATCCGGATTTAACGTATTCCAAACTTGGTTGGAAAATGTTTATGCAAGCGTTTTGAAATTCACCTTAAAACGTCCTGTATTCATTCTGAGTGGAGCGGTTTTGATCTTTGTCGCAAGCTTGATGCTGACCAAATACATTCCTAAAACATTCTTACCTGCCCAAGACCAAGGAAAATTCCAGGTCACCTTGGATATGCCTCCTGGTACTTCCGTTCAAAAAATGGCGGAGATCGCTCAGGAAGCGTACAAAGAGATCTCTTCTCATAAAGAAGTAAAATTGGTAGCAATGTTCAATACGAACAGGACTACAACTATGTTCGTGGAGATGATCCCGGCAAAAGAAAGGAATATGAACACTTCTCAGTTCAAGGACCTTCTTCGTAAAGAATTGGAATCATTTTCTTATGCAAACCCGATCGTAAAAGACATAGATAACGTGGGTGGAGGACAAAGACCTTTCACTTTGGTTGTTAGCGGACAGAACGGAAAAGTGGTGGAAGAATATTCTAGAAAACTTTTCGAAAGATTAAGAGAATCTAAAGCTCTTTTGGATGTGGATACAAGTTATAGAGCAGGGGCTCCGGAATTCAGAGTGGTGCCCGATCGCCAAAGAGAAGTTCTACTCGGGATCCCAGGCACTGTGATCGGAACAGAGCTTAGGACTCTTGTCGAAGGAACTACTCCTGCTGTCTATCGTGAGAACGGAGTGGAATACGATATTCGTGTTCGATTGAAAGAAGGACAGAGAGATCTGAAGGATAACTTCTATAATTCTTTTGTGCCTAACTTCAATAATATGATGATCCCGATACAGAACGTTGCAAAAGCGGAAGAGACCACAGGTCTTGCAACCATCAACCGTATGAACAGGAACAAATCCGTGGAGATCTATGCGGACGTAAATCCGGACGGACCTGGAATGGGTGGAGCAATGGAAGAAGTAGCAAAACTTACTCAAACAGAAATGCCTCTTCCTCCGGGAGTTCGTATCGGATACACAGGGCAGGCAGAGAACTTTAAAGAGATGGGAACTTCTCTTGGGATCGCTATGGGGCTCGGGGTGTTATTCATCTACATGGTACTTGCTTCCTTGTATGAAAGTTTTATCACACCTATCGCGATCATGTTGGTCCTTCCTCTCGCGCTTTGTGGTGCGTTTATCGCTCTGTTTATAACCCAAAAATCCTTGGATATATTCTCCATGATCGGGCTAATCATGCTCATCGGGGTGGCTACCAAGAACTCGATCTTACTCGTGGACTTCACAAACCAGCTAATACAAAGAGGTGTGGAAATGAAAGAAGCGATCATAGAAGCTGGAAGAGAACGTCTTCGTCCGATCCTCATGACCTCGTTCGCTTTGATCGCTGGCATGGCTCCTATCGCGATCGGATTAAACGA
This sequence comes from Leptospira johnsonii, assembly GCF_003112675.1. Classification (NCBI taxonomy): domain Bacteria; kingdom Pseudomonadati; phylum Spirochaetota; class Leptospiria; order Leptospirales; family Leptospiraceae; genus Leptospira; species Leptospira johnsonii. The sequence continues at coordinate 259,155 of NZ_BFAY01000011.1, read as the reverse complement.
AGCATCCAAACAAAGGACAAGTATGGGGGTCGCGATCATCGGCGGATTGATCTCTTCTACCATACTTACATTGGTAGTGGTTCCGGCAGCATTCTCCTACATAGAAAAGCTGAACCAGTTGGTTCGTAGAAATTCTCCGGATCCGGATGCGCGATAAATATCATGAACTTCACCGAGAAAAAAAATAGGCTCCGAGTATTACTCGGGGCAACTCGGGTCTTTCAGCGAAAAGGTTATGCGAAAGCAAAAATGGACGACTTCGTAGAAGAATCCAAGATTGGAAAAAAGACCTTATACGAATATTATCCGAACAAAGAAGAGGTTTTAAAGGCAGCTGCCGATTATCGTCAAACAAGAGCCGCTTATAGACTTAAAAGAATTCGAAACAATCGGGCTCTGGACTTCTCCAAACGATTTGTGAAGATGAGAAAGGAGCTGTTGGACGTTTGTAGGCCCAGCCATTTCGTATTATGGAAAGAATTGCAGGATCAAATTCCGGAAATATGGAGAATGGTGAAGGCAAAAAGGGTCCAATTAATAGATACGGAAATAGAAGGCTTATTGGAAGAGGGAAAAAAATTAGGAGAATTCAGAGCGGACTTGAGGCCCGACTTGTTCATCATGGCATTAATTGCCTGTTCAGATGCGATTTATAAGTGGGGACAAAGCCCGACCGAGCGTCGGGACAATATATCCGAACTGGACAATATTTTTCTTTATGGCATAATACGCAGAGGAAAGGAGACGTTAAAATCGTCTTTAGATTGAAAAATCGTTTCCTAAGCGAAAGGGGGATAATAAAGTGCACAGCGCCGTGGAACAAGAACTAACCCAAGAGAAGGACGAAGTCCGTGAGAGAATATTCGAAAAATCGTTCGAGTTATTTTTACGATACGGTTTTGCGAAGACTCGTATGGAAGAGATCGCCCGAACTCTTCGGATCAGTCGCAAAACACTTTATAAACATTTCGCCAATAAACATGAATTGTTAAAAGAAGTGATGACTGATAAACATCTCAGAATTCACGGAAGGATCGAAGGTATCTTCCAAGACCCGGAAAAATCCATTAAAGAAAAGATCCAAGCAATGAGAGGTTGCCTCTCCTCCGAGATCCCTCACGGAATGAACGAATTTCTACGAGAGATCCGTGACCAAGCCCCTGACATTTGGAAACAAATCCAGTCTCTAAAAGAAAAAAATATAAACAGAACGATGCGAAAGATGATCGAGACCGGTATCAAGAACGGTGAAATTCGTTCCGATGTGAATCCTGATATTGTGCTTCTCATACACTCAGCAGCTTCCGAAGCAATGTTCGATCCGAACTTTTTAGCACAGACTCCATATTCTATCCGAGATCTGGTCCAAGAGCTGGACAATATTATCTTTTACGGGATCGTAAAAAGAGACGATATCTAGAATTAGGAAATCTTTTCTATTTTGATCGTATTCTTTTTTTTTGCAGGATGGATCCTATCTTCAATATTCTTATTTTTCCTTTTTAGCAGACTTAAAGGTGCGGGAAGAATAGGGACTGTCCTCCTATCTGCAATTGCCCCTTTGCTATTTATGGGGATTGTTTCCTTTATATTTACTATGCTTGGGATCTATAGCATAGAGAAGATCGTTCTTTCTTTATTCGGATTTTTAATCCTTTCTGCCGTTTGCGTTTTTTCTTTTAGAAATATAGAAGTTCGCAAATCCATCCGACTCGAGATCCAAAAGCCTGAACTTATTTTTTTGATTTTATTCTCTTTGATGGCTTTGTATCTGTATGCAGGATTTCCTACCTGGTATTTGGATGGGGGAAGGGACCAAGGACAGTACACAATTTTCGGAGTAGTGATCTCCAAAACCGGCGGTTTAAACTTAGAAGTGCCGGATACAAAACTGATCAGTGAGATATTCGAAGATTCTGTACTGGTAGACTATCAATCCATTGCTTCTGAATTCAATCTGGGACTTTCAAATTCGGAGACCTATCGTTCTCCTCGTTTTTTTCATATACTTCCTGCGTATTTGGCGATCGGTTACGATCTGTTTGGAATTGGCGGACTTCTGAGAGTCAACGCAGTCTTTGGATTTTTTTCCGTATTCCTTTTGTATTTAGTAACCAGAAGAATGTCGGATCCTTTTTCTGCATCTTTCATCTCCGTTTTATATGTTCTGAATTCTTCCCAGTTATGGAACGTAAGATCAGCATTATCCGAAGCAATTTCTCAATTTTTAATTTTACTTACAGCCTATTTGATCCAAATATTTTTCAAAAGAGAAAGCCGGATGCCTATGTTCATTATAGGGTTGGTATTTGGGATCAGTTCTTTTGCAAGAGTGGATAGCTATGTTTATCTTCCCGCTTTGGTAATGTACTCCGGGTTTTTATTAGTATTTTTCGAGAAGTATTTTAAAAATTCATTATATTTCATATTCGCATTTCTTCTGACAAGTGTATTATCATTCGTGTATGCCTACTTTTATTCCAAAGTTTATGTTTATCACTTATGGGAACATGGATTTCTAAATATTGTTGGGTTTGCTTGGGTTTTTTCTTTGGTCTTTCTTTTGTTAGAAGTCCTGATTTGGAAAAAGAGCCCTTCTGTTTTGGGTTGGTTCCGAAGTTTCGCCGAGAAGAATAAAAGAACATTAAGAATTTCTGTATTATCTGCATTGTTTCTTGCCGCTTTGCTTGCCTATTTTGTAAGGCCGATGTTTTTGTCTCAAGTGCCTGCGTTGGCAGCCGCTAAATATCTTACGTTTCATTCTTTGTCTGTATTTTTCTGGTATGTGCCTTTTTGGTTGTTTGCATTTTTAATTTTCACCTTCGATCTATTCATTTTCCGCAGGAAATTTGTTAATTCTTCCTTTGTATTTTTTATAGGGTTCTTTTTGTTAACAGTCTATCTGGCGAGTCCAAGTATTGCGCCGGATCATTTTTGGGCCTCCAGAAGATGGATGCTTTTTTCTATTCCGTTTGCGATCTTAGGGTCTGTCATCGGGATCAAAAATATTTCAAATATAAAACAGAGTTGGAAAACTGCGTTGTTGCTAATCTTAGCCGGCGCAGGGATTATTTATACAGTCTGGAGATCTAAACTTATACTTTTCCAACCGATGATGGAAGAATATGAAAATGGCTATGAAATATTCGCAAATTCTACTCCTGATGAAAATTCTTTTTATTTTACTACAAAAAGACAGATCGCCAGTCCTCTTAGATATATTTATGGAAAGAATATATATCTAATAAACGATTCCGAAGAATTTTTACAAAAAGTTCCTAAATTGCTCTCTTTGGGTAAGAGAGTTCATATGATCCAAAATGGAGGATTGTCCGGGGCAGATCCTTATTTGAAATTTACTCATACTACAGATTTAGTTTTAAAAGGAAGTTTTCCTGCGGAATCTATCCAAAGATATCCCGAATTTCTATATCATAAAAACTTAAATTTACAAACCTACGAGTTGGAAATTTCTCAAACAAAAGTATTACCCGAGCCGATCCAATTTGATTGGATGCCTGCGAACGGGGGATTTTTTTCCAGGGTGGGGGAAATAAATTCAGACGGGACCATTTCTGCAACAAGACACCAAGGCCCTTTGGTTTATGGGCCTTTACTTACCTTGCCTAAAGGAAAATACAAAGTAGAATTCTCCGGCGTAAATTTGGATCGTGCAAAGTTTGATGTTGTTTATAACGGGGGATCTTCTATCTTATATCCGGAAGAAAAAGGAGAAGAGGCGAACTCTAAAGCTCTAATATTTGAAATTAAAAGTCCAGTTATAGATGATGTAGAGTTCAGAGTATTTGTAGAAGGAAAGTCCGGAGTCAAGATCCAAAGAATTAAGCTGGCAAGGATTTTATAATGAAAAAATTAGATGTCCTAAAGTCCTATCTATCGGTATAGATTAGAGGTTGAACCTTGTAATTTATTTAAGGATTAAAAATGAAATACATATACCTAATTCTGATATTTTTCGCTTTTAGTTTATCCGCCGGGGATAGGGAGAAAGGAGAAAAATGTACATCGGATATCCAATGCGGTTTTGGAATGCAATGCAGTGGAGGAGTCTGCACAAAAAAATCCGAATTCGATCATGGCAGCAGCGGTAAATCCGGAAACGAATGTTTTTCGGATGCGGACTGTATCGGTTCTGGGTCCTGTGCTAGAGGAACTTACGGTAAAAAATACTGCACTGGTAAGTAGGCTAGATGGAACCACTATCGGGGACATTGTAAACACAGCCTCCAGACTGGAAGGTCTGACTATAAAATATGAAGTGCCCATTCTAGTTAGTTTCAGCCTGGTGCAGGCTGTGGGAGAGCTCCCAGGGATAGTGTGGAAATCCCTAGGAGAAACGGAGCTCAAGGGTCGCTCAGCTACTTTGGAGGTGTTTATGATCGGAACTCTCCAATACTCCTAACCTTCTCCAACTCAGTCTTGATCTCTTCGATCGACAATTCTCCTCCCCCGTAATTTTCGGAGATGGATTTTAGGATAGGTTGCAATTTAGAAGCTTCTTCTTTGGAGACGGAGATCCCGGATTGCATTAGGATTTCGTAAATTGCCGATTTTCCGGATTGGCTCGTGAATGCGATCCTGTCGCCTTCCGGCCTTCCGATCAGATTCGCGTCGAAAGCACGATAGGCTCCTTTTTTCATGTCTTTCGTTTTGGAAACTCCGTCTTGGTGGATCCCGCTTCTATGAGCTACTACATCATCTCCGATCAAAGGGGCTTTTTCAGGTATTGGAACTCCAGACATCCTAGATACAATCCTGGAAGTCTCATAAATCGTCTGAAGATCCAAGTCCACTTTGACTCCGCAATTATGAAGAGCGATCGCAACTTCGTAAGTGTTTGTGTTTCCTGCTCTTTCTCCCAAACCGTTTAACGCAGTTTCCAATTGAGTGGCTCCTGCAAAAAAGCTTTCTACAGTAGTGGCTGTTGCCATTCCCAAATCGTTATGAGTATGGACCGAAATTTTGCTACCTTGAGGCAAGGACTCTACTACTTTTCGGACCATGGCCACGAATAAGTAAGGTCTGTATCTTTCCACAGTGTTAGGTAGATTGACTACATCTGCACCTGCATCCAAAGCGGCCTGGAAAGCTTCTACTGCAAAATCCATATTCTCTAAAGAATCCCCGAAATGTTCTCCCGAGAATTGTACTTCTCCATAATTTCCCGCTAATTTTCGCGCATAAGAAACGGATCGTATTATATTTTCTTTAACTTGCTTTTCGGAAATCCCTAACACGTTCCGGATCGTAAAATCGCTTATAGGATAAACTATATGAATTCTAGGACGAGGGGCCTTACGGATCGCCTCCCAAGAAAGATCTATCTCCTTCTCCACCGCTCTGGAAAGACTGGAGATTGCAACATTCTCCGGAGCCAAAGAAGAAAGATAGGAGCATGCCTCGAAGTCTTGTTTGCTTGCAGAAGCGAAACCGACTTCTATTCCTTGCACTCCTAATTTTAGAAGTCTCTTAAATATGATCTCTTTTTCTTCCAGGTTCCAAGGTTTACGTAAAGCTTGGTTGCCGTCTCTTAATGTAACATCCATGAAGAATGGAGAGACAGGAGGAGTTTTCAAACCCTGACCGGGTATGATCATCTCTTGGATGGAAGGATACTGTGTTGCGATAATCGCATTTGGTTTTTGTTCCATGGGCACTCTCTTTTTTCCGGTCCCGAGAGCGGGAATTTTGCCGGGAAAAAGGCCCTGATACAAAAAAACCCGCTCTGAGGAGCGGGTTTTTGCATGCGCAATATTTCCGTCCTCTCAACTCCAAAGAAGGAGTAAGAGGAGACCGAGCAAATTAGCTTGGAAGAAATTTTGTGCCATACTTATACTTTTAGACTCGGCAAATGGAAGAAGGAAGTCAAGTAGAAAAGAAAAAAAGTCAGAAGTCTTCTTCTTTTTTAAGAAAGCTCCAGATCCCGCCTTGCTCGAATTGTTTTTCTTCCAGCAATTGTTTGAGTTGAAGATATTCTTTTTTGACCTGATCCGGGATGCCTACGATCTCTAATTTGCGGAAAGTTTCTCTCGCTTCTTCGAATCGATTGGTCCTTACATAACAAATCGCTAATGCATATAAAGTGGGGGAATCGGATAACTCCGACTCGGGCAGGTCTTTGAGCAGATCTAAGGCGCGATCGAACTTAGAAGCGCCGGTATACACAGCCGCCAGATTTTTTTTGGCAAATACATCCGTATCGTCCAGCTCCAATGCCTTAGAAAGATGGAACTCCGCTTTTGGTTTGTCCTTCTTGCGAGCGAATAATACTCCAAGTCCGACCCAGGCTTGTACATGTGCAGGTTCCAAGCCTATACATTCTTGCAATGCGGTTTCGGCAGGGCTCATCTCACCCAATTGAGAGAGGCACATTCCTAAATGAAAAAATGCGTTAGGATTATTCGGTTCCGACTCTGTCCAAGAGATCAGGACGGACTTAGCGGAATTAGAATCCCCTTTTTTCAGATAATCCAATGCGGTTTTCAGTCTTGGATCCATTCTTTTTCCATTTCTTTTCTTCCTTATGGATACGACTATCTTTTTCCTCTTTGGTTTCCCTATTACAATGTTGGGTAGAAGCTCTCCATTCCCATTCCGCGTTGATCTTGATCCATTCCTTGTCTATCTGGTATTTTTCCATAAGAGTATCCAATAAGCGAACATCTTCCCAATCGTCGGCGTTCACAAAATGATTTGACTCTTTCATAAATTCTTTTTTCCAGCGAGAAACAAATTTGTCCAAATGATCTTCTTTAAAATCTTCTAAGCTGTCTTCAGAGTTTGCACATTCATTGATCAGAAATTCCACATGTTTTTTCCTGAGCTTTGCTTCTGAAGTTTCGGTGACTCTTTGGTATGTTACATAGATGGTCCCTAATATTAAAGTGGTCTCAAAAGCGAATGGGACAGGAGTGATCGCTGCGATTGCAAGAACTCCTCCTAATTTTCTCACTATTGAGCTGCTGTCTTTTTTGAGTTCTGATTTATATAAGGAAACTTCTTTGATCCTTTCCGTATATTTTTGTTTTTGAGGACTTAGAAACTCTGAGTCGAATTTTTCTAAATCGGAAAACGCATCTTTGTATTTTGTCTTAAGGCTTAGGTCTGTTCTGTAAATGTTTCCGTCTTCATTCGTATAAAAGAGTGAATACTGGTGCTCTCTTGAGATAAGAGACTTATCTCCTCTCGGAAAAGAAGAACAAGAATAGACCGATAATAGAATAAGGATCTGTATTCGTTTGGAAAATCTGGGCTTTGATTTTGTTTTGGAAAATATTAGAAGTATATAATGGTTTATGGATAAAGATCGCATAATAGCCTTCCCATCAGGTCTTGGCACTTATTTTATATCTGACCCGAGTTCCAAGTCGGACATATGAAATAAATTTCTATTTATTGTTTTGTTTGAAACCTTTGTCGATTTGTATTCGTCCAACCGCGATTTTCGCTGGACAGAAATTCTTTCTGGGGTTTCATAGAAGGGCCGGACATCCTATGAATTCATTTGATAAATATCGTACGATACTTTTTGTATCTATTTTCTCTTTCTTGTTATCCTGTTCCGGAGCCGAAAAGAAAAACTCTGAACTTCAGTTGCCTTCATCCGGAGAACTAAGATCGGAAATACCTGTGTTAGTCCAATTCGAAGACGACCTGGATTACGATGTAAAAACTTTGATGGCAACTTTCGCTACTGGAACGGAAGGCAAAGACAGAAGGTTAGATAGAGAATACGCCAAATTTCCGATCTTGGTCGGAACTGGAGCCAGATCCAAAGAATTGGAATTAGAAGGCACAGTTACCAGAAGAGTTTCTTGGAGTAGATCCGAAAGAAAAGAAGTGCTCATCACTATCGAAGGAAACAAGCTCACTCATAACTGTGGTCTGGGGATTACTGATAGATCCTTAGCATCTTCCGACTCCGGCAAAAAACCGTTCAGATCCGTTCGGTTGTTTTTCCAAAGTACAGGAGTGAGAGATACTCCTCGTACAGGATTTGCCTGGGTTTTAGGGCTCGGAACTTACTTACTCTATCCATTGATCTATACCGGTTTCGTGGTCGAAAAGATGGATTGCGGATTGGTTATAGAGGGTTAGATCATAATTTTGCTTTTCGAATTCGTCTAATAGGAAGAATATAACAGAAAGGAAGAAGAATATGCCTTATATGGCTGTCGGATCTCGGCAAATTTTGTATTCCGATTCTTCGGCTCCTGCTTTGGTAGGAGATCAACCCAGAGAAGTAGCTTCCGTTTCGGACAACGCAGTTATGCAGCCACAAACAGTGGTAGTTCCTCCAGGCGGATTGCCTCCTCATTTGGGACAGTTTCTAGATTCCACAGTTTAAGGACATAGATGTACCGACTTCTTTTTTCCGTTTTACTACAGTCATTGGTAGTAGTTTTCGTTTTTCCTCTGATCGATTCAGGATTTCGTGTCAGTGATAAGGTCTGGGACGTAGTAGTCATCGTCCTGTTCTTCGGGTTTTTAAATTTTGTTTTAAGATGGTTCCTGGTACTGGTCACCTTTGGCGTAGGATATCTGGTTTATCTTTTAACCTTAGGACTTGCAGGCCTTGTGGTCAATGCGATCGTACTATTCTGGATCGCAAACATTTTCCCCGATAAAATATTCGTGCCTGGTTTTTGGGCAGCTTTCTGGGGAGGAGCTATTCTGACCTTGGCAAACTACGTAGCCAAAAGAGAAAGTAAGGAAGAATATTCCAGATCAGAACGTAAAAACAAAAAGACCTATTAGATTTTCCGAATGATTCGAGAGATCCAAGCAATTTTCAAAAACGACCCTGCAGCGAGAGGAATGGAATTTATACTCTATCCGGGTTTACACGCCATTTTAATGCACAAGTATATTGCATATCCTTTATATAAGATAGGATTAAAGTTCTTGGCCAGATTCATTTCTCAGTTCAGTCGGTTTCTAACCGGAATAGAGATCCATCCCGGAGCAAAGATCGGTAGCGGTCTATTCATAGACCATGGGATGGGGATTGTAATAGGTGGGACCGCGGAGATAGGGGACGATTGTATCTTATTCCATGGAGTCACCTTGGGCGGAACAGGAAACCACCAAGGGAAACGTCACCCTACTGTTGGAAATAATGTGCTCATCGGTGCCAGGGCCACAGTCTTAGGTCCAGTGCATGTGGGCAATAATGTGAAGATTGGCGCAGAAGCTGTAGTCATAGACCATGATATTCCAGATAATTGTACGGTAGTGGGTGCTCCCGGAAAGATCGTACGATTAAAAGGAAAGAAGGTAAAGATCTCTCTTAAAAAGACAAAACTAGTTTAGATTGGAAAGCATCTCCTCTTCCAATTCGTTAAAATACTTGGGATCGTGTGTCATCACATAAAATTGAGAATTGCCTTGGAATAATTTCAGAAATAGTTCCGCTTTCTTTTTAGAATCGAAATTTGCGGGAAGTGTAAGATCTTTCTTATTCTTCTCAAAATAATTTTCTAAACAGGAGATCCAAGATCCCAATACTAAAGAACTTCTCTCCGCTAGATCCGGTTCCGGTTTATCTAAACTTCCCATAAATCGAGCAAGAGGGCATCCGAAATACTTTCCGGACTTAACCTGCTTTTTTAAAAGTGCCATCCATCTATGCACGAACTCTTCCGGAGTTTTGGATCTTTCCATCAGTCTTTCCCAGGCTTCTCTAAAATCCTTACCCTGTCTTTCTAAGTATTCTTTTCCCAGATCTTCTTTGGTCTGAAAATATCTATAGAAGCTGGCTTTATGGGATTCAGATTCGTCGATCACCTGGTTGATAGAAGTTCCTGCATAACCTTGGGAATACATCAGACGGACAGCAGCGGATGCTATCCTTTCGAAAGGACCTTCTCCCGAGACCGGTTCCGGTTTTCGTTTGCTCATCAGACTAAAATAAAATGATAGACTAACTGGTCTATCCTATTTTTATGAGGACGATTTGATGATAGACTGAGTGGTCTATCGGAGGAAACCATGCAACAATTGCTATTTTCTAAAAGAAATCGGGTAGAATGGGAAGAAGTCCAGGACCCTAAACTTTCAGGACCGAACCAAGCCTTGGTCCGTCCCCTGGCGGTTGCCAGATGTGATTTGGATCTTCCTATATTAAGAGGGCAGACATTATTCCGTCCTCCTTTTCCTCTAGGTCATGAGTTCGTGGGAGAAATTATGGAAACAAGCGAGGAATTATCTTCTCTATTTCCAAAAGGAACTCGTGTCGCAGTTCCATTCCAAATCTCCTGTGGACATTGTGCGAATTGTGAAACCGGACTGACTAAAAGTTGTAGTACTGTTTCTCATACAAGCGCTTACGGAATGGGAAAAGGCGCTAAAGAATTCGGTGGGGCCATATCCGATTCCGTCTTGGTCCCTTATGCAAAAGAGATGCTGATCCCATTTTCTAATAAGACCGATCCTGCCGCGATAGCAAGTATCAGCGATAATATCGTAGAAGCATGGAAGCTAGTCGGAATGCACCTCAAACAAAACAAGAATCGGTCCGTTTTAGTACTAGGGGGTTTTGCTTCCAGTATAGGATTGTATACTGCCGCTCTTGCAAAACATATGGGTGCTGCGGAACTCGTATATATGGATACGGACAAAAAACGTCTACAGATTGCGGAATCTTATGGAGTGAAAGTGGAGCAGGTGACTTCTTTCCCCAAAAGTTTCGGTAAGTTCGATATTGTGGCAGATGCAAACGGAACTGCGGAAGGTTGGGATTGCGGTCTTAGGTCTCTTGGAATAGAAGGAGAATTCGGATCCGCTTCTATTTTCTGGACCAATAGTATTCCGATTCCTTATTTAGAATTATATAATAATGGGGCCACCATTCGTTTGGGAAGAGTTAGATCCAGAGAATGGATCCCCGAAATTTTGAGATTAGTAGAAGAAGAAGGTTTCGATCCTTCTAAGGTCACCACGCGTAAGGCCTCTTGGTCGGAAGCGGCGGATGCTTTCTTGGAAGAGGAGACAAAGTTGATCGTTGTCAGATAAAGTACATTGGCATTAAAGGACGAGGGAACTCGTCCTTGTTTTTTAATATTGTCCTATAGACCTGAAATAATCCCCTAAAAGTCCATCCACCTCTTCAAAAGAAGCATACCCTTTGGTTAGGATCCCTCTATCCAAGCCGTCTGAAAATACCAAACAAGGAAATCCTGTTACGCCCAAAATATATCCGTAATTGAAATCGTTCCTAGTTTCTAAGAGTGTTTCTTCTCTATGGTATAATTCTTTGAATTCATCCAAAGGCAGAGAAAGTTCCGAAGCGATCTCGGCATATGTTTCAAAACTGTTAGGGTCTTTTTTTTGGGAGTGAAAACTTTCCAGCAGCTTATCTAAAAAAGCAAAAGATAGAGTAGGGTCGATCCTTTGGGCCGTAATGACCGCCCTGGAGCCAGGCTCCGAATCGTATTTTATATTTCGATTTTGGAGTATATCGTAGTGAAAACTTCTCTTAGAGATCCTTTCCACTTCTCTCCAAAGATATTTTAGTTTTTCTGTGACTTCTTCCGAAAATGTTTCCACCTCGGGACCGTATTTTAATCCTCCGAGCACCAATGTGAACTCTATCTTGTCGGAGTATTTTTGCCTTATCTTTTCAAAAACGGGGGAGAAGCCGTAACACCAGGCACAGACTGGATCGGCTACATATAGGATGGAATGTTTGGTATCCGGACGTTTGAATTCTAGGCTCACAGATTACAGAGATAATTCTTCTTTTATCTTTTCCAACAAAAAAAGGCGGGAACATGTCCCGCCTTCCTTTCCTTTTCAAATAGGGAGGATTCTTTTTAGATTTCGTTCGGGTGTTTGACGTAGTAGAGCGATAGCCATACTACCCCGAAAAGTACCCCCGCGTAAGCTAGGATCGCAGTTGCGATGTCAATCATAGGAAGAACTGCTGCTATAGGCGTTACTTTAGTCGCAGTAATCTTCGTAGCTTCACCAAGAATTAGGAAAAGACCTCCCAATCCGATTAGGTGATAGCGATTCATCGCATCCTTGGATACTCGGGCAAACCGGGCAAACACAGGAACAGCCAAAAGCGCTAATGCGAAGATGGTCACTGTATCCATGTTCATACCTCCTTAAGGTACTAGGTTAGACCGATGACGGAGTGTGAACATTTCACAAGAGCGAAAAAATTATTTTAAAAAAACATCATGTAATATAACAAGCGGTTTATTACATGATCAAGGTTATAGTTCTTAAGGGTTAAATCATATTTTTATTTTATTTATCACGGAAGTAATAGTTTCCATGAGTGTGTGTCGACATATATTTAGTACATTATAATACTATAATTAATTGGTTGTTTTTTGTTTGAGCGTAGAAGGCCCGCTGCAGTGGATGATCAGAGCCAGCGGACCTTCTTCTTTTTTAGTCCATTTTATACTTATAGTTTTGGGTTCGGATGGCAGGGGGCGATCTGATCAAACGTAAAAATAGAGGCTTAAGATTCATCGAATCGTAATCTAATAGAAAGATTTTTTTTTGGACCTGAGAGCGGAGTTAGGTATGTTCGTGTTTAAGTGGACGTATTATCGTACTATCTAGAAACCTACGAAGCCTGTAGAAAGGCCTTCTTATCCTACAAAAAACAGCTAAAATCCAAGTTTTCTCGTTTCGACTATGAATGTCTGGAGATCCCTAAAGACGGGGGAGAGTTGGATATATATTGTTTAGGAGAAAAGAAAAAACCCGCAAAACGTTTGGTGATTATGAGCTCTGGCATTCATGGAGTAGAAGGATTTGCAGGTTCCGCATTCCAGCGCAGATGGATCGAGGAATTCCTGCTGGATGACAAGAGCGCTTATAAACTTCCTAAAAATTCGGACTTTTTGATTTTACATGGGATCAATGCACACGGTTTCAAAAACTTCCTGAGAGTGAACGAAAGGAACGTCGACCTAAACCGAAACTTTGCTTTAAAAAGAGAGAAACTTCACAAGAAGTTCAAAAACAAGAAATACAGAAAGATCCAAAGTTTTCTAAATCCTGGTTCTGAGTTTGGAAATTTTTTCTTAGAATACATATTTTTCATTCTTCGGTTCTTGGGAGTTGTGATCCGCTTTGGCGCAAAGTATGTTTTGGATGCAGCGGTAAACGGCCAATATGAATTTCCAAAAGGGATCTATTACGGCGGCAGAAAACCTGAACCTGTGGTGCGCGCTTTAAGAAAGTATTTTAAAAAAGTTTTAAAACCTTACGATCGTATTTTGATCTTGGACTTCCATACAGGTTATGGAGCTAAAAATGGGCTTAGCCTAATGCATAATGCGGAAAGTGGCTCTAAGACGGATAAAAATCTCAAAAAAGTTTTCGGCGATTTTGGTCTTCTTTTGAACGAAGGAGAGGAAGATTTTTATAGGACCTCGGGGGATTTTACTGATTTTTTCGGTAAAATTTTGGCAAAAGAAAAAGATCTATTCCCAATTACCGTGGAGTTAGGAACATTCGGAAATTTGAATGTGATGGGCGCTATCCGAGGAAGTTTTTTAATGATCAGCGAGAACCGCATCCGATTTCACGGTTCCAAATCCGAATTAGAAGCGGATAAGGTAAGAGAAGAATTTAAACAGATGTTCTATCCGAACCGCGAAGACTGGAGACTAGCCGCTATGGATCATGTTTTCGGAATTGTTCCGGAAGCAATCACAAGGTTTTCTAAGATATAATTAACTGATCGGATCCGACCATAAGATTGCGAGCAGCAAATCCTAAACTCTATCCACGATCAATAGAGTAACGTCATCTTCAAAATCGGATCTATGGCAATAGGTCCTACATTCTTTAATTAAAGTTTCCGCTGCTTGTGCTGACTGGGTCTGAGAATGATTTCGGACTGCTAGGCTCAGTAAGTCTTCGCTGTATCTTCTGGTCCTATCCGTGTTAGAATGTTCCGTAAGTCCGTCCGTATATAAGACCAATCTGTCTTGCGGCTGGAAAGAAGTTACATATTCTTCGAAGAATAAGTCAGGGATCACCCCGACCAGTTTTCCTTTTGTTTCCAGATGTAAGGAACTTCCTTCCGATTTTCTATACAGGATTGGAGGATTATGACCTGCATTCGTATAAGACAGTGTGTTGGTGCCTGTATGGATAATCCCGTAAAATGCGGTAAGGAAATTTCCAGCTAATTTATTATACAACGCGTAGTTGAGTGCGGTGAAAAACTTGGAAGGACTTCCTAATGTTTCGGAATCGAATGTGCTCACGACGGTATGAATGACTGTCGCAACTACAGAGGCGGAAAGCCCATGACCGGAAACGTCAGCGATCAGGACCGCACTACGATTCTCGTCTAATTTTAAAATATTATAAAAATCTCCACCTACATTATCGTAAGGAATATGTTGTACTCCGAATTCCAACCCTCCCACATAAGGAAGACTAGAAGGAAGTATCTTATGCATTACTTCTCTGGCACGCTTTAATTCCCTATCCGTATCCAAAACTTTGTGGAAAAGATTCGCGTTTTTGATGGTGACACTTAACCTGTTTGCGATAGCGCCCAACATTTCTAGATCTGCATGTGTGAATGCGAATCCCGAATACTTATTGTTTACGCTGATAACTCCCAATAATTCTCCTCTGAATAGTAACGGGGCGGAGATGAGAGAGTTTGCTTCGAATTTATATTTAGCGCTCTTATCGTATCTTGGGTCCTCGTCCAGATTTTGGATGAGTAGGCTTTGTTTTTCTTTTGCAACCCAGCCTGATATTCCTTCTCCATAAGGGACTTGTATATTATGAATTGCTTCTTCTGGGATCCCTCTGGCCGCTAAAACACGCAGGACTTCTAACGTAGGATCCGCAATATAAATGGTTCCTGCTTTTGCTTCTAAGAATTCGAGTACCTTGTCTAAGAGCCAATTTCCTAATTCATGGATGCTTTTTTCTGCGACCGTTAATTTTTCGAATTCGTAAAGTAGTCGGAGTTCCAACACCCTCTTCTTAAGGGTTTCGTGTGCTTGTGCATTTTTGATTGCGATTGCGGCCATTTCGGAAAGTGAATTGAGAACCTCTACATCCGAGGCATCAAAACTTCTGTTGTCCGATTTGTTCAGAATTTCAAGGGTTCCGATCACCTTGTCCGCAATGTATAAAGGAACGCATGCAAGTGACCTGGTCCTAAATCCTGTTTTTTGGTCCAAAGCAGGGTTGAATCTGGGGTCCGTATAGGCGTCTTCTAGAATGATCGGTTTTTTTTCTTTAGCCACCCAGCCCGCGATCCCCTGTCCAGGTTCGAGCCTTGCATATTTTTGGACGATCTCTCCTTTTTCACCCAAGGCAACTTCGCAGTATAAAAATCCGTCCTTCTCCTCTAATAAAAATAGGGAGCTTGCTTCCGCTTCTAACAGATCTTTGGAATACAACATGATCAAAGGTAGAAGTTGGTATAGGTCTAAATTTGCATTTAGGATCGTACTCGTATTCAGTAGACTTTTGTATTTTCTGGTTTCCGAGTCAGTGGTAGACATAGATGGGGCAAGACTCTCATGGATCGGCGAGTAAGTCAACGGATTGTCGTTTCTGTCGAAACAAAATGTGAGAAAGGCTGTTTTTAGAGGAACTCTCGCCCTTTTTTTCGGTCGGATATAAGTATCCGGTGATGGAGTTCGATTTGCAAAGGTTATTGATTTTTCTTAGTGTTTTTACCGTTATTCTTTTGATAGGTTATTCTTACGCGACGAGTCGTTTGATCGCACCTTTTGAACTCGGAACTTTTCAGAAGGTTTCTTTATGGATCGGAGTAGTTTTCCTGGTCCTTCTCACCCCTAGCGCATATCTTTTAAGTTTATTTTTTAGAGAAACCCAATGGCAAAAGTTCTGGGCCTATTCCGCTTTTACTACTTTGGGATTTGCGACCATTCTCGTTTCCTTCGTAGTTTTTAAAGATCTGGGAAACTTGGCTTGGAGAGGAGTTATTTATCTTTCGGACCTTCTACAATCCAAAAGTATTTCTGTCGCATCAGCCGAAATCGAAACGTTAATGGGGGCGGAAAAATTCGGAAGAGGGGACTTTTTAGCCAGGATCTCTTCCTTTACACTTTTAGGGATCGCAGGTGGGTTAACCGCTTTCGGATTTTACCAAGCTAAAAAAACTCCTACGGTCAAACATGTGAGAATCAAGGTAAAGGATCTTCCTGACGGTCTGCACGGCTTTAAGATCGCACAACTTTCCGACATCCATATCGGGCCAACGATTAAGGGGAAGTTTTTAGAAGGTGTGGTCTCCAAAACAAATTCTTTAAAGCCGGATCTGATTGCAATTACCGGGGACCTGGTCGATGGCACCGTAAATATGTTGAAACATCATGTTTCTTCGCTGAAAGATCTGGAATCTAAGTATGGTACATTCTTTGTAACAGGAAACCATGAGTATTATTCTGGTGTAATCGCTTGGATCCGAGAATTAGAAGATCTTGGAATAAATGTATTATTAAATCAGAATAAACTAATAGATCATAATGGCGCAAAGATAGCTGTCGCAGGTGTAACTGATTATAAGGCACATACGATTATTCCAGGTCATAGAACAGATCCTAAACAGGCTTCTCTCGGAACGGAAGGGGCCCATTACAAGGTGTTACTTGCTCACCAACCGAATTCCATTTTTGAGGCGGCTAAGGTAGGTTACGATCTTCAACTTTCCGGTCACACTCATGGAGGGCAGTATTTTCCAGGAAATGTGTTTATCCATCTGTTCCAAAAGTTTGTGGCGGGTTTGAGTAAATGGGAAGATACCCAACTTTACGTAAGTAGGGGAACCGGTTACTGGGGACCTCCATTAAGAATTGGAGCTCCTTCTGAGATCACTCTGCTTGTTTTGGAAAAACAGTCTTAGAACTTTATTGACATTCTGATCTTCCCGGGCTCTCTGTAGGAAATCCGGGATCCAGAATGATCAAAAGAATTTTCACCTCGATTTCCTTGTTCGTATTCTTATTTTCCAGCTCCTTCTTCTTTTCCGATTGTTCCAAACCAAAGCCAAAGTCCAACCCTGAGATCGAAAGATTAAAACCTAAAAAGAAAGCGGACGATAGGGACCAGGACTCAGATATTTCTTCCAGAGAATATTTCGACGAGGATGCGGACGGCAAACCTATCGAAAGAAAACCGGAGCCAAGTCCCGGAGTCAGTCTTAGATCTTTTGCAAGCGGTTCTCCCGGATGTAAAAAAGGAAATTGTAAGAACGGAGAAGGTGTCTATGTTTACGATACCAAAGACGTTTACTCCGGCAGATTTGTGGGAGAGATGAGAGAAGGTTGGGGGACTTTGGCGTATTCGGATGGAGATAGATACGAGGGCAATTGGTCCGAAGATAAAAAAATAGGTTCTGGACGTTATGTGTTTCGGGACGGTTCCGTTTTTACCGGATCGTTTACAGCAGAAGGTAACGGGAACGGTAAATATACGAAAGCCGGCAGAACTACTCGATGCAGATTAGAGAGTAGAAAGTTACTCTGCAAATGATCCTTACTGAACGATAATCCTTTTGGATGAGTTTATCTATATATTAATAAACGATTGTTCGATATACAAGATCTCTTTTTTACAAGAGGTCTTGATTTTCAAAAAAAGAAAGATAGAATGTTCCATCGCAGGACGGAGGTCCGTATGGAAAGATGGCATGATTGGTTAGAGACTCATCGGGATTGGTGGATCGATATGGTCCGCGTATATTTAGGCGGTGTTCTTGTGTATAAGGGATTAGCATTCCTTGCAGATACGGATGCGCTCATCCGACTCATGGAACTAAATAACGCTCCTTATGCTTCTACATTACTCGCTCATTATATAGTGATCGCTCACATTTGTGGTGGTGTGCTGCTGATGGTAGGACTTCTGACTAGATTCTCCGCAATTTTACAATTGCCCGTGCTAGTCGGGGCCGTTTTGTTCATCCATGCAAGAGAAGGTTTCGTATCTCCCGGATCAAATCTGCCTTACGCGTCCATGATCCTACTTTTACTTTTACACTTTTCTCTCTATGGATCCGGTCGTATCTCGGCTGATTTTTATATAGAAACACATAAGAGTGTTTAAGGAAAACTTCGTTAGCTCTTTGGACTTATTGTAAAAGAGCTAACGATCCTTGTATTCTTAGGCGAGCACTGACACCTTATCTAATAGGCCGACCCAATCGGTTCTTTCCGGCTGTCCCGGTTTTCTTTTCCCGAAAAACTGAACGATCAATTCTCCGTTCTCATCGTATACTTCCATGGAGTGGATCATTCCGTCTTTAGAAGGTTTATCCACTATATACACTTTGGAGATCAGGTCGGATCTTAAGTGTAGATTGAATTCAGGATCAAGTACATTCCACCAAGATTCCAAAACCTTAATATTGGTGACTTCTCCCGTATGGATCTGGATGGAACCTGGGTTTCCCACGAAAACCATGATCGGTGTCCTGTCTAAGGAAGCCATTTCTAACATTCTTAATACTGCTTTGGGCTCGACGGTTTTAGTGAATTTTCCGCTGGCGATCTCCATGGATTGGATCCTGGAAACACCATGTTTTTTTAATAGAGAGAAAAACTCGTGAGTGTCTTCTAATTTTGCCCAGTCGTTTAAGAATTCAGCCTTGGTTTCCGGCTTAAGTTCTTTTTTCTCCGCTACAGCGGTTTCCTTTTTGTTTTCAGAAGAGAATAAGGAGGAGAAGTCTGGAGATTCGTTTTTGAATTCCGATCTTAGTTTTTCCCAAGCGGACACATTCGATTTATCAGTAAGGAAAAGTTTGAACATAGCCTCTCCATTTTCATTGAAGAACTGAAAGGATCTTTGGATGGAATCTTGTTTAGGTTCTTCTACAGAAAATCCGTATTTCCAAATTCCTGGGAAAAGTCTGAGATCAATATCCGCTCCAACGACTAGGATATGTCCCGGGCCGGAACTTACTTTTTCGAATATTCCTTTTCTTTCATGTACGCAGGCTTCGTTTCGAGTGAGGACCATTACATGTCCCAATTCTCCGAATTTTGCGAACAATTCACCCCAGCTGGTTTGGAGGGAAGAAACTTGAGGGAATCCTTCCGTTTTTGAGATCTCGGAGGCAGCTAATAGTCCACCTTCCGAAGTTTTTAGTTGGGAAGCGATCTCTCTCATTCTAAGACGAGGTTGTGTTTCTTTGATCTGTTTCCAATCTTTGATGATATTCTCGATTTCTAACGATTCAGCGATGGACATTTTCTTTTACTCCTTTAGCATCTAATGTATATGGCGGTTCTTTTTTTGTGTGTTGTTCTGCGGGGCCGAGAGGGATGAGATAATGCCCTCCTTCCGGAAACGGGACCTTTTTAGTTCTCAATCTGAAATGTTCTAAGACAAAATCCTCATCCAGTATATTCTCCGGAACTCCGTCCGCTAGTATCTTACCTTCTTTTAATACTGCAATCCGATCGGCATATCTCAAAGCTAGATTCAAATCGTGAAGGATACAGAGAACGCCTCTTCCTTCTTTACTGAGTTGTTTTGCTTTTTCTAATAGAGAATGTATTCTATTCGGATCTAGAGAAGCTCCCGGTTCGTCCAAAAGAACGTAACTTTCTCTTTGGGTTGGTTCCTTGTCCTGTACCAAAACCCTTGCCATTTGGGTCCTTTGTTTTTCTCCACCCGAAAGTTTATTATAAGTTTGGAATCTTTCTCGTTCCCCTAGATGTACCGCATGAAACGCATCTTCGGTGATCTGGTCCTCTAATGGTTTAGGAACTCTTAATTTAGAGCATGATCTTCCCATACGAACGATCTCATCCGCGATAAACGGGAAATGGATCTCTGATTCTTGGGAGAGAACACTTCTGCGAAGCGCCAGGTCTTCCGAATCGTACTCCGACAAAGGAATCCCATCCAAAAGCACGAATCCTTTATCCGGGGACATTTCTCCGGAGAATAATTTTAATAAGGTGGATTTTCCCGCTCCGTTTGGACCAAGCACGATCAAAAGTTCTCCCGGATACAAACTTATATTGACCCCTGACAATAAGAATCTTCCCCCTCTGGATAAGGAAACGTCTGATAATACTAGGCTCATCTAAATTCACCTTCTCTACGTTTTGCTTGTAGGATTAAGGACAGAAAGAATGGACCACCTATTCCTGCGGCAATGATTCCGATCGGAAGTTCAGATGGGAAGGCGACAGTGCGTGCAGCCAAGTCCGCTATAGAGAGAAGAAGCGCTCCTCCGAATAAGGAAGCAGGTAATAACGTTTTATGGCCCGGTCCTAAAACCATTCTCAGAATATGAGGAACGATCAAACCTACGAATGCGATATTTCCACAGATGGAAATGCTAACTCCTACTAATAGACTTGCTAGAACAATGGTAAGATTTCGGATCCTTCTTACCTTGAAGCCTGTATGAAAAGCTTCTGCCTCACCTAATGCTAAAGCGTCCAAACCTCTGGCAAGTACTGGAAAGAAGAAGGTAACGATTAGAAGAACGGAACCGAGTAGATAAATTTTATGCCAGCTTGCGATTGCCATACTTCCCAAACTCCAGAAAGTAAGATTTCTAAGTTGCGCATCGTCTGCGAGATAGGATAAAAATCCTAAAAGAGAAACTACGGTCGCGTTTACCGCGATCCCTGCAAGCACCAGAACTAAGGAAAATCCTCCACCTTCTCTTTTGGAAACCACATGTAAGAAGAAGGAAACAGAAAGCGCTCCTCCAAAGGCGCATAACTGCAATAGAAAACTTTCTTTTCCTTTCAGTTCTGCGGGGAAGAATGTAAGTATTTTTTCGGAGAATACGATCCAGGTAGAAGCTGCTAATGCTGCCCCTGGGCTTACTCCTATAAATCCAGGTTCTACCAATGGATTTCGAAATAGTCCTTGTATACAAACTCCTGCAGACGCAAGACAAGCTCCGACTAACATAGATAGTACGAGTCTTGGCATTCTCAAATTCCAAACTAGAACGGAATGCGGGATCTCTAATTCAGATAGGGAATCCTGTCTTAAGATCAATACTTTCAGGATCTCTTCGGTAGAAAGTTGTATGGATCCGAATTTAAGAGAAAGTATCCCGATCCCGAAAAGTCCAACGGCTAACAACGTGTATACGAGAATAGGTGGGACTTTTCGTCCTGTTATCTTTTTCTTTTCTACCCCTATACTTTTCATTTCAGGGGAAGAAGTTTCCGGAGAGGATATAATCATTTTTTCCCAGGCGTTTTAAGATGGAATGACTCGAATAATTCCTCGATCCCTTGACCAAGTCTCGGACCGAAGCCTAAAAGGATTAGATCGTCTATCGCAACTACTCTGGATTTTTTTCCTGCAGGAGTATCTTTTACTCCCGGAAGAGAGAATACTCCGTCTTTTCCGCCAAGGCTTTCTAAACCTCTGCTTGGAATTAAGATAATATCCGGTTGTGCTGCTATCACTGCCTCAGGAGTGATCGGCTTAAAACCTTTGAATCCATCCACTGCATTGATCCCTCCGCCGAGTCGGATCATTTCGTCTGCAGGAGTTTCCGTTCCTGAAACTTGTGCAAGGCTTGTTCCCCTATGATATACGAATAGGACTTTAGGTTTGGATTTTAATTTGGAAACCTTCTCCGCAATTTTGGAATGTTTTTTGCGGATGTCTTGCACGATCTTTAGTGCTTCTTTTTCCGCACCGATCTCTTTTCCGATCGCAAGAATATTATTTAACGCAGGTTCTACTCCTGGCAATCCAGGATAGATAATCACTTTTAAACCTGCAGATTTGAGTTGTTCTATTACTTCGGGAGGACCTGCATACTCTAATCCAAGGATCAAATTCGGCTTTAAGGAAAGAATCCCTTCTGCGGAAAGCGCTCTTTGGTAGCCTACTTTAGGAAGTGCTAATGCTTCCGGAGGATAAAGGGAAGAAGTGTCATTGCCCACTACTAGTTTACCTTTTCCTAATGCAAAAACGATCTCGGAAACGGTTCCGTTCAATGTTACGATCCTAAGATCCTTTGCCTCTGCAAAGATAGATGCAGGTAAACAGACGAACAAAGCCAAGGTTAAGAGTTTTTTCATATTGGTTCTCCCAATTTTAGAATGTTTTTACCGGACTCCCGGTACAGGCGAAGAAGAAGGTATCGGCGCCGCGGAATAATCCGCAGGAGCCGCGCCCGCGCTGAACCTTCCATCTATCCCCACATAATAGAATCTAGGTTTTTGCGGATTATAAGTAAGATCGAATGTGTCTAGAAGGTTGTCGACACCTGCGAATATTTCAAAAGTTCCTAATATTTTCTGAGAAACTCTGATATTCAAATTGGTATGAGGGTTCACCATTCTTACACCGTACGTGGGTCCTGTAGTACAGTAAGATAAGTTTCTTTCCGTACAATATTCTTGGATGCCGCCTGGAATACTTCCGAATAATGCATTGATCGTATTCGTTGCTTGTGTAGTAAGCTGAGCGCTAAGTGCGGAGAGCTCCGTAGGCAATTGAGGATCGCACCAAAGCGGATTTTTTTGACAATAATAAGGCTGTTTTCCGAAGATCACCGCGAATAAAGAGAAACTGAATCCGCTAGGTTGGTGATCTATTCGTATATTGGCATTCCATCTATGATATCCTCTTCCTTCTAAAGGAAGATTGGTCAATTCGTCTCTTGTATCCGTATATGTATAACCGCCGCCCAAGGAAATATTCTGATGAACCCTAAGAGTAACGGAAGATTCGAATCCTTTTGTAAGAGCCTTTTGGTAATTGGATGTATTAAAGATCTGTAATCCGGATGCATCCCTAGTCGGGTTAGTCCTGAATCCGATCAAATTATCGATATTATTATAGAAGAAGTTAAAGCTAAACCAGAATACCTTATTCGGTTCCCATTCTCCGCCTAAGTTATAACTGCGAGAAAGTTCAGGCTTTAGGTCAGGATTTCCTGCTACTCTATAGCCCACACCTGGGTTTATAAAATTATAATATAGATCCTGGAAGCTGGGAGCTCTATATCCCAGGCCATTGGCTGCCCTGATGCGGAATTTATCGGTCACATCGTAGCGAACCGCTAATTTAGGAAGGATCTGTCCTCCGTAAATGGAGTCGTGGTCGGAGCGAATTCCGGGCACGATCTGGATCCTAGGAGCGCTGGATACTCTCCATTCATCTTGCACATAAAACGCATTTCTTTGTCTTTGGGCATATCCATTTTGGGTCTGGTACGGGTCTGTTCCCCCGAGAATATCACTCGCACAAACATAAGGAAAATTTCTCTTACAATCCGGAGCGATCCTTGCGGAAGAAAATTGGTCTATTAAAGTTTCCGCACCATATGAGATTACATGTCCTTCTGAGATCTTGTGATCTAAACGGGTCCGCAATTCTGTGACTGCGTTATCTAACTTTTCCCTTTTATCCTGGGCGTCCGACTTTCTTTGGTCGTATGTGTAGGTATCGAAAAATCTGGCGTAGTTTGTATTTACGTTTAAGTTTAATGTTTTGGTAATTTCCCAATCTGCGTTGACCGCGCCCATGAAGTCATGGGTTTTATTGCTTCTATCGTAAACTCCTCTTGGAGGAACAGCATCTACCGCATTTTGGTTTAGATATCTATAATAGAATTGGAAACCTATTTTAAATGTTTCCGAGATATCGAAAGTTGTCTTATTAGAAACGTTAATGTCTTCGAATGCGCTACCGGAAGTGGATTCTAAAGGACCTTCATAAGGAAGTTTTTTGCGATAAATATATAGTTTGGTCCAAAGAGGAGTGTCTGTAGGAAAGGGGGAATAACTGGAAGAAAGACTTTCTACTCTTCCGTTCTTAGGACCTAAGGTCGCATCCGGAGTTAGATCGTAACCGTCTCCTCTATGCCAACCTGCAGTAAAGTTAGTGGATACGATCCCTTTGCGAACTCCTACGGATGCGTAGTTACGGAACTCTGTTCCTGTTCCATAATAGACAGGATTTCCTCCTCCCATAAAAGTCCTAAAGTTTGCGGAGTAGGGATCTCTTTGTTCCTTGGTGATGATATTGATCACACCTGCGATCGCATCCGAGCCGTAAAGAGCGGATGACGCACCTTTCACGATCTCAATTCTTTCTATATCTTCCGCTTTAAATCTAGTTAAATCTATGGAACCGCTGAAACGTCCCGTGGTCCTTTGTCCGTCTACTAAGATAAGAACGTTTTGCCCTGCAAGACCTTGCAAACGAACTGTGGATCCTCTTTCTCCCGCTTGAGCCGGACGAACTTCTATCCCTGGAACGTTGCCCAGAGTTTGGGAGATATCTCTGGCTCCCATTGCATCTATATCTTTTCTGGTGATCACCTCGGTAGTGATCGTGGAATCTTTTAAAAAACCTTTTCTACGAGTACCGGTAACGGTGATGATGGAGCCTCTATCGTTGTTCCCATTACTAACATCTTTTCCCGTTTCCGGATTCGCTTTGGACTTATCAGGATCTTCTTTTTTTTCTTCCGTCTTTTTTTCAGGAAGTACTTCTCCTTGAGAGAAGATAGGAACTCCTAGGAAACATAAACCTGAAAAAAGGATCAGATAAAGTGTTCTAGGAAGAGAAGATGATTTTATCTTCCCCATCAAAGTTCCTTCCAGATAAATGTAGGGAATCCACTAGTACTTGCGTTGTCATAATAGTCTGTGACTTCTAATCCGAAGAAGGAAGTTCCGTTCGAACCTTGGATCAAATATCCTCTTGATTTCGCGGTTAGAATATGAGTGGTTCCGTTATAATCGTACCAATCCCAGAGAGCAGGGCTTGCGTTTTCAGTTGCAGTTCCGAATCCTCCACCTCCGGTTTGGGACATGAGTTCATCTACTTCCGGAGTACAATCTCCGCCGGTTACGGCAGCAAGATTTGTATCGCCCGCATTAAAACAAGCGCCTGCATTTCCGGAACCGCTGGTCCCGCTATTGGTACCTATTACGAATCTTTTAAATTTTAGATCCCATGTACCGGACTTGGTTGTCTCTGTTCCGCCTGCCTTTAGGTCTATATATACCCAGCAACCGCTTGCAGTTGCGTTAACTCGGGTAGTAAAAGTCCCGGAACCTGTTGTTGTTGTATCACCGGGGGCCTTGATACATCCGCCACCATCTTCCAATGCTGCTAAAATCGCAAGACCGTCGTCCCCTCCGGTGCTAGGCCCGCAGAAAACACTTAAAGTTGCCATGAGAATAATGAAAATTGAATGTAATGTTTTCATTATATAATCCCCCTTATTAAAAAATTAATAATGACAGTAGGCGGCCGAAGTCGACCGCCTAAAATCCTTAAAGCGCAGTAGTGCTATAAGTTACTACCTTAGTCGCAGTTACCCCGGAAGCGGAGCTTCCGGTCTTGTAATATGTGCTAGTGCTGCCGGTGGAACCGATCCCGGCTCCGCTCGGCCAATCCGCTTTATTGATGATCGCGTTTGACTCGGAAAGGGTGCATCTCTTCTTACAGTTTGCGCCTTTGTATCCGCTTCCCCAAACGGTAAGTTTAGGAGTGGTGTCCGCGCTGATATCGAAACAAACATCGCTTGCAGTAGTGGTGAAGGAAGAGAACAGACTTGTTCCTGTCCCTCCGAGCGCGGCGGTTGCAGTTCCATCATCCGTTCCATAAGCTGTGGTTGCGGAATAACCTGCATAAACCATAGGTCCGCCTTGGTAGATATTCACTACAAGTCTTCCGTCGCCTGCAGCAGTGGTAGGTGTGCTGGAAGTTCCTGCTAGACCATCAGTGTATCCGCTAGCTAGGTAGATGGTTCCGTGTCCGCTTAACGCTTGGAGCAATGCTCCTTCTATCCTGATATGTCTTGCTGCGCCCGCAGTAGGGATGGAGATCAATTGGAAAGTGTTGATCCCTGCAGTGATTGCAGTTTCTGCGATCTCATCGTCTGCAACAGCTGCATCTACGCAGGCACTATTCAAAGCCCCGAGTACTAGTGCAGCGTTCGACTCTTTCGAGCCCTGGTCGCAATTCATTAAGAAGGATATTCCTAGAATCATCGTCAATAGCGCCTTGGTTGTGTTCCGTTTCATGTTATCTCCTGTTGAGACTCAATTCTCATTAGTAGGAGTCATGGTTCTATGTTTAGGTTTTGAAATGAGTCTAAAACTCAAAAAGAAAACCTTTCGAAATCTGTCAACTAAGAATGAGAACAATTCTCAAAAGCGATGCGGAAAAGTCCACCAAAGAATTTCTGAAAAAGCAGGCATTCTGGCTGTCCCAAGAATTGATATTTGTCTGCGGACTGACGTATGATTTGGTTCTTTTTTGATTTAGAGGGATTCCAGTTTATCAATTAGTAAGTATATTTCGTTTTTCTAATCCTTTTGCTCTTAATTGTAACTATTTCTTGTCCAAACGATCGTTACGGGCTTATTAAACAAAATTTGTTTTTTCTCATCTTCATGAAAGTAGAAGGTTTTGGAAAAGTAATTGCTAGCTCCTTCTCCTTGGGTTAAAACTATTGGGCCGAATTCCGAACCTTTCGGTGACGGAAAGTTTCATAAATAGGAGGGTACAGTATGAAGAAAAAATGGGTGGTGGTTGCAAACCGAAGCGAGGCAAAAATTTTCGAATACCAAGGACCGACTAACGGTTTGAAGCTGGTGCAAACGATGGAGAATCCCGAAGGAAGACTTAGAAATTCGGATCTAGTTACAGGAGCAGGCCAGGCTTCCAGATCTGATTTTGATTTTTTTCACGAACCGAAAAAGAGAGTGGCTGCGGCTTTTGCAGGTAAACTTAGCGATTTTATGAATTTGGAAAGGAAGAAGGATTCCTTCTCCAATTTTATTTTGGTTTCAGAACCGGGCTTTATGGGAATGATCATAGGTAAATTGGATGAGAAGTCTAGGGAAAGGATCTATCATAAGATGCCTAAAGATATCGTACATGAAAGAGAGTCCAATCTGATGAACCATCTTAAGAGTGTGCTTGTAAGCGAAGCTTGAGATCCATTCGAGTCGATGTTATTAAGGCCGCCTTCATGGCGGCTTTTTTATTGACGCAGCCGAATCCTAAAGGATTCTACCTCAGTAAAAATTGGAGAGAGTCATGGCTGCCTTAAAAGAAAAATATATTCTTTCTGTCGATAGCGGCGGAAGTGGGATCCGAGCAATCTTATTCGATAAGAAGGGCAGAATAGTATCCAGACAATACGAAAAAACTCCTCCAATTGTAAGCGAACCGGGCGCCTTAGAACATGATCCCGAAAAACTTTGGCAGGCGCTTGTTTCCATCCTCAAAAAAACTTTTAAGAACAGAAAGTTCCAAGCTGTAAATGTGGATTCACTCGGGATCTGCAACCAAAGAGGATCTTTTCTTCTTTGGGAAAAATCCAGTGGCAAACCTTTAACAAAACTGATCAGTTGGGCGGATGTAAGGGCCGGCAAAACTTCCGCGGAAATGAATTCTAATAGGATCTGGAAAGTTATCCAATTCGTTTCTAGGATCTTAGGGACGATCACAGGTAATCCTATGTTGATCGCAACCTATATGCTCAAGTTCACCACGGATCACGCTTCCGTTCGTTTGAAATGGGTATTCGACAAAAATCCTGAACTTAGAAAAAGAGCAAAGAAGGGTGAAATACTTTTTGGTACACTAGATACTTGGTTCGTATATAAACTCACCAAAGGAAAAGAGCATATCAGCGATCCTTCTAACGCAACAGTTACCGGGATGTTCAATCCTTTTCAATTACAATGGAATGCTCCTCTTTGCGGCATCTTCAATATCCCAATGAAAATTTTTCCGAATGTAATGGATACGGCTGCTGATTTCGGAACTACGGATCCTTCTCTATTCGGTGTTGGAATTCCGATCAGAGCTGTAGTAGGCGATCAAATGGCTGCGCTATTCGGACATGCATGTTTTGAAAAAGGTGGAGTCAAAATTTCCCAAGGTTCGGGTGCATTCGTGGACATGAATATGGGAGATAAACCTAAAATGTCCAAAAGAGGTTTGTTTCCTCTCGTAGCTTGGAGGCTTAGTGGAAAGCCTACTTATATGTTAGAAGGATATACAGGTACTGTAGGAACTTTAATCGACTGGCTCGGAAAAGGGATAGGTCTTTCTGATACTCCAAAGGTTTTGAACGAACTTGCTTCTCAAACTAACGACACTGAAGGTGTGATCTTCGTTCCGACCGCTTCCGGTATGAGATTTCCCCATTTTAATCCGAATGCAAAGGCTTCCATTTTCGGACTTTCTTTAGCAACTCATAGAAGGCATGTGGCAAGAGCCGTACTCGAAGGGATCGCATTATCTTTATTTGATATATTAGAAGGGATCAAAAAGGACACGAATGTCCCGGTACGTTCCATTATGGTGGACGGTGGAGTTTCTCAATCGGACATACTTCTACAATGTCTTGCAGACTTCTGTAATGTGGAAGTGAAACGTGCACCTGAGCCGGATATGACCGCTACAGGCGCTGCTTATCTTGCAGGACTCGGTTCCGGTTATTGGAAAAGTTTGGAAGAATTGAGTAAACTAGAGAGAGGTTATAAAATTTTCAAACCTAAGATGGATCCAAAGTTCAGAGAATTAAAATTGGAACGCTGGCATAGAGCCGTACAATCCACTCTAAAGATAGATTGAATTATTCTTGGATCCGAATGGAGCTGACCACTGTGGTCAACTGTTCCGCCAATTCTTCGGATGGCTCCTCGTCTCCATTATAAGTGATTAGGATCATTCTTTTTTTAGCGGAGACCAGATAGACCATCCAATGCCTTCCGTCTTCTTTTAAGAATTCACAGGCAATGATCTTTGAACCTTCGTTGTTTTCGAAGAAGGCGGCCATCTCTCTCACATACTCTATTTTATGGGTCGCAAGATATCTTTCTAGTTCCTGTTCGGGATCGAATCCACCTTCTTTATTTTCGAAAGCGTAGACTTGCATGGCGCCTGCACCATTCTCCTCGAAAAAAGCGGGAATACCTTCGATCACAATATTCTGCCAGTGGCCTGGGATCACCATGCTGTACCAGCCGGAAGGGGAACGATAAAGTCTATAATCTAACTTTTTATCCATCGTAAAAACTATTTCGCCATCCTTATCCGGTCAAAAATCCAGGCAAGCATGTTTGGGAATACTTGACATTCGTGTTGTCTTGAATGATCCTCTCCTGTTGTGATCGCAATCCTGAAAAATAGAAGAGGCCCTTTTTATCTGATCACTACGTTTTTCGCGATCATCTTCTTTGCAGTCTTCGCTTCATCACTTGCGATCTTATTTTCCCTATTTCTGATAGCTGTCCTGGTTTTATATCCTGTTTTATTGGACTGGTTTTCCCGTTTATACGGTCAGGAAGATATTGCGGATGAACTACATTTTGCAAAAACCAAAGATGGATGGAATATTGCGTTACATAGACATATTCCTCCCATCCCGAATCCTGAACTTGCTCCCGTGATCGTGGTACATGGGATCGCTACGAACAAGTACGTGATCGATTTGGACAAAAGACATTCTCTTCCTTATTATCTAAAGTTAAGAGGTTACGAGGTATTTGCGGTTTCTCTGAGAGGTGCAGGTAGTTCCTACCATGAGAGCAGGGGAGGATACGAGGACTTCACTTTTGATGATTTAGTAAAATATGATGTTCCCGCCATTATTTCCAAAGTTCTTTCTCTCACGGAAAGTAAACGTGTGAACTGGGTGGGCCATTCTATGGGGGCTATGATCTTCTATTCCTATTTAGGGATCGCTTCCAAATTGGAGAAAGAAAAGATCGCAAGTTTTGTTTCTTTGGGTGGCCCGGGCAATTTGAACCATCTTGGTTTGAGTTTGATCGGTTTACTTTCCAGATTTCCTCGAGCCAGAAAAGTTTTGGATCTGAAATTCGGAGCTTCTATGCTAGCACCTTTGGCAGGGGAAATTTATACACCTATAGATCAGATACTTTATAATCCGAAAGCGACCCGACCTAGAATAGTTAAAAAGGTAATGAAAAACGCGATTGAAAATATCAGCGAAGGACTGATCGAGCAATTCATGTCTTGGATCGAGACAAAAAAGATGAGTTCTCTAAATGGATTTTACGATTATATAGATCTTCAAAAAGAGATCACCGTTCCAAGTTTATTTATCGCCGGGGCAAATGATGCAATCGCTACTCCGGATACGGTTCGATTCGTGTATGAAAGAGCGGGAACTAAAATCAAAAAATTTCAGGTAATCTCTAAGGAAGAAGGAGCCAGCGACGATTACGGTCACGGCTGTTTGATACTCGCGGAGAAGGCAGAAGACGATGTTTTTCCCAAGGTTGAAACCTTCTTACGAGAACATGGAACTTCTAAAAAGCAGAGCTGGTTTTTGAAATTAAAAAGAAAATTCAGGCAGAAAGTTTGAACCTAATAAGACATAAACCCCAATTTGCTGCCTTAAAAGAGTAGCATTCTTCCCTTTATCTCACCAAATCTCAAGTATGTCTCAATACAAATATGCCTATATAATAGACATGTATTCGAATTGGTCCTACAAAATAGGCAGAATAATTAGTTTTGGAGAATTGGTACGCTAATTGCATAAGATCTCGGTAGAGCGAAACGAATCCAGAGAGAAACAGAATCGGATACGTAGAGGTGCTTGACCATGATAGAACTTAAATTTGGGCAAAGAAAAGTCGTTAACTTTCGCGGGGCAAGGAAGGTCGTCGGCGGTTTAACCGAGAAGAACAAGATCGATATCCTTCTTTATATCAGTAAGGAATTCGCAAACGCGGATAAGGAAGAGGAACTTTACGATATCGTAATCAGCCTCTGTAAGGACATCTTCGAGTGTGATAATACCACTCTTAGGATGTGGAAGGGAAATCTTCTGGTCCCTTCTCGCTTCTTAAAAGAGACGGTGCCGCCTCGCAGGGATCTCAGTCCGGACGAAGGTTATTCGGGGTTCACTTTTAAGACCCGTATGCCTTTGCTTATCCAAGACTTAACACATCACGCGGAATACATAGACGAGGGAGAGACCACCCGAGCCGTTATGTGTGTTCCAATCATGTATAAGGAAGATTGTCTCGGCACAATTGCCGTCGAATCGGACACAGAATTTTTCTATAGAGAAGACGATCTAGAGATCTTAGAAGCACTAGGTTCCCAGCTTGCTCTCGCAATTACAAGTGTTCGTTTGATCCAAGGCTTGGTTCATGCGAACGAAAGAGAGGCTCAGATCCTAAAACAATTAGAATGGGATATGAGAATGGGGCGTAACGTCCAAAGCCAGATTGTAGAGACTGCGATCGCTCCTTGGAACGGTTTACATTTCGGGACTTATTACGAGCCTATGACTGAAGTTTCCGGAGACTACTTCAATGTGGTCCGACAAGGAAACTCGATCACGGCGATCATAGTGGATGTGTCCGGACACGGTATTCCTGCCGCGTTAGTCACAATGTCCATCCACTACCAATTCCAACGTTGTACTTCCCTTGGTATGGGACTATCCGAAACTTTGGCCGAGTTGGGTGAATCCATTCGGCCACAGCTTCCGGATGGAACTTATTTCACGGCCTTTATTCTGAAGGTTTACAGCGACTATACTTATTCTTATGTGAATGCCGCTCACCAGAAAATGCTGCATTACCATAACGGCCACGGAAGGATAGAAGAGCTGGATACTCAAGGGGTTCCTCTTGGTATCTTCGAGGTTGAAAGAAGTAATTTTGAAGAGAAACACGGCAGGATCTTGCCTGGAGATATTTTGTTCTTACCTACGGACGGGATTACCGAACAAAAGAATGAGCAGCGCCAAGAGTTAGGGAACCAACGTTTTATAGAATGGATCCGCCAAGAAAAATCAACGATAGAAGAACAGAGGGATAAGATCTATGTTTCCGACCTGGTTGGTTCTTTAATCGGAAGATTTAAAAGATATAAAGGAGACATGAGAAACGGAGACGACGTTTCCTTACTCGCTCTTCAATGCAACCCTGAGCTTGGAAAAGCTAAAACATTACTTTCTCTCGCAAAGTCCGCTGCAAAAGCTAAGAAGGATCAGGTCGCTTACGACAAGGCTTTGGAAGTATTCTCCATGGACGAGTCTCTCAAAGACAGTTTAGTCCTTCTTGGTAAAATGTATTACAGAGATAGAAATTTCGAAAAGAGCGTACAGTTCTTAGAGAAGTATATCAAAACCAGCGGAGAAGAGTCCGAGCATATCCATTATCTTTTAGGAAGAGCGTATTACGAACTGGAGAATATTCCGGAGGCAAAGAGGGCACTAAAACGTTCTTTGGCTATCGATCATACATACGCTAAGTCCAGCTTAAGGCTTGCTAGATGTTATTTGAAAGATAATGAAACTCCTAAGGCGATCAAGGTCTTACAACAAGGGATCAAAAGTGCGCCTACAAACGAGTATCTAAAAATTTCCCTTAAAAAGCTGGAGGAATTAGTAAAAAGAAAATCAGGAGATCTAGTCGTTTCGGAACAAAGAAAAGAAGCGGTTTAATTAATAAGCGAAGTTCAGGAATCGTGTTTAAAAATATATAGGAGATTTAGGAAAAAATATGCGCATATTGATATTACTTACGCTCGCTTTTGCCTCGAGCGGAATGTGGGCCGATGAAGCTGCCCCTGCGACCGCCGAATCCGCGTTAAGTGCAGTCGCAACTTTAAGAGATGAAACGAATTGGTTATGGACCTGTATCGCAGGCTTTTTGGTATTTTTTATGCAGGCAGGTTTCGCTTTGGTCGAGGCCGGGTTTACGAGAGCAAAAAATACTGTGAATATTCTCATGAAGAACTTCATGGACTTTTCCTTGGGTTCTTTGGCATATTGGTTGATCGGATTTTCGATCATGTTCGGACCTCAGATCCTGAGTGGTATTGGATTCGGTTCTATATCGCTGGCAGATAATCTTTTGATAGTGGATGGAAAACCTGATCCGAGCAAGTTTACATTCTTCATATTTCAATTGGTGTTTGCAGGAACAGCCGCAACCATCGTTTCGGGAGCGATGGCGGAAAGGACCAAGTTCGTGGATTACGTACTCTTCTCCATATTGATCACAGCTTTTGTATATCCTGTCTTTGGTTCCTTCGCATGGTCCAACCTTTTCAATCCGGATAACAAAGGTTATTTGGTAGAAGCAGGATTTATAGATTTTGCAGGTTCCACTGTGGTCCACTCAGTAGGTGGATGGGCCGGGCTTGCGGGTACTATAGTGCTTGGGCCTCGTATCGGAAAATACCAAGACGGAAAAGTCCTTCCTATTTTAGGTCATAACATGACGATTGCTGCTCTTGGGGTCTTCATTCTATGGTTAGGTTGGTTCGGATTTAACCCAGGATCCACTACTTCTGTGGCCAACGGAACTTTCGCTATCATTGCTGTTACGACTAACTTTGCGGCGGCTGCGGGAGCGGTTTCTTCCATGATCGTTACCTGGATCCTTTTCAAGAAACCGGATATAGGTCTAACATTAAACGGTGCTTTGGCAGGGCTTGTGGCGATCACCGCTCCTTGTGCGAACGTTAGCATCAGTTCTGCGATCATTATCGGATTAGTAGCCGGTGTGCTTGTAGTATTCAGCGTTTTATTCTTTGATAAGATCAAAGTGGACGATCCAGTCGGAGCGGTTTCCGTTCACGGAGTTTGCGGAGCTTGGGGAACCATCGCTGCAGGCCTGTTCGCTGAGCAGGCTTTTGGCGGAGTGAACGGTTTATTCTTCGGTGGCGGGATCGACCAATTATTGGTTCAGCTACAAGGTGTAGGGATCGGATTTGTTTGGGCATTCGGAGCGAGTTTAGTGATCTTCTTAGCGCTTAGATTCACCATCGGTCTAAGAGTTTCCGAAGACGAAGAGATCCAAGGTCTGGATATTCTCGAACACGGAAACGAGGCGTATCCAATCTCCAAATAACAGGCTTACGAAAACCTCCGCGGGAAGACTGCGGGGGTTTTCTTTTACGTTGACGAAAAGAAAGGTTCCACCCGAATTGAGGTATGCGTTCGGGTCTTTCCAGCCGCTTCTTCAAAAAAACACTTTTCTTACTCTGTTTTCTTTTTTTCGGATGTTTCGAATACGAAGAAACTCTGACCATCAATTCCAACCTAAGCGGCACTTTGGAAATCTCTTATGTGGTCCCGACCAAACGTAAGTCGGAAGAATCACTGATCAAATTCCTTCCGACCAGGAAAGAAGAGATACAAAATAGGCTGAACAAAGGATTTTTTTCCAAAAGCCTTGTACTAAAAGATTATACTTTTCAAAAATTGGAAAGTTCCGAGGCGGAACCAGGTGCATTCCGTGAAAAAGCAAAGGTAACTTACAAGGTAGAATTCACCGATATTTCTCAGTTAGAAAACGTGCTGATCGGAAACGTTCAGATCAAAAAAGAAAAGGCAAATACGATCTATATCAAAAGAGAATTCCCTTCTATCAGCAAATCAATGGAATCTATGCAGATGGACGGGGAGAAAAAGGTCTTAAGCGAAACTTTGAGATTGATCCGAGGAAATGCACTTAACTTCAAAGTGAATTTTCCGATCACTTCCGTTTGTTATACGAATCGTGGAGAGCAAAGTTTGGGAAGACTGGCTTATCGATTACCTCTCGCAGACACTGTAGAGAAGTTCGGTAACAAATCCTGGGACTATCGGATCACATTCGTCTACTAATTCTCTAGTCCAAGATTGGGTGCTTGCCGCCACGTTGTTTGGCTGGGCGGCTCTTGCTAGAGAATCCCCAGCTCGTTACAATACTTTCCGAATAGTTCGAAACCTTTACGATCGCTATCCGTTATTTCGTAATGTAGTTCTTGGGTAAGATAAGTGCGAACCAGGTCGGAAGGGAGTCTAGATTCTTTTTCGATAATTTCTTCGATATGTTCCAGGCCGTATTTTAAGGAATCCTCATAGAAGCTATCAGGCAACTCCAAAGGTTTTTTAGAGGCCCAAAGCGCGAATATAAACGAAGTTCCGGTGGTTTCATACCACCATTCTGCTAGGTCCTTTACTTCGTAAATTTCCGGGTCCCATTCGGCGAATAACGCGTTGTCGCCGAAAAGCATATGAGACCCTCTACCGATGGAAATTTCTTGTTTGATGATCTTAGGGTCTGTGGGGGACACTTCCGGTAATTGTCCGGAATCGTTATGCACTAACACTCTCACTAGGGCCATGCTGGTCCTGGATCCGTTGTCTGTGAGTATTCGGTAGGGAGGGTAGGCTTCCTTTTTATTTTTGAAAAACTTAATGGAACGGACCTGCTTGGAGGCGCAGACCCCGACTTTCATGGAAACGGAAAGTACATCCGAGTTTCGGAGGCATTCGATTGAAGATATCAATCCTACATCTACCAGGCCTCGTAATAAATAGTCCTTTAAGAGGGAGGGATTTTCGGGTACGACTTGATGCTCTGAATTCTGCTCGAATCCCCAGGTTAGGGGACGTGCATTCAGATGTTTGACGATTCCAATTCTCACTTAATGTTTTTTTCCAGAAAAAGGTCCGTTTTTTTCGCCTATTTACCAGAAAATCGACGCTTTCCTTCTAAGCCAGAAAAATTAGTTTTTCCTTTTCTTTTCCAGGCAGTTTCCCGACTGTATTCCGAGGTAGGGACCTGTTCGTCCAATCTATGGAATGAGTCCGTCAGAACCGATGCTGATCAAAGTAGATTATGAGATCCTAAACGGTGATCATGAGACTTTACGTGCCTATTTGAATTCTCACATCGAAGGGAATCCCGCTTCAGTAATTTTAGATCTGGATGAGGTGCAGGTGCTTACCTCGGTCGCTTTAGGGACCTTGGTTGCGTTTGCAAATCGTCTCCGAGGTCAAGGAGTGCTCTTGGAAACGATCAATGTCAGTCCTAAGTTACTGGAAATTATTAAGTTAGTCTCTTTAGACCAGGCATTGGGTATTCGCTGATTTATGGATGATAGTTTTTCCAGTTTTTCTCAGATTACAGACGAAGAGTTCAAATTCATTAAGGATTTGATGTATAAGGAAACCGGAATATTTCTGGCGGATCATAAAAAGATAATGGTCCAATCCAGGCTGAATTCCAGGGCGAGAATGCATAAGATGCAGAATGTTTCGGAATATATCCGAGGCCTGCAAGCGGATCGTAAGTTTTTTCAAAGTGAACTCACCGAACTCATTAATCGTATTACTACAAACAAAACCGATTTCTTCCGAGAGAACCATCATTTTGAATTTTTAAAGGAGACCTTCTTTCCTTCCGTAGAGGAGAAGGCTTTGAAGTCGGGAAAAAAGCAGCTTCGTATCTGGTCTAGCGCTTGTTCCACGGGAGAAGAACCGTATACGATCGCTGTCACTTGTGCGGAATATTTTATGCATAAGCCCGGTTGGGATATTAAAATATTTGCATCCGATATTGATACGAATGTGGTGCAAACCGCTCAAGAAGGTATTTATAAAGCGGATCGTTTGGAGCCTGTGAGTGAGGCTCTCAAAAAAAGATACTTCTTAAAAGTGAAGGATCTTTCGGGTAAAAATCAGGACACTTACCAAGTAAAACCTGAGATCAAGTCTATGATCGAATTCCATAAGGTAAATCTTTTAGAAACTCCTTATCCGATACGGGAGAAGATGGATTGTATCTTCTGTAGAAATGTGATCATTTATTTCGACAAGCCCACTCAAAAGAAAATTTTCGAGAACTTCGAACATGTGCTGAAGGACAGAGGTCTTTTGGTGATAGGTCATTCTGAAACTCTTTTCGGTATTTCAGAAGCCTATAAGTTCTTAGGTCATACTGTGTATCAGAAAAAACCGAAAATTTGATCTTAACCCTAAAAGTTTTATGTTCAGAACATTTTATATTTTTCTAATAATTGCGCTCTTTTCTCTTTCTTCCTGCAAGAATAAGGAAGATAAGGAGCTTGCAGAATGGATAGAGAAAGGCGCCCTCGTTGTGGATGTTAGAACTCCTAACGAATTTGAAAGACGCCATTTCCCTGGGGCAGTCAATATTCCGATCGATAGCTTACCTTTGAGAGTGGACGAATTAGGCCCCAAAGACAAACAGATCATTCTTTATTGCCAATCGGGCGGACGCAGCTCAAGAGCAAAAACTTTCTTAGAGGAAGAAGGTTTTTCCCATCTAAAAGATGCAGGGGGAATCGACCATCTATTCTCCTCTGCTTCTAAGTGAGTTTACATAAACCTTCTTTTTTAGAGATGATTATACTTTGAATTTTTCGGAGATATTTTTAAGGATCTCCGCAGTATTCGACAAGTTCCTAGACGAAGAAGACATCTGTTCCGCTCCCGATGCGGTATTGATCGTATGTTCGTTTATCTGCATGATCACTTGAGAAATTTCCTGGACCGCTTTTTTCTGTTCGTCCGCAGCTAATTTTACTGCTTCCGATTCGGTCCTTACTTTTCCTGCGTTATCCGTAACGGCACGGTTGATATTTGTCTGGGAACCTGTGATGGAATACAATCTATCCATTGCGTCCGAAACCTGATCCACATTCCGGATGATCGCATGGATGATCTCAGTAGATGATTGGATTCCTTTGGCCCCGCTGTCCAATTCTCCCGTGTTTTTCGAAATCATCGCAGAGATGGACTTGATAGAAGAGGCTGTCTTTTCGGAGAGTTTCGAAATTTCTTCTGCAACGACCGCGAATCCTTTCCCTGCTTCTCCTGCTCTTGCCGCTTCTATCGCTGCGTTCAATGCGAGAAGTTGGGTTTGGTCGGAAATATCGTTGATGATCCCGATGATTGCAGTCATTTCTCCGGAGGATTTGAGAATATTCGAGATCATCGCATTCATTCCGGAAAGCGATTCTTCTCCCTTCTTCGCCTGGAGAGAAATGGACTTTGCCATATTCAAGGTGTTTTGGATCTCTTCTCCGATCTGGTTCACACTTTGGGAAAGTTCTGTGATCTTGATCTGGAATTCCGAAATATTCGTGTATTGGTTGTAGATGGAGCCGGAAATATTGTCCATCCCCGCGGACATTTCTTCTACAGTTGCGGACATTTCTTCTGTGGAGGCAGCAGTGGATTGGGCTCCATTGGAGAAGTTTTCGGAACTTGCAGACAATTCTTCTGCGGAGGACGCAAGTTCTTGGGAGATCTTTTGGATCTCTCTTACGGAAGTTCTTAAACTTTCTAAGAAAGAGTTGGTGTCTTTGCTTAGATCTCCTATCTCGTCTTCATGATAGACCTTTAGACTTGCAGTCAGATCTCCTGTGGACATAGAGCGGAATAATTCTCTTGCTTCCTGCAAAGGATGGAGACGTACGTTTACTATTTTATAAATAATGAATATGGAAACGATAAGGAAAACGAATGCGAATGCAATGATCCTGAATAACATTTGATGAACTACTTCCGCTAGTTCGTCCTTGGATACTACAGCAGAAACTCTTAATCCGTATTCCGGAACATCGTAAACAGTAGCAATTTTATCCTTTTTGAAAAAATACTCCATGTGTTGTTCAGAAGGGAGGGCCAGAAGTCTTTTACCCCAATCCGTTTTACTTAGATCTAATTTTAAGATCAAAGACTTATCAGGATGACCTACTACTACTCCGTGAATATCAGTGATGGCAATGTATCCGTCCGATCCGATCGTAATCCCATTTACTATAGTCTCAGTCATTTTACTCAGTGAAATTGCAAAACCTAAAATGCCTACTACTTGGTTTCCGTCCATTGTTGGAACGGTAAGAACTGCGACCGCTTCTCCGGTAACTGGAGAAGGGTTTACCTTGCTTAAAAGATTTTTCCCTTCTAAGGCAGCTTTGATATTTGCATCAAAGCCCGTTCCTCCCCAACGGAAATTATTCGCTTTGCCTGTGGCGTCTGCGAATACCATAGGGTTTTCTTCCGGAGTGGATAAGAATACGTTCTCGTACGTATTATATTTTTTGAATACGTTCACAAGTGTAGGATTCAGGCTGGCCTTATCTCTTGTTATGGTTGCCTTGATGAACGGCGTATTGGAATTTACGAACTCCGCCAAAGTGGTTTGTTGATCGAAGAAGAATTTGATATGTTTTCCGGCGAGTTTCGAGATCTTTTTCATCTCGTCTATATAGGCTTCTTCTACATATTTTTTTGCGGTAAAGTATGCGAAGGTGGAAATTCCCACAGTAAGTAGAACTATAGTAATTGTGCTTACGGCTAGGATGATGATCTT
The DNA here is from genome assembly GCF_003112675.1 of Leptospira johnsonii. Lineage (NCBI taxonomy): Bacteria > Pseudomonadati > Spirochaetota > Leptospiria > Leptospirales > Leptospiraceae > Leptospira > Leptospira johnsonii. Next base: position 220,027 of record NZ_BFAY01000011.1, on the reverse strand, counting down.
TAGGCTGTTTCTTTGCATTTTTTTAAGTCGAACCGGGAACGAATTAGATTTTAAATTTTTCGGTTATATTTTTCAGTATTTCCGCGGTAGTAGCAAGGTTCTGAGCGGATGAAGACATCTGTTCGGATCCGGACGCGGTATTTAAAGTATGCTCGTTGATCTGAGTAATTACCTGAGCGATCTCTCTTACCGCTCTTTTTTGTTCATCAGTTGCGAGTTTAACACCTTCTGCTTCTGTTCCTACACGATCCGATTGTTCGTCCACGGACTTATTCACTGATTCTTGGGCAGAAGTGATCTCGAACAGATGGCTCATCGCTTCGCCGACAGTGTCCACGTTTTTGATGATGCTATGTAGGATCTCCACAGAGGAGCGGATCCCTTTGGCGCCTTCGTCCAATTCGGAGTTATTCTTATTGATCATCTCTCCTATAGATTTGATGGAAGAAGCAGTTTTGACCGAAAGTTTGGATATCTCTTCTGCGACGACTGCAAATCCTTTTCCTGCTTCTCCCGCTCTTGCTGCCTCGATCGCGGCGTTCAGCGCGAGTAGCTGTGTTTGGTCGGAAATATCGTTGATGATCCCGATAATTGATTTCATTTCTCCGGAAGACTTCAGGATATTTTCTATCATGTTGCTCATTCCGGTGAGAGAACTTTCTCCTCTTTTTGCCTCTTGGGATATGGATTCGGCGATCTGTAGAGTGTTTTTGATCTCTGTGCCTATCTTTCTAACCCCGGAAGACAACTCTTTTATTTTAGTATGAAATTCTAATATATTCGAATATTGCCTGTCTGTAACCGAAGAAATATTCTCCATACCTGCGGACATCTCTTCTACAGTTGCCGACATTTGTTCGGAAGAAGCTGCAGTGGATTGAGCGCCGGTCGCGAAACTTTGGGAAGACACGGTCAATTCTTCCGCAGAGGATGCCAGTTCCATCGCAATACGTTGGATATCCTTTAAGGAAGATCTGAGACTTGCGATAAAAGAATTCAGATCCGCACTCATTGCGCCAATCTCGTCACTGTATACGACTTGGATGTCCGAGGTCAGATCGCCCTGGGCCATGACCTGGAAAAGTTTGCTAGCATTCTCCAAAGGATCCAATCTCTTCTTTAAAAGAACATAAAGTAGAAAAATGGAAATTGCTACTGTAACTAAGCTGATCAATCCAATAGAGAGTAAAAGTTCTCCTAACGCTTCTCTTACTTCCGCTTTAGGTTGGATTGCGATTACGGACATTCTCCACTGGTCTAATCTGGAAACTGTGGAGTAACGATCCGCGCCTTTAAAACTGAATTCGAAAATTTCTCCACTCTTTAGTTCCAACATCTTTTGGCCGTAGGGTTCTTTGGCCACGTCAAGGTTCATGATCATTTCTTTTTTGGGGTGAGCGATCACGAGACCTGTTTGGCTCATTACGGAAACGTAACCTTGTTCTCCAATGCGGATCTTGTTGATAACTTTTTCGGAAACGTCTTCAAAGGAGAGAGCTATGTTCAATACTCCTACGATGTTTCCACCGTTACGGATCGGAACTGAGATCACTGCAACGGGAAGTCCTGTAATCGGTGATTTTTGAGGAGGTCCTAAATAATGTTTTCCTTCTTGTACTGCGATGACGTTGTCCTTCAGCTCGTCACCTTTTGCTTTATAACCAAGAGACTTTCCGTCCAAGCTATCCGCTAAGATCCTTTTTTCTCCGTCTAAGCTCATCACGAAAATATTTTCATAAATCCCGTATCGTTGATGCACCTCTTTGAAGAAGTCCCCAGCGATCGGTTTTCCTGTGAGTGCGGTTTGTATTGTTCTCGGATCTGATGCTAACGTTTTAGCTACGTTAGTGTTAGATAGTAAGAATTCGTCGAACTCTTGAGCGACCACGGCCACCACGCTTTGCATTTGGTTTAAATGGTTTTCGGTGATCTTTTTCTGACCGAAATAGTAGGCATTGCCCGAGATCAATAACGTTAATATTGTGAGAATAACGATGCCTGCGCCTAGAAGAATGAATTTTAAACTGCTTTTTTGCATATCTATAATAAGGCCTTCCTGAAGAGGCTAAGAGTTACAATAATTCGTCGGCCTAATTGGACAATTCCTTTCAGGCAGTTCTCACCAGAGCGGATTTTTATTTATGGAGAAGAGGTATTCTATCTAGTAAAGTAGAGTAGTCAAGAAATTAGTGCTTTTGCGTTAGTGAGTTTGAGGCATACTTACTTTGGATTATCTAAAGATAGGTTTGCCACGGTTGTTGGAGTTCAAACATACCCTGGAAAGAATATGAAATCGGGACGGTTCTTGGTTGCCTTTTGGATACGCGGGTAGAACTTGGAAAACGAATTGGAACCTGTCCATTATTCGGTATTATATCGGGAGATTCTTTCCTTCTTTCTTTCCGTATTTGATAAGGACCGAGAACTCCTTTTTTTGGACGGAACAGCGGGAGAAGGAGGACATAGTCTTCTACTCTTAGAACAATTTCCCAATTCAAAACTGGTCTTAGTGGATCGGGACTCAGTCATGTTGTCCAGGGCCCAAGCAAGACTTTCCGCTCATTCTTCCAGAGTCATTCCTATCGAAGCCAATTTTTCGGATTTGGACCTAGAGTTCTTGAACGGCTTTGGGATTACCAATCCGCCCGATGGTATCCTTTTGGATTTGGGAATTTCTACATTTCATTTATTACATGCAGGGAGAGGTTTTAGTTTTAGAGAGAACGAACCTTTGGATATGAGGCTTTCTTCCTCCGGTGGGATCTCCGCGGAAGATGTGATCAATACTTATCCTGAAAAAGCTTTGAGTAAAATTTTTTACGAGTATGGGGAAGAGCGTTGGACCAAAAAGATCGTAGAAGCGATCTTAGAAAGAAGAAGACATGCTAGAATAGGTTACTCGGGAGATCTTGCACAATTGGTTTCCAGAGTGATTCCTAGAAAGTTTTGGCCTCCTGGTAGACATCCTGCCACTAGGGTTTTCCAAGCTCTGAGGATAGAAGTAAATCAGGAACTTCTTCATATAGAGATCGGTGTCAAAAAACTTTTGGATCTGGTCGCAAAGGGCGGGCTATTACAAGTGATCTCTTTCCATTCTTTGGAAGATAGGATCATTAAGAACTTATTCAGGGACTATGCAAGAAATGGAGAAGCTAAACTTCTCACCAAAAAGCCTGTGCTTCCAACCGAAGCAGAGACGAAAGAAAATCCTGCTTCTCGTTCCGCGAAATTACGTGTCATCCATAAATCCCTTCCTACCGATACTGAAGATGAAGAGGAGGACGAAGAAGAATGAGCAGAGTTGGGGAATTTTTATCCATTCGTCTTTGGCCTGATCTAGCATTTTTATTTAGAATATTCGGTTGGGTTATCGCTCCTTTTAGTATCGCACTTTTGTTCGTTTGGCAAAATGTCCAGGTTTCTAGATTAAATCGAGAACTTGCTATCGCCTCCCAAGATAAAGAAAAACTTTTAAAGAAGAATGACGACTTAAAGATCGGAATGGCGACTTATACTTCTGCCCGTAGAATAGAAGCCTTATATCGTAAGACATATCATTATTTACCGATCACAGTAGGAGATCGGATCATTACCGTAACCCTTCCTCCGGAGAGAAACGAGGCTGAACTTGAAACTTTCAGAGCTCCTTGATCTTTTCCCAAATATTAAGATAATTTCAGGATCTTATTCTCCGGACGAAAAGATCGACTTTGTCCGAACAGATTCCAGAAAATTAGGACCGAATGATCTATTCTGTCTTCCTGATTCTTCCGGAGATAAAGGGGTAGAATACGCCAAAACTTCTTCCTCTAGATATATATTAATAGGATCTAAATTAAAGATTCCGAAATTAGAAAATAAGATAGTTCTTAAGACCGACCTGGATCCGGAAAGTTTTGCCGGTCCGATCGCTTCCATTATTTTAGGAAATCCTTCTTCCAAAATTAAAGTGATCGGAGTTACCGGAACAAACGGTAAAACTTCCTTAACTCATATCTTGGCTTATTTAGGAGAGTCTCAAGGAAAGTCCTGTGGGCTTATCGGAACAACCGGCGTTAAATTTAAAGGGATATTATCCGACACAGGATACACCACTCCCGATCCATGCAGCCTACAATCCATTCTGAAAGAAATGTACGACGCCGGAGTGGAATATGTTTTTATGGAAGCAAGTTCTCACGGATTAAAACTAGGAAGAACGAACGGGGTCCAGTTTAAGGCAGGAGTATTCTCCAATCTTACTCAGGATCATTTGGATTTTCATCCGGATATGGAAGATTATCTAAAAAGTAAGGCTCTTCTATTTTCCGCCTTAAATCCAAATCAGGAAACTTTCGGAGTTGTAGATTCGGATGCTCCCGGCGGAAAAGATTTTAAATCGTTCGTGGAGGCTTCTTCTCCGAACCTGAAAATTTTCTCTCTCGGAAGAAGTTCAGGAGAATTCGAGATCCATTCGGAGGCATTCTCCTTGGAAAAAACTTCTTACCTAATCCGGCTTTCTGAGGCTTGGGGTGGAGATACGAATATTACCACCAATCTTCTGGGCGGCTTCAACGTTAGAAACACTGCACTTGCATTTGTGACTGCGCTCGGTTTGGGTTGGGAGAAGGAGTCGCTTCTCTCGGCTTTGGAAAGTATTCCTCAGATTCCGGGAAGATTTCAGATCTACTATAGTAAAAATAAATCCCGCATGGCTGTGGTGGATTATGCTCATACTCCGGATGCTCTCGAGAATATTTTAAGAAGTATCCGAGAATCCAAACCCAAGGAGTTAGTCGCACTTTTTGGATGCGGTGGAGATAGGGACAAAACCAAACGACCTAAGATGGCAAAGATCGCCCAAGAACTTGCGGATAAGGTGATACTCACTTCTGATAATCCAAGGACAGAAGACCCGGAAAGTATCTTAGATGATATACAGGCAGGCTTTACTTCAGGATATTCTCCAATGCTTAGAGAAGTGGATCGAGCAAAGGCCATTCTGTATGGGATCTCTCATTTAAAGGAAGGAGGCTGTCTACTTGTGGCTGGAAAGGGGCATGAAGACTACCAGATCATCGGTAGGGATAAAAGTCATTTTGATGACGGAGAAGAGGTCCAAAAGGCCTTTGATTCGCTGGCCTAAAAAAAATGGCGTAGATCCTGACTTAAGTCGATAATTAAGTCAGAGAAGAAGATTTTCTTTTTTACGTTTACTCGTACTCGGCGTGGGCGAATCTGTCTTCCTAGAAACGATATGTTTTATTTTTTATACGAAAGATTTTTCCAAGATCTAGATTCCTTAAGACTTTTCAGCTATGTAACCGTTCGAGCCCTGATGGCCGGATTAACTTCCATGTTCCTGACTTTTTGGTTTGGGGGAAGGGTGATCGATTTCTTACACGGATTAAAGTTCAGAGAAAGTGTAAGGGACGACGGACCAAAATCTCATAGCTCCAAGTCGGGAACTCCGACGATGGGCGGTTTAATGATAGTATCCGCTTTGGTTGTATCCGTTCTACTTTGGGGAAATTTAAAAAATTCGAATATTCTTCTTCTACTCGTTTGTTCCGTTTCTTTTGCTACTTTGGGATTCATAGACGACTATATGAAATCCGTAAAAAAGATAAAGGGTGGGATGAGAGCTCGTACTAAGTTTGCCGCTTCCGTAGTTTTAGCTGCGATCTTTTGTGGAGTGTTCTTGTACTCTACGGGAGAAGCTCCCAAAGGTACTACAGGAAAAATCCTATTTCATTTGACGGATCTATTTTTGCCTTTCGTAAAAGGGCCGATCTTGTCCTGGGGTTATTTTGCGATCCCATTTTCAATTTTGGTAATATTAGGATCTTCTCATGGAGTCAATCTGACTGACGGTCTGGATGGTCTTGCCGGCGGAACAGCTGGGATCGTGGTCGGTACCTTGGGACTGATAGCTTATGTTTCCGGAACGCCTGTTGCCGCAAATTATTTGAATATTCCTTATCTTCCTCATGCTCATGAATATAGTGTTTTCCTTGCCGCTTTGACAGGAGCATTGATCGGATTTCTTTGGTTCAATAGTCATCCTGCTCAAGTATTTATGGGAGATACGGGATCCTTATTTTTAGGTGCTACCATCGGACTTACTTGCGTGATGTTGAAGAAGGAGATCCTTCTTGTCATTTTAGGAGGGATCTTCGTAGCGGAATCTTTGTCGGTAATCCTACAAGTAGGTTCTTTCAAGCTCACCCAAAAGAGAATTTTCAGAATGGCTCCTTTGCACCACCATTTTGAATTGGGAGGAGTACCTGAAACAAAAGTGGTCATCCGTTTTTGGATCGCGGCCATTATCTTAGCGATCATCTCTTTATCTAGTTTGAAAATACAATGAAGGCTCTCGGGAGAAAGTTCAAAGATTTTTGGGAATCTCCCGATTCCCCCTTCGATCTGGTCCTAGTAGGAACCGTATTCTTTCTTTTACTCTTTGGAATATGCGTGATGTATTCCAGTTCTTCCGTCACCGCATGGAGAGAATTCCAAGATTCAGAATATTTTCTAAAAAAACAATTGGTCTGGGCTTTGATCGGCCTTGTAGTATTCTTATTCTTTGCTAATTTTCCCTATAAACGTTTGGAAAAATTCGCGTTAGGCGGAATTATTATTAGCGTTTTTCTTTTGATCTTAGTGTTTATTCCTGGCATAGGGAAATCGGTTGGGACTTATTATGGAAGGAATTTTCATAGATGGATCGGAATTGGGCCTTACCAATTACAACCTTCCGAGATTGCAAAGTTGGCAGTGGTAGTTTATCTATCTTCTCTCATCGTAAAACTGAAATTAAAAGAGAATCGAGATCCTAAAAAGTTCATTCTCCCTGCGGTTTTATTACTCGCAGTTTTGATCCTGATCTTAGCGGAACCTGCCTTCGGGACCACGATGGAAATTTTGTTCGTGGTGATCGCGTTTGTATTTTTATTCGGGTTCCCAATCCGTAATCTTCTTCTTGTAGGTTTAGTATCTCTACCTTTAGCATATCTCCTGATCAGCCAAGTAGGTTATAGAAGAAAAAGAATGGAAGTTTGGCTAGATCCGTATCGCTTTCGTTACGACGAAGGCCATCAATTAGTGACTTCTTTTAGAGCATTTCTAGATGGTGGCTGGTTTGGAAATAAATTGGCCAGCGGATATGCGCATAGATATTTAACGTATAGTCATACTGACTTCGTTCTTGCTACTTATGTGGAAGACTTCGGGTTTATAGGTTTTGTATTTTTCTTTGCTTTGGTGATGCTACTTCTTTCCAGGGTGTATGTTCTTCTCAAAAGAGTGCAGGACCCATTCGGTTTTTATCTGGGCGCGGGCTTGCTGTTTATTTTAGGGACCCAGTTCGTTATCAATAGTTATGTGGTCACAGGGCTCTTTCCGATTACAGGGATTAGCTTGCCGTTTATGAGTTATGGAGGGTCCTCTCTTCTCGTGGTTTTAGCGGCCTTCGGAATCCTTGTCAATATAACCAGAAAAGAAAACATAGGCGTATGAGATCGGTTTTAATCGCAGCCGGAGGAACCGGAGGCCATATTTCCCCTGGGGTCGCGCTCGCAGAAAGTCTTGTGGATCGAAAAGATTCCTTAGGTATCTCTAATATTTTTCTACATTCTCTTATCCGAAATAAGGATAATCCGGATCTCAAGCAAGCTCCTTGCGAGGTGGTCTGGCATAATACTCCTTCTCTTTCTGGAAATTTTGTTTTATTACCTTTTCGATATGTATTTCAACTGATCCGATCTTGGATCAAATTCAGGCAATTGGGTGTGGACGCAGTCGTCGGAATGGGCGGATATTCCAGCGTTCCTGCTCTTCTTTACGCGGTGATCTTCCGCAAAAAGTTGTACTTATGTGAACAGAACTGTATCCCAGGAAAAGTGAATCGCATATTTTTCAGATTTGCTGATAAGGTCGCTTTCAGCTTTCCTCCTAAGGATACAAAAGTTTCCTGTAGTTGGGAAATATTGGGAAATCCTTTAAGATCCAAAACTGTCCCTAAACTCGCTTTGAAGTTCAGCGAAAAATGGGATCCAAAAAAGAAAAAACAATTTAACGTTTTAGTAATGGGCGGCTCTCAGGGCGCAAGACAGATCAATAATATGGTAGTCAACCTGATGAAACACGAAGTGATCCAGGAGAGATTCCGCTTTAGGATGCTCACTGGGACTGCACTATACGACGAGGTTTCCAAAAAGACAAAGGATGCGGATCTGATCTCTTACTCGGATAATATGGCGGAACATTACGATTGGGCTAACCTAGTAATCGCTCGTTCCGGTTCCGGAGTTCTTTCCGAATGTGCAGCTTATGCTCTTCCAATGATCTTGATCCCTTATCCATTCGCAAAAGACGATCACCAAACAGCGAACGCTAAGTATATGGAAGCAAACGGTGCGGCGGCCTTATTACAACAGAGAGACGAGGACGAAAGTAAATTGTTCCGTATCTTGGATAGTTTTGCACAAAAACCAGAATTATTAAACGAAATGTCTATTAGATCATTAGAATGTTCTCATGTAGAAGCCTCTATTGAAACGGTGGGTTTCTTTTTCGAAAATACGAAATAATGGAAAGCGGATCTATCCAACAAAGATTGGGATTTTCCAAACCTTTTTTCCTAGGGATCGGCGGCTCCGGTATGTCCAGCCTGGCACATATATTGGCGGATGCAGGCTTCCAAGTTTCCGGCTATGACGGAAAAAAAAGCCAGGCCACTGAAAACTTAGAGAAGAAGGGAGTCAAAATATTCTCCAAACTTTCGGAGATTGGAGAGAATATCGAATATGACTCTGCGATCTATTCTTCCGCGATCCGTTTAGACTCTCATCCTATCGCTTCCTTCTTTAGGCAAAAAGGGATCCGGTTTTTTCATAGATCGGAAGTTTTACATCTTTGCTTTGAACATCTTACTTGTATAGCGGTGGGGGGTTCTCACGGAAAAACTACAACCACTGCGATGACTTCTCATATACTCAACGATCTGGGATTTTCTCCGTCTGTAATGGTAGGGGGAGATGTTTCTTTTTTGAATGGAGTAGGTGGAAGATTTTCTTCCGGTAAGATCGGGGTTTTTGAATCGGACGAATCCGACGGTACATTCTTAAATCATAAGGCCCAGGTGCGTATTCTTACGAATATAGATGAAGATCATTTAGATTTCTATCATACTCGAGAAAAGTTATTAGAAGCATTTTCTAGATTCATTTCTTCCGGAACCCAAACGGTGATTTTAGATCTGGATGACCCTGGCATATCGGATTGTTTGGAATTAATACAAGACAGGTCTAAAATTTTCGGTTTCACTTCTTCTTCAAATACGAATTCTAAAGCGGTCGGTTTTAAGAATTTAGTACATTATAAAATAGAAAATAATAAGCTGAGCTTCGATTTAGATGGAAAAGAAATCGAAATTACATCCAGATTTCCTGGAAAACATTATCTTACAAATTCACTTGCGGGTGTGCTTGCAGCTTATTCTTTAGGGGCCGACCCCGAGAAAGCTGCCAAGTCTGTTTCCGGATATGCGGGAGTCAAACGCAGGTTAGAATATATAGGAAACAAGAATGGTGTGGATATATATGATGATTACGGCCATCATCCCACCGAAGTTCAGGCAGTTCTTTCTTCTATCCGAGAGTTATCCGGAGGAAGGGGAAAGCCTGTGATCTTATTCCAGCCTCATAGATACACTCGAACCAAAAACTTATATCAGGACTTCGCCAAAAGTTTGGACCAAGTAGAGACAGTTTTACTTCTTCCCATCTATTCCGCGGGCGAAGACCCGATCCCTGGAGTTTCTTCCGAACTCATCGCAAATAAAATGAGGATTAGACCCAAGGTCCTTTCAGGAGATCTTGGAGCCGATCTCACTACGTTGAAAGAGTTGCTAAAGCCTGGAGATGTATTCGTAAGTTTAGGAGCGGGGAATGTTCGGGATTGGGGGCTGGAACTTTTGAAGTCCTAAATCCTATTTTAGGATTTCTAATGCGCTTAATACTTTGAATACAAAGAACAAAGTAAGGCTCTTTTTCTAAATCGGATCTTCTCAAAAAGTATTGGACGAATCTTGAAAACCCCGCATTTTGACAAGTAGTAGAATGAAGTTAGTAATCAATATCCCTTGCTATAACGAGGAAAAAACTCTTTCTACGGTACTTGCCGAGATCCCAAAAAAGATCCCCGGTATCAAAACGATAGAAGTTCAGATCGTGGATGATGGTTCCACAGATCGCACCTCGGAGATTGCAGCTACATACGGCTGTAAAATCATTTCCCATAAAAAAAACTTAGGATTAGGTAGAGCCTTCAAGTCCGGGGTAGAAGCTGCTCTGGAAAGTGGTGCAGATATTTTTGTAAATACGGATGCGGACAACCAGTATCCTGCTTCTTATATTCCTGACCTGATCGCTCCAGTTATGACAGGTTCTGTAGATATAGTCATCGGGAACAGAGTGCCTTGGAAGGTGGAACATTTTTCTCCTTTGAAAAAGACCCTACAATGGTTCGGAAATCTCGTCGTTCGAAATTTGATCGGGACTAATATTCCGGACACAGTTTCCGGATTTAGGGCCTACTCCAGAGAAAGTCTTTTAAGACTGAATGTAACCACTAAGTTTTCCTATGTTCTAGACACGATCGTGCAAGCGGTCAAAATGGATCTGACTGTTTCTTCTATTCCAATCGTGACAAACCCTCCGACTAGAAAGTCTAGGCTGTTTAAGAATATTTTCCAGCATATGTGGAAATCGGGAACTTCTTTAGTTAGATTGCTGATCATCTATAGGCCCTTCCAATTCTTCGGGGTTTTGGCCGTCGCAGCTTTTATTCCAGCGCTGGCAATTGCGATCCGGTTCCTGATCTTTTTCTTCTTAGGGATAGGAAAAGGACATGTGCAATCTTTATTGTTTGCAGTTGTGCTCGTAGTTATCTCTGGGTTGTTTTTAGTTTCCGCTATCCTTGCGTTTTTGATAGGGAATAATAGAAAACTTCTAGAAGAAAATCTTTATCATATTAAAGTGATGTCCTGGAATCATAGACAGAAGAAAGAGAAATCTCTTCATAAAAAATGAAAACTTTGATCTCGATTGAATTTTCGGGCTTAGTTGTGTTTCTTTATAGTCCTTTAAATTCACTGTAGATAGTTTAAAGCTTCCATGCAGAAAATCGAAAAAATCCTATTAATATCTTCTACATTTCCAGCTTCAGAGAGAGATGATGTGCCTGGATTTGTCAAAGACCAAGTATTAGCCCTTAAAAAACTACATCCTGAGACTGAGTTTGTGGTTTTGGCTCCTCATGATTCTCTTTCCAATACAAAAAAGGAAACTAAATACAAAGAATATATTGAGCGTAGATTTCATTACTTCTGGCCTTTTTCTTTGGAGAAACTGGCAGGCCATGGGATAATGCCTACATTAAAAAAGAATAAATTATATTTTCTGATGATTCCTTTTCTTTTTTTATTTGAGGTTTTGTCTTTGTTCATTCTGGTTAGAAAATTTAGGCCGGATTATATCTATGCTCATTGGTTTACTCCGCAAGGAATTTCCGCTGGTATTGTCTCCTTGATCTCCGGTACTAAATTTGTTTTTACAAGCCATTCTTCCGATGTGATTATATTGAAAAAGTTCCCGATATTGGGGAGTGCGATGGTTCGCTTTTTCTCAAAGCATGCAAAGGCGATTACCGTAGTCAGCAGAAGATCTTATGAAAAATTGAGATCCTTTTTTTCGCAGAAAGATTGGAAAACTATTTCTGCAAAGGTGAAAATTATTCCAATGGGAGTATATTTGGCTCCGAATCTGTCTACTGGCGCTTTATCGAAAGATAAAAAAAGTAATATTGCTTTTATAGGAAGGTTTGTAGAGAAGAAAGGGATCCATTATCTTATCCCTGCTTTTGAAAAATACTTTTCTGCTGATCCGGAGTCTGAATTAAAAATAGCGGGCGATGGGCCTTGGAAAGAAAAATTATTATCTTTAGCCAATTCTGTAAACTTGCCCCAAGATAAAATCCAGTTTTTAGGCTATCTGCAAGGTGAGAAGAAGCAGAACTTTTTGCAAGAATCAGACATTATAGTTGTTCCATCGATTATTTCAAAAGATGGAGATTCGGAAGGTTTGCCGGTTGTTCTATTAGAAGGAATGGCTTCCGGAAAAATTTGTATCGCCACATTTGAAAGTGGTGCGGATGATATTATAGAAGATGGAATAAATGGATTTCTAATTCCTGAAAAAGATCCTGATGCGATCTCGAATTCTCTTTTAAAAATAAAATCGCTCAGCCTTGAACAAAAGACCAATATCCAAAGAAAAGCCGTCGAGACTGCGGCAAACTACGAATGGTCTACAGTTGCAGAGCAGCATTGGGATTTTTTATTTCATGATGAACATTAGGATGTTAGTAAAAAAGCAGGACTGCTTGCTTAATGGATCTTACGTATGAATATTCTGATCATTACAGATTATTTTCCTCCGGATAAAATTGGAGGAGTAGGAGAGATTGCAAGAAACCTACAGAATTATTACCAGCAAAAAGGGAATAATACCTATGTTTTGACCACGGGTAAAAAAAATCCTTCTGACGAAAGTTCGAAAGTTTTTAGAACCTCTTCCGGGTTGATTAAAGGAGTCTTTTTAGGGAATTTTCGTGTTTTAGGTCTAATCAAAAAATATAATATAGATGTGATCAATCTCCATCAGGCTAGCACCACACTATTTCTATTCGCCAAACCTTTTTATCGTATTCTTGGAAAAAAATTTCCGAAAGTAGTAAATTCATTTCAGGTAAATTATTTTTCCGAGTTGAAAGAAGTGAAAAGTGTGAATATCCAAGGTTATACCTTTCGCCCTCTTTTTAAAGAATATCTGGAAAAATTCCTTTTAGATCCGATGCATATTGTTTTGGATTTTATTGGGTATGTTTTTTCGGATATAATCACTGTAGTTAGTAGTGAAAACAGAAAGGAATTTTATAATACTTTCTGCAAAGTGTGGAAGAAGGAAATTAAGATCATCCCGAATGGTGTAAGTCCTGATTTTGGCGCTTTGACCTTGGATTTTAAAGATAAAGATCTAGAACAACAGTTGAAGGGTAAATTAGTTTTAACCTATATCGGAGTGTTTCGGGTCAGAAAGAGAGTATTTAATCTTCTATTTGCACTCAAAGAAGTAGTAAAAGAAAACAAAAATATAATTCTTCTACTAATTGGCGGAGGGAGAAAATACGAAGATAAGATCTTGGCTCTAATTTCGGAATTAGATCTTCAGAATAATGTGAAATTTATTGGCCCTATTCCGAACCAAAGAGTTCCGTACTACTTAAAACTTACCGATATTTTTTGCCTGCCTACCTCTTACGAAGGTATGCCTATCGCAATTTTAGAAGCTATGTCTTTGGGTAAGGCCGTAGTTACTACTAAAGTGTCTGGAATGGTTGATTTGATCGAAAGTGGAAAAGATGGGTTTCTGACAAAAGTAGACGATATCGACGAGATTAAACGAACCATCTTAGAGTTATCAGCAGATCCAAAAAAAATCGTGAATGCAGGTAAGGCCGCTCGGAAAAAAATAGAAAATCGCTATGATTGGGACATCGTCTCTTCCGAGTATCTGGAGGTCTTTCGAGGATGAATATATTATATTTACCCGGATATAGATACCCCGATTCCCTAAAAGAACCGCTAACTTGCGGGGACTTAAGATATAGTTTTAATTTATCCAGGGCTTTGGTCCGACTAGGTCATTCAGTAACTGTGATCAGCAGAAGAGAATCTGAAGATGGAGAATCTTCTGAATTAGACGGCGTACGTATCTTCAGATATAAAAGTGAATTACAGAAAGTGTTTTCTACAAGCTTTGATATTTCCATCAATAGATTTAGGCTTTTTAAAAAATTATACAAAGAAGCAGATTTAATTATATGTAATTCTCCATTATCTCTAGAACTTTCTCTAACTATCAAGAAGCCGATCGTATATATATGCAGCGGGTTAGAAGATGTTAAAAATTACAGTTTTAGTTTAGGAGAAATTTTAGGTTACCTAGGCATAAAACTCTTAAGAGATCCTTGCAAAAGAAAAACTTGGAAGATCGCAAAGTATGTAGATACAACAGCCGAAAAGGAAGACAGAACATTATTAAAATGGGGAATTCCGGCTGGCAAAATCAAAACGATCGGGCCCTCAGTAGAATTAAGCAGATACTTCCCTCAATCTGAAAATTTAAAAGCTACATTCAGAAAGAAACTGGGACTATCCGCTAAACAGAAAGTAATCCTTTCAGTGTCTAGATTTACTCCTGCGAAAGGATTATTGGAAACAATTTCCGCTTTTAAGTTACTTACGGAAAAAATCCCGGATCTGATCCTTGTACTCATCGGAGTCAGACATTCTCATAATTCCAGTTATTACGATAACGTAATAAGTTTAATCCAAGAGTCAGGTTTAAAAGATAAGATAAGAATATTAGAGAATGTCCCGGAAGCCGAGTTGCCTTCTTATTACTCCATCGCCGATTTTGTAAGCGTTTTCTCCAAGGATTACGATCCATTGCCAACTACGATTATCGAAAGTATGGCTTGTGGGGCAGTAGTAGTTTCCACTTACTATGAAACCCGGGACCAGATGATCCAAGATAAATTTAACGGAATTTATGTGAAGGAAAGAGACATCCAAGATTGGGCGGATAAAATTGAATTACTGATCCAAAATCCAAGCTTGCCAAAAGAAATAAAATCTCATGGGATCCAGGTGATCCAGGATCGGTTTGACAGCTTGAAGGTAGCGCAACAATATATGGATTTAGTGAAATCTTAAAGAAGCTTCTTCTGATCTTTAAACGAGTCATTTTTTATAAATAAGCATAATCGGAAATATATGAGCGATTTACATAGACCTAAGAAAATTTTTACCTTTTTAGTTTGGGGCGGTTGGTACGGTAGCCGTAATATTGGTGATTCAGCCATCCTCTTAGGGGTCAAAGAATTAATTAAAAAAGCAAACCCTCGGAAAGAATATTATATCCGAGCCTTAACGACTGATCCAGATTACACTGCCACTAAAGGAGTTACTCCTATGAAGGCTTTGCTAAAGAAGGATATCATCAACCCGGTTCGATGGTTTCAAATTTTAAAAACCTTTTGGGATGTTGATTTCGTAATTATAAGTGGTGGGACTCCTATTTTTGATCATTCTCACTTAGTGCGAACCTTGTATTTCTTTTTGCCTGTGATCTTTAGAAAACCTTTCATCCTGTTCGGAGCAGGAGTGAAAAAGATCTATAATAGATATGGAAAATTTTATATACCTTTCGTATTGAATAAGGCCAAATATAAAAGTGTAAGAGACAGCGGTTCCCTGGAGGAATTGAAAAAATTAGGCGTTCAATCTGTGGAGTTTACTGCAGACTCCGCTTTTTTCGCTCCCCCTTCAAGTGAAAATGAGCTAGAAGAAGTTTTAACCAGAAACGGTTTAAAGCTAAAGGAGAAAAAGTTAATAGTTTCTCCTAGATTCTTATCCAAAGAGCAGAAACGTCTCTATTTGGAAGAGAAAATGAGCAACGATGTAATCGAAAACACTCCTGTAAAATTGGCTAAAGCAATCGATGCTATCTCTTCTAAAGTGGATAAAGTTGTGTTTATGGCAATGCACTTTTATGGGCCTGATAGTGATCTGCCGTTGATCAAAGAAATTTTAGGAAAATGTAAATCTAAAAACATAGTTTTTATCGACGAAGAATTAAGGCCGGATGTAGCAATAGCACTCTTTAAGAATGCATATATATTATTAGGAATGAGACTTCATGCCGTTTTGCTTTCTTCCTCTATGGAGACTCCTGTAGTCTCGATCGCTTACGAAAAGAAGGTGGTCGATCTTATGGAAAGATTGGAGTTGAGCGAATATAATTTGGATCTTTTTAACTTCACCGAAAAAGAACTGATAGCCGTTTTGCAGAAAGCTTTTACAAATAGAAACAAAACTGCGAAACATTTAAATGTTCGGATTAATAAATTAAGAAGTCTGGTTTTAAAAAGTTCAAAAACAGTTCTGAAAGTAAATGGATAAAAAGAAAAGAAGTACGTACGTTTCGATCGTATTATACGTACTTATATTTTCCTTTTTAGCATTCTATTTTAGAAAAATTGAATGGTCTAGATTTTACGATATAGAATTTAATTGGTTGTATATTTTATTATCCGTTCCAATCAGTTTGCTGATCCGATTTATAAGCCCGCTCGCATGGGTTTTTTTGATCAAATCCTTCGGACAAAAGATTAATTCGTATCTGCAATTGAATTATGTATACGCCAAGTCTTGGTTAGGCAGATATATTCCCGGTTCAGTATTATGGATAGCGGGGAAGGTTTACTTTGCAACAGAGCAAGGAATTAGCAAAAAGGTCTTATTACTTACTTCCTTTCTGGAAGCTGCAGTTCAGGTCTTTACCGGGGCGGTTGTAGCACTTTTATTCATAGTTGCTTCCGATAGACTTCCGTTTTTACAATCTCAGGTTCGTTATGTTTTACTACTAATACTCATTGGGTTTGCGGTCTTTTTATATCCCGGTGTTTTCAATTTTATATTTCGCAAAGCGTATAAGATCTACAAAAAAGAAGAATTGGACGAGAGTATCCGTTTCCGATGGTCCACTCTCTTGCAGGTTGGAATTATATTCTCTCTTATTCACGCAGTGAGTGGTATTCCATTTTTCTTTATTCTAAAAACAGTATATCCAGCATTAGAATATACGGAATTGATCTATGTCTCAGGTGTCACGACCCTCGCAGGCGTCATAGGGATCGTAGTGATTTTCGTTCCAAGCGGTTTGGGCGTAAGGGATGGGATCCAGTTGGTATTATTATCTAAAATATTACCTGATGAGATAGTAATTGTTTCAGTAATTCTTTTAAGATTATGGTCTATCGTGCTTGATTTCGCCTTCTGGCTGATCAGTTACGTTTTAAAAACCTTCTTCGATCGACCAAAAGTTACTTGAAGGCCTTCTCCGGTCCTTCTCCCACATAATTCCAATGGCCCATTTTACGATCCTGTCTAGGATCTGACTTGCCGTAAAGATGTAAGGTGTATCTTTCATCGGAAAGATACTTTGCCCAAAGATCTGAGTCGGGAAGATAATCTTGCCCTAAAATATTTTTCATGGAAGAAGGTTGAGAAGAAAGTTCCGAAGGAAAGGTAAGTCCCGTAAGACATCGGAGCTGGAGTTGGAACTGAGAAATATTCGCTCCGTTTTGAGAAAAATGACCTGAGTTATGTGGTCTTGGAGCAAATTCGTTTAATACAATCTTATCGCCTTTGATAAAAAATTCCAGACCGAATACACCAACATAACCTATTCCTTCCGCAAGGATTTTAGCTGATTCTATCATTTGTCTTTTGAGTGAGTCCGAAAAATTTCCAGGATGGATGGTGGTATCCAGGATATGATTTTTATGAATATTCTCCGAAGGCGAATAACAAAGAATATTTCCCTTTTGGTCTCTTGCCAAGATCACAGAACCTTCTTTGTCGAATTCGTACCATTCTTCTAAGATCAGATCGAGTGGTTCTTGTCCTACGGAGCCTACCCACGCTCTGAATTCTTCTTTGGTTTTGAACTTGGTCTGTCCTTTTCCGTCATAACCGAAGGACGCAGTTTTTAATACTGCAGGGAACTTGGATGTCTCCGCAGCCTTTGTTGCTTCTGCCTTATCTGTGATCGGATAAAAAGGTACAGTAGGAAGTCCTAATTTAGAAAATAATGTTTTTTCTCTTATCCTATGTTGTGCGATCCGAATATTTTCCGGACTTGGGAAAACGGGTAGGGAATGTTTTTGGGAATATTCAGAGATAAAGTTTAATTCTCCCCCGGGTATATTCTCGAATTCGAATGTAAGTGCGTCTATAGATTCTAAAAATTTTTGGAGCGATTCTTCGTCTTCGTAAGGGGCGACTGTTTCGGATGCTCCCACTAAGGAGGCGGGACTATTTCTTTCCGGAGAATAAACAGATACTTGATAACCCATTCGGATCGCTTCTTGGGCGAACATTCTTCCGAGCTGCCCCGATCCCATCACTCCAAGCCTTGCAGGAGGAAGTAGAATTTTTTTCATATTAGGTCTTTGTTTTTGGACAATGCTTCTTCTTTAATATCGGTTCTGTATTGTTCCAATTTTTTGGATAATGTTTCGTCTTGTAGGGACAATATTCTTGCAGCGAGTAGTCCTGCGTTCTTTGCACCCGCAGTTCCGATCGCAAGTGTTCCTACAGGAACGCCTCCAGGCATCTGCACTATGGATAATAAGCTGTCTAACCCAGATAGAGCCTTACTTTGTACAGGCACTCCGAGCACAGGTAGAGTAGTGAGAGAAGCAACCATTCCCGGAAGATGGGCCGCTCCTCCTGCACCTGCGATGATGATCTCGAAACCTTTGGATCTTGCGGATTTTGAAAATTCGAATAATAGTTCTGGAGAACGATGCGCGGATACGATTTCAGTATGGCATTCGATCCCGAATTGTTTCAGGATGGAGACCGCTTCTTTCATGGTTTCCCAATCGGAACTGCTTCCCATTATAACGGCGACTTTCGTTTTCACACTAGCAAATTCCCTTAAGATGGCTTCCCGGGCAAGTCCGAAAACACTTAAGAGCTCTTGGTTCCCGAATTTAATTCTTCTACGGCTCTTTCTAATTTCATTCCTCTGGAGGCCTTTGCCAAAAGATAAGAACCCTTGGGCACTTCTTTGCGGATCGTATCCACTAAGTTTTTGAGTCCTTCTTCGTCTCCCGGAAAGGAGAAGGATAGAAGTCCCTGACCCGCTTTTTTTCGGAAGCTCTTCAGCGCATGCGAAGATTCTGTTCCGAATAAAAAGATACCTTTGCAGTTCTTTAAACCTGCAGCAAAACTTCCGATCTCGGTATGGAACTTGCGGGAAAAATTTCCTACTTCTTTCATGTCTCCGAGTACCGCGTAAAATCCTTCTTCTCCCGCAATCTGGGAACATGCTTCTAAAGATGATAACATGGATTCTCTATTTGCATTATAGGTATCGTTTAGGATTTTATAATTTCCTACTTGGAAATCCAATCGTTTATCCCCGGATCTGAAGTTCTGGATCCCATTCTGTATCCAATCCGTAGGAGTTCCTAACTCTTCCAGTAAGGAAACACATAAGGCCAGGTTTTCGAGTAACTTGATGCCTGGAAGGCTCCAATCTAGGGAATAATTTAGGAAGGAGATCTTAAATCCTTCCCGATTTGTTTCTAAGATCTCTATTCTTCTTTTGAGTGGAACCGATTTAAATTTGATCCCATAGCGTAAACATCTTCGTTTTAGAAAATTCTTATATTCTCCGGTCTCAGGATAGAATAACACTCCGCCCTTGTGCATTCCTTCCAGTACTTCCGCCTTTGCTTTTGCGATCCCTTTTCGGGAGCCTAATAATTCTATATGTGCCGTTCCTATAGTTGTGATGAGTGAATAATCCGGCCTTGCCATTTTGGTCAGCCTAGAAATTTCTCCTGCGTGGTTCATTCCCATCTCGCAGACAACGTATCTAGTCTTGGAATTGATCTTGAATAATGTGAATGGAACTCCGATCTCGTTATTATAGTTTTTTTCAGTGACCAGCAAACCTTCTTCCAATGGTGAAAGACAAGAGGATAGGATCTCTTTGGTGGTGGTTTTTCCACTGGAGCCGGTGACTGCTATTAGGATCGGATTGAATCTGGATCTATGAAATGTTGCAAGTTTTCCGAGTGAGAGTAATGTGTCCTTAACTTGGATCGCTTTAGATCTTTGTTCTTGCGTGAGTCTTTCTAAAATCGGATGATCCTTCTCGCATAAAAAATAAGAGGCTCCTTTTTCCAAGGCATCCAAGATAAATTCATGACCGTCTCTGTTCCCTCTTAAAGGTACGAATAAGGTTCCTGATTCAACCATTCCCGATGCAGTGCTGATACTTATGATCTCCGGTTCTTTTTGAAAGGAGAAGTCGGATGGGCTTTGTAATATCCTTCTTACAGTTTCCGGATCGTATTGAAATGGGGCTTTCATGCGACCCAATATCTTCCTACCTAAAATACTCGCAGTCTATTTTTAAAAATTCCTCTTGCAACCTTCCGGTCCGGGTTTTCAAGTATGCGGGATGCGAAAAACCAAGGTTGTTTTAATCGGTTTAGGAAGGATCGCTTCTTCCTTGGAAAAAGATCCATATCGGTCCAAGCCTTGCACTCATTCCGGGGTCCTATTCTCTTCTTGGGGTAAAAAGAATTTTGAGTTTTTAGGAGGAGTTGATCCTCATCCGGATAAAAGGGAGAAGTTCCGCAAGCAGTGGAAATTCCCCCAGGATCCTACCTTCTCCGATCCACATCATTTTATTTCTAACGGTAAACCTGACCTTGCGATCATTGCAAGTCCGTCGGAATAT
The DNA here is from genome assembly GCF_003112675.1 of Leptospira johnsonii. NCBI lineage: Bacteria > Pseudomonadati > Spirochaetota > Leptospiria > Leptospirales > Leptospiraceae > Leptospira > Leptospira johnsonii. The sequence continues at coordinate 199,598 of NZ_BFAY01000011.1, read as the reverse complement.
CATTATCGAAATGCGTTGGAATGGATCGAAAAAGGTGTCAAAAATTTTCTGATCGAAAAGCCGGTTTGTGAAACTTTTTTACAAGCTAAGGAACTGGAAAAAATTTCCCGCAAAAAAGGGATCCGTATTTGGATCAATCACGAGAGAAGATATCATCCTAAATATGCCTGGGCCAAGCAGGTACTGGACTCTCAAAAATATGGACCGATCCGAACGATCCGTGCCTCCGTTTTGACTTCCGCCTTGGCTCCTGGCAGAGCATTCCAAGGAAGGACAGGGCCATTATTCCATGACGGAACTCACGCTGTGGATTTGGTGTATTGGTTTCTGGGCAAACCGGATCGGATCCGATCTTCTTTGACTAGAAGGAAGGGGATTCCCATCGAGGATCGAGCTCTCGCGTTCTTAGAATATAAGTCTGGGCCTGCCGTCTTTCTGGAAGCGGGAGGTGCTAGGAAGTATTTCCAATTTGAGATGGATATTATGACTGAAGAGGCTCGTATCCTTCTTTCCAATGACGGCATGAGACTTTTCGTTTCCAAACCTTCTAAGAAATACAAGGGATTTAATAGTTTGACGGAAGTCTCATTTCCCGAAAAATCATTCCTCGGATCGAACCCGTTTATGAACTTATATGCAGAGATACGCAATGTTCTTACGGGAAAATCGGAAAGAATGACCGGAGATATCGGAGAAAATCTAGGCATCATGGAACTTTTACATAAGATCAAAACCGGCGCCGAGATCACAACGGTTTCGGAAATCTAATCGTATGCAGGTAAGTTCCCCATCCACAAATTCCAATCAATTGCCCTCCTATTCAACGAGGGGAAGATACTATAGAGGGAGTTTTTTTCTTTGGAAAAAGATCTTCAGTCTATTTTGGTATTATAAATTTGTAAGATTATTCCTTTCATCCAAATCAAAAGAAGAAAGAGAATTAGAATTTTATAAATCGTTGGGTTCGGAGTGTAGAGACTTCTTCCTGAAAATGGGGGGAGTTTACGTAAAACTCGGCCAATATTTCGCGTCACTTTCTCATTTATTTCCTGAAAGTTTCACGGATCCATTGCAAGACTTGCAGGATCGTGTTCCTCCTCATCCTTTCGCTGAAATTAAGGAAAGATTCAAAAAAGAATTCGGTAAAGAGATCGCAGAAGTTTTTCCTGATATTTCAGAAGCACCTCTTGCTTCGGCATCTATCGCTCAAGTTCATTCTGCTACTTTTAAAGGAGAAAAAGTAGCGGTTAAAATTTTATATCCAGGTATCGAAGATATTATCGAAAAAGATCTAAAGGCGGTTCGTAAATTCCTGAAAAGGATCAACCGATTCTTGGTCCGATTCGATTTCAAAATTGTTCATAAGGAAATTGCAAAATTAGTCGGAAGAGAAACGGATCTACGTTTAGAAGCCGAGTCCATGGATCGTATGGCCAGATATTTTGCAGAAGAGCCTGATTATGTTTTCCCTAAGCTGATCCCTGAATGGAGCGGCAAGAGTGTTTTGACCGCTCAATTTATAGAGGGGAGACGTATCACTCAGGCCGGCACATTAAAAAAAGGGCAAGCAAAGTCCAGACCTGTAGATCTTTTGATTAGAGCTTATATTCTTATGATTTTTGAATATAGGTTTTATCATGCAGATCCTCATCCTGGAAATATGATCTATACTCCGGATGAAAAACTTTGTTTTATAGATTTCGGAGCGGTGGGAGAAATCCCTCCAAGCCAAGCAATTGCACTTAGAAAGATCATTCTATGCGCAATGACTAAGGACTACCCGGCTCTTGTAGAAGCTTTAGATGAGTTGGGACTCGTTTCTAAAAAAGCGGATAGAGATAAGGTAGAGGAAGTTGTACGTTACTCCATGGAAAAACTTTCCAAGTTTTTATCGGATACGGACTCTTTTCAAAATATCAAATTCGAACAAATCCATACACCTGAAGATCTGAAATTTTTAAAGGAGATCAATTCCAGTCTTCGCGGGCTTTTGAGAATGATACAATTGCCGACTGCTCTTGTCCCATTAGAAAGAGTTCTAGGACTTCTTGTAGGAATTACCGCGACCCTGGATCCTTATCGTACTGTTCTGGATTATGGAGAAAAACCTTTCAAGGGTCTGGTCTTCCAAGGAGAGAACCAATGGCAGAAGGTTCTGGTCCAAGAAGGCGGGCTATGGGGCCAGGCAGTTTCTCTTCCTGGAGAATTATTACAGGCGGTTAAAAATTTAAACCGAGGTAAGCAGGCCTATAAACTTCCTGATCTGGAACAACATACCAAGAGAATGTATTCTTTAGGCCATCAGATCATCAGTACCGCGTTTATACTTTTTGGTATCCATTATGGAACCGATAGACTGGATAAAGGGATCGAAACTCAAGCAATGGTGGCTTACGGAGTATCCGTTTTCTTCGGAATCCTCCTTGCTCTATCCGTTATCAAAAATAAATTCAGCTCTAAAAGGAATCGTCAGTGAAATATTTCGAAAAGAAATTCTTAGAGGTATACCCGCCTATCTTTATCATCAGTGTAATTGTTGGAACAGTTATAGATCTGGTTACCAAATACATCGCGATACTATATCTAAGACCTCATAACCCAATCGAATTGCTCGGGGATTTTTTCCGTTTAACCCTGACCTTCAATACCGGTTTTGTGATGGGTCTTTTCCAAGGATTTCCAAGGACATCTTTGGCTCTGACTGCTGTAGCGATCTTAGTGCTGATCGCGTATCGTTGGAAAAATTCGGATCTGGGACATCCTGCAGGCTGGGCATTGGTAATGTCCGGAGCGTTCGGGAATTTTATAGATAAGTTTTTTGTAAAAATTATTGGTATCGGAGCGGAGTTCGGCTTTGTAGAAAATCGTTACGAAGGAAGATTTATCGGAGTGGTGGACTTCTTAGACTTCGATTGGCCGAACTGGCTTTTGATTGATAGATGGCCTGCGTTTAACTTTGCGGACTCCTGCGTGAGTGTCGGACTAGTGATCCTGATCCTGACCATGAAAATCGAAGAGGATAAGAAATAGTTTTGAATTTTCTACAACTCCCGATCTGGAAAAAGATTATAAAGAAAAAGGGGACCTCCAATCCGGAGATCATGCGTTTCCTTCGAGAAACTTCCGTATTCGGAAAATTAAAAAGAAGGACCTTGCACGAGATCGCAAGATTAGTCCATATCCGACAATATTCCGAGGGAGAGGAAATTTTCAGACAGGGAGAAGCCGGAGCAGGCTTTTATATGATCTTCGACGGTAAGGTTACTATTCGTTCCATTAGAGACGGCGTAGAATTAGATCTGGCTCATTTAGACCAACATTCATTCTTTGGAGAACTTTCCTTATTCTCCGAAGAGAGAAGAACTGCAACTGCAATCGCGCAAGAACCTTCTACCTTACTTGGGTTTTTCCAGCCTGACTTAAAAGAAATTATAGAAACCAAACCTAAGATAGGAATAGAGATCCTATTAAGTCTTACAGGAGTAGTAGTAGAAAGACTCCAAAAGACCAACCAGTTATTGGAAAAAGCCTATTACAAGGGCAAACAGAAAAATGCCTGAGCCTACGAAACCGCTTTCTACATACGTAATCCGATTTTTATTTTTCTTTTTAGTCGGAGCGGCCATCGTATTTTTTGCCATCGGTCTGCAACTTCTGATCGTGCCGATCGCTCTTTCCTTAATATTATTTTATATATTTAACGGAACCATAAACTACTTCGAAACATTGGGAATACCCAGGATCTTTTCCGTTGCGATCCTTATCTTTTTGATCTGTCTTCCTATCTATTTAGTCGCGACAGAAGTGGCTCCGCCTATCGTTTCTACTTTGCAGCCAATCATCAAGAACTGGAAACAGGACATGGACGATGCAAAGTTCAAATACCTGGTAGTAGGTTTCCAACTTAGGTTCAACGATTATCCTGCAAGTTGGGAAGACACGATCCGTCCGGACGAATTAGTAAAACAGGCTGCAGAATTGATCCACGCTCAGGTTAGCGGGTTAGTTTCCATAATACCCACCCTGATCGGATATCTGGTTGTTACACCTTTGTTTGCCTTCTTGTTCCTACTAAATGGGAACGGAGTATATAAGAATATCGTAAGTCTTGTACCAAATCGATATTTCGAAATGACCTTAATGGTAACGGCAAAGATCAATGAGCAGATCACCAATTATTTAAGAAGTTTGGTAATCCAAAGTGCGATCATCACAGCCATATCTATGATCGGTTTTTATGTGATTGGTTTAAAATTCTTCTATATCTTTGCTTTATTTGCCGGGATTGCGAACTCCATTCCATATTTAGGACCTATTATCGGAATGATTCCTCCATTGTTTATGACCCTGACCCAAGGTGCCGGGATATTCAACCCTAATGGAATCAACGATGGAATGGGAATGTATGAGCTAATGGTTGCGATCTTGGTAGTGGTCCTGATCGCGCAGGCAGTGGATAACTTTTTTGTTCAGCCTGTCATCATCTCGGATGCAGTTTCTCTACATCCGGTAATTGTAGTAGGTGCTGTTACTGTAGGAGGAAGTCTACTCGGGATCGCTGGAATGCTTGTGGCAGTTCCTCTCGCTGCTATCTTAAAGGTAACTATTGCTTCACTCTATAGATCTATGAAAGATCATAAGCTGCTTTGAGAGAAGCAGCTTTACGTTCCGTTTTTTACTCCGCTCCAATTCCTAAATAAACTCTAACTTTTTCGGATTCGAATCTTGCAGTCGCGTTTTCATCCGGAAATAGTTTAGAAAAAATGAATGCAGATAAAAATGCCAAAGACATAGAAACAATTGCAGGATTTTTTAAAGGGAAGATTGCCTGATCGAATTTAAAAACATCCACCCAAACAGTAGGGCTGAATATTATAAATAAAGTGGCAGAAACCGAGCCAATTAGAATGGAGAATACTCCTCCCAATGTGCTAAAATTTTTCCAGAGAATGGATAAGATTAATGCTGGGAAGTTCCCGCTGGCTGCGATTGCAAACGCCAACCCTACCATGAAGGCCACGTTCTGATCCTTGAATAAGATCCCAAGGAGAATGCTGACTACACTGAATACAACAGTCGCTTTTTTGGCGACTGAGACCTGTTCTTTTTCGGTTGCCTTACCTTCTGTGAATACGTTGAAGTAAAGATCATGAGAAATGGTAGAAGCAGCAGCTAATGTCAGACCTGCTACAACTGCAAGGATCGTAGCGAACGCAACCGCTGCGATAAATCCTAAGAAGGGAGTCCCTCCGAGTAATTCCGCTAAAAGTGCGGCCGCCATATTTCCACCCTTGTCTATACCTGCGATCTGTTCTCTTCCGATAAGGACAGCAGCGGCAAAACCTACGATTGGAATGATGATATAAAAATATCCGATGAATGTGGTTGCATATGCTACGGATTTTCTGGCTTCTTTTGCGTCTGGCACCGTATAAAATCTCATTAGAATATGAGGTAAACCTAATAGACCGAACATTAAGGCAAGCCCTAAAGAAATAGAATCGATTGGACTTGCGGCAAATCCTCCCGGCTCTAAGGCTGTTCTGCCGAATTTGGTCTCTACTTCGGAGAATAGATTTTCCAAGCTAAAACCAAATTGGGCCAAGGATAAGATCACAAGTAGAGTAACACCGAAAAGCAGAAGGCAGGCCTTGATGATCTGGACCCAAGTGGTCGCAATCATTCCCCCGAAGAGAACATACATAAGCATGACGCCACCCACGATCACAACCGCCAACTCGTAAGGAAGACCGAACATAAGATTGATCAGTTTTCCGGAACCAACGATCTGAGCGATAGAGTAGGTGATTGTTACTAAAATCCCACCGATAGAAGCAACGATCCGGATCGGTTTTTGTTTTAAACGAAATGCTAATACATCCGCAAAAGTATATTTTCCTAGATTGCGTAAAGGCTCCGCTAAAAGGAACATGAGCGCGGGCCATCCCACAAGCCAGCCGACCGCATAGATGATCCCATCGTAACCTTTTAAAGCCACCATGCCTGAAATTCCCAAAAAGGAAGCAGCTGACATGAAGTCTCCCGAAAGAGCCAAACCGTTTTGAAAACCAGTAATGGATCTACCCGCCGCATAAAACTCGCTGGAAGTTTTGGTCTTTTTAGCGGCCCAATAAGTAATTCCTAATGTAAGAACTACGAATATTACGAAGAATAGAACGGAGATAAAGTTCGGTTGGCCTAAAGAGGATTCCATTATTTAGCCTCCGATTCTAATTTAGATTTTAATACTTCTACTTCTTGGTCGTAATATCTGTTGGCCCAGAAAACGTACACGAATGTGAGAAACCAAGAGAACAAGATCACCGAGGCGCCGGCGTACAATCCGTAATTACCGTTACCCAGTTTTTGGGTGACCCAATCTTTTTTTAAGGCGATAATTAGTATAAATCCGTAATAGTTCAGGAATAGGAAAAACAATAAAACGAAACTAACTGTCCATCTAATCCGAACTAATTTTTTAAACTCGATGGATTCGATCAATTGATGAGCTTTTATCTTCATGTTGAAGTCCTTGGAACGGCGGAGAGAATAGAATTATACATCCGGTTGGCAAGGATAAAAAGTCTTTTAGAAATAAATCTACTCCGACTCTTTGTCACAAAGTCGACTATCGATAAAGAAGATTAAAATAAACCGTTAATGCCGTTAATGTTAACTGTTTTGATGATCTCTTTTTCTTGTTCGGTCTCTGCCACCTTCCATGTGACTCCTGTCGGAGTGGAAAGTAGGCTTCTTCCTATTCTTTTTTTGCCGAAAGGGATCCCGTAACCGGAACTACGCACTAAGAACATTCCATATTGGGAGGAAAGATCCGCGTAATTCTTTAGGTCTTGAGAGTAGTCTGTACCGTTATCCGAAACAGAGTCCAAATGGAATGCCAAATTGATCCTATCCGATTTTAATTTTTCCAGCTTGGACTTATCTTGGATCTCTTTGCCTGCAAAGATCCCGAAACGAAATCCTCCCAGGATTAAAGAATCTTCTCCCGAACCTGGAACTGCAGGAGAGTCTTCGGAAGATAGACCTTTTACATCGTACCAATCCACTAATACAATGTTTTGAACGATAGGGATGGAGAATCTTAGCTGGCCCTCGTCGTCTCTTCGGAACATTCCTCCACCGAAGATCGCACCTTTATAAACTTCTGAGATTGCATAGATCTCATCTAAAAAAGTTTTAGCGCGGGAAGCTAATGATTCAGGAGAACCATTTCCTCCTCCCGGAAAGTATAAAGGTAAAATGAGGAAATCCGATTTTTCCTTAGAAAGTTTGGTTCTCTGTTCGGGAGAAACCGGCTGGGATAGATCCTTTTGGAAAAGGGTAATTTTTACTGAGGTCACTCTTTACCTGCGACTTTGAATTTAATCGGAAAGTATGGAAGGGTCCACACCGAAACTATCGTCTTCTCCGTCGCCGGACTCGGCTCCAGGACTTAAAATTTCCGCTTCCGGAGCGGAGCTTGCAGCCTTGATGCCGAATTCTTTTTCCATCTCTTCAGCGGAAAGTTCTGGAACTCCACCGAAAAGATCCCCGTTTTCCAAACGTTCGGCAAACGCCAGAGCATAACAATAAGATTCCATAATACACTGCTTTATGGGTTTCTTATTCAATCTCTTTTTGGATTCCATTAGATCGAAAGTCATTAAAGTTTCCATATTGGTTACGATCTCTTTTTTGCCTTTCATATCAGCGATAAGTTTGGAAAGAAGTTCCGCTCCCTTCTGAAAAAAGTCCTTGGCGGTAACTCTTACGTTACGCGACTGTTGGCTTCTTTTAGTCTCTAAGGCGGAGGTCTTTTTGGAAGCTTCAATATAATTTGCGCCCGGGTTTTTGAGATGGTTTTCCAGTTCTTTGTAATATTGGTCGTAGATCCTGAATTGTTCGTGGATCCCTCTGGTAGTCTCATAAAGATCGATCAGTTTTTCACGATAATCCATTTTGGATCCGCTCACTATCGTCGGTTTCAGATCTATCTTCTTTGTGGTCATTACAAAGGAATATTCTTCGTCGAATTCTCTGAAGAATAGCCAGGTCAAGAGAGCCTTGTCTCCGGCAGGGATAATTTCGTGTTCTCCTCTGGCATCATGACGTTTTCTTAATTGATCCAAAGGCAAAGATCTCATGAGTTTTAGGCCGTACTTCAGCTCTTTGCTAAGGCCTTCTTCAGGATCGACCGGTTTTTCTTCAGAAGCTTCTTCCGTATCTTCCTCTTCTGGTTGGGCTCCACCGGAGATTTCGTCTAACTCTTCGCCCTGCTTTCTTTGGCCCAGTTTCTCTTCCGGGAGAATTCCTAGGACATTCTCCATATATGTGCTCAAGAGAGGGATGTTCTTGTCCTCACTTCTGAGAATTGCAAGATAGAGCTTATCAAAAATGGTCCCGTACAGAACGTCGAATTCCTGGAGGGCTCTTTTTCTTTTAGTATTGTAAACCGTCGCGGGTTTACCTTCCAGTTTCTCCAGCGCCTGGTAGCCCAAGGTCACCGCTTTCACGTATGAACCTTGGAAAGGATACATATAATACAATTTTTTGAATATAGAATAGAGGGGTTGTCTCACTCTATTGACCGATACTGGAAGGTCAGGAGCCGCGTTATGCCCTTCTAAAAGCTGGCCTAACTCATTGCTATCGTAGGCTTTGTGCATTCTGCCCAAAAGTTCGATGTAAAGAGGATTTTGTCCGTCCAGCTCTTTTGCGATCTTAGAAGCGTAGGCCGGATTTCCTAAAAGATCGTTCCCTACGAAGTTCATTTCTAAGAGAGCTTTTTTTCCGGCGATATTCAACTCGGACATAAAAGCGGGGAGAAGATCACTGGAAGAAAATGACGTTACGCGGGAGATCCAACATTTGAATCGGACCGCCATACGATTGAAAAAATTCCCCATCTCATCTTCTAAGGCTTTACGATCCATGATTGGATTCGGCTTAGAAGTTACGGCCTTTGCCGGAGGTTTTCCTGATTTAGAAGGCTGGTTCTGTCTCGGGTCTCTTCCCCCGGCTTGGCTTCTTGCGCCTTGGCGGATCTGGGGTTGTTCTTTCTGTTTGCGAAGAGCTTCTTCCCTTTTTTTATCCTTATCGGAGACAACTTTTCCACCGGCGGACTGGAACTTGTCGAACATTTCCCGCCTGGCTTTGTCATCTAGGTTATTAGCACCGATAGTTTTTCTGGTTTTATCGAATTCGGACATGGACTGGATTCCTTAGAAACCGCTCTGATTGTATCTTGGCTTTCTGGCGAAATAAATCAACAAAGATACTTATTTCTTGACATACTCCGAATTCCTGGGCCTGTTATTTTCCCATGATTCTTAAAAGTCTCGCTCGAGAAAATCACCTGGTACTTTCAGTCCAGGAGGATATCTTGATGGATAATTCCCGGGACTTTTACCTCGAGTTCGAGGAGAGTGTTCGGGAGGGATACCCCCCTGTGGTCAGCTTTCATTTGGGTCTCGTAAAGTTTATCGACTCTTCCGGGATAGGCATTATAATCAAAGTCCGAAATCAGATCCGTGACCATAAGGGAACAGTGAATATATTCGGGCTAAATAAGTCCCTTCATTCCGTTTTTAGGCTTTCCGGTCTAGATAGAATTGTAAATCTGTACACCATCGAAGAATTTTTGGAGAAATACCCCGACTTTCGGGAATTTCTGGCGGTAGAATGAACCGGAAACTCTTCTAAAAAGTTCCAACAAATAGATGAATCAATTCGGCAAGAGTCCTGTAATGAATTTTTCACTTTTAGATCTTATGAAGGGAAAAGCTCTTCGTACTTCCTTGATCCTTTTTTTAGCGTTTAGTTTCTCCGGATGTTATCCTTATTTTTTCAAGGACCGGATGTTCCGCTCCGAGGGCATGGGCTTTTTCACCATAGATGTTTCCGATCTACCGGAATTTGATAAAACTTCCAAGAACGAAGATGTCAAATTGGAACATCCTATCCAATTGGATCAGGCCAAAATTAAGGACTATTTTGGAAATTTAAGATATTCTAAACGTTCTTCCGTTGGTTACTTTTCGGATTTCGTATTTTCCGACCATGAATTGGATCTACTTGCAAGGGATCTGCCTTATACTCTAAAAAACCTCCCGAATGACAAACTTCTTCTTATCATTTCCAAATATGATGATACACAATCTGTGATCTCTTTCGACGAGGTTACAAGCTGTGTTCTTTGGGCGGGAGAAGGTAAGATCAATATTCTATTCGGTCGTATCAAACGTGAGCTTGTAGATAGGGAAGCTGCCCTGGATTTTAGCCGCTGGACTCGGATCGAAAAGATCAGGCTTGCTCATGGCTATGACGGGACCGAGATTGCGGAAGGGGAGAATGTGGACTTCGGACAGATAGACGGACTTCCATTACGTAAATGGGTTGTGTTCGATCTGAAAAATCCGAGCAAATACAAGTTCACTCCCAGAAAACAGTACCAGCCTGTCAAACTCACCGACGAGAACGATAGGCCTTAAGTTTCGAAGAATATTATAAATTAGAAATATTCTTTTTACTCTTTCCCGGTCTGAATATGCCTTGAACCGGTTTCTATTTGAGAATTAAGCTTGAAGTTGGCTTAGCTTTTTGCAAAATTCCAGTATGAGCTCGGAATACTGCTGTTTAAATCCTTCTATCACCGATACTAAAGACCTAATCTCTTTCGAATATATCAATCCAGAGATTTTGGAATTGATCCAAAAAGATCCTAGATACCAATCCGGTAGTAATATGGTCTCACTCACCGAATTGAATCTAGCAACGATGAAATATATTCAGGGGATGATCCAAACAGAAACCTCGGAATTGAGTTCTTTGGAAGAAGAAGTAAAAAACAGTTTGGAAAATCAGGATCTGATTTCGGAAGATATTAACCGAACCTTCCAGTCGGGTTTGAGTATCGGCCAAAGAATTGCGGATAGGGTAGCCGAATTCGGAGGGAGTTGGACTTTTATCATTTTATTCGGTTCCGTTATGGCTACCTGGATCGGCACCAATATAATTTTTTCTTCTTCTTTAAGATTCGATCCTTATCCATTCATATTATTAAATTTAGTATTATCCACTTTGGCGGCTATCCAAGCTCCGATCATTATGATGAGCCAAAATCGACAAGAATCCAAAGATAGGGCCCGCTCAGAATTGGATTATAAGGTGAATTTAAAAGCGGAATTAGAGATCCGACATCTGCATGAAAAGATAGATCATATTCTCAAAAACCAATGGAGAAGGTTGACAGAGATCCAACAGATCCAAATGCAGCTATTACAAATATTAGGAAATCGTAAATAAAGAAGTTCGAATCTACGGTGTTCCTGCGGCCTTAGACGGCCGCGGCACAACGTTTACATAGACCGTTTGTTCTTTCTTCCGCTGGATGTCTCCAGCAGCGAGGACATTCTTCTTCTTTCGGTTTTACCACTCGAACAAAGAAATGTTCGTCAGAATATTCCGATAGTTGTTCTCTATCCGATTTTTCAAAACCTACTTGAGAAACTGTAAAGATCAGCTCCAGAGTCTGTAAGGAAAAATCTTTTTGGAGTTTATTCTCCACTTTGGAAGAGATCTCGACTGCGGCTTCTAAGGACTTTCCTAATTTACCCGCCTGTCTTGCTAACTCCAGGGATTTGTGAACCGTTTCTCTTACTGCCAATACAACTTCGAACTTAGTTTCCAGTTCCGTATTTCTTAAAGAAGAAAGGTCCGGGAATTCTTCCGTAAATATGGATTCCTTTCTTCCATTCTCTTTCCAAACTTCTTCTGAGGTGAAGCTTAAGATAGGGGCGGAGAATATACAAAGAGTTTCTAATATGATTTGAAGTGCCGTGCAGGAAGATCTTCTTGTTTTGGAATCCCTGCGATCGCAGTACATTCTATCCCTGATCATTTCGAAATAATCTTGGGAAAGAGTTACTGTGCAGAATAATAAAAGTTTTTGGTATACTTGGTGGAACTGATAATTCTCGTAATGATTTTTCAGTTCTTCCGTAAGTTGCGACAATTTGGATAGATAGTATTTGTCCACTTCTTCCAGATCGGAAACGTTTAGGTTTTGGTCCGAAGAATGTCCTGCCAAATTTCCTAAAAGGTATCTGAATGTATTTCGGATCTTTCTGTAATTATCGGCGATGATCTTGAGTCCGTCTTTTCCGACCCTTACATCGTCTCTGAAGTCCTGGGAGCTTACCCAAAGCCTGAGTATATCTGCGCCGTATACGTTAATGATATCTGTGGTAGGATCTATTCCATTGCCCAAAGACTTGGACATGGCTCTTCCTTGTTCGTCCAAGACATATCCGTGAGTAAGGACGGATTTGTATGGAGGAATTCCGCGCAATGCCATAGAAGGCCACAGACTGGATTGGAACCAACCCCTATGTTGGTCGGAACCTTCTAAATATAGATCCGCAGGAGGTTCGTTGGCTCTTTCTTTTAATACTGCAAAATTCGAAACTCCCGAATCGAACCAAACATCCAGGATATCTTTTCCTTTTCTAAAAGAAGAAGATCCGCATTTGGAACATTTTGTTCCGGGAGGAAGAAGTGAATCCGCAGGTTCACTATACCAGATCTCTATTCCTTTAGTTCTCACAAGATCGGTGAAGAATTTTACGGATTTTGCATCTAGATGGGTTTCATTACAATTTTCGCAAGTGAATGCAGGGATTGGAACTCCCCAGTTTCTTTGTCTGGAAAGACACCAGTCAGGTCTAGTCTCTACCATGGAACGGATCCTGGTGATTCCCCAGTTAGGTATCCAGCTTACTTTGTCGATCGCCTCAAGAGATTTTTCCCTAAGTTCTTTGTAATCCATTTGGAAAAACCATTGTGGAGTTGCGCGGAAGATTAGCGGCTTCTTACTTCTCCAACTATGAGGATAACTGTGTTCAAATTCTGAATAATGAAGTAATAGATTTTTTTCTCTGAGAAGTTCCACGATCTTAGGATTTGCGTCCCAGACCTTGATCCCTTTCATCATCGGGAATTCGTCCGTATATCTACCGTAATCATCTACAGGAGAATAAGGTTCTAAACCTGCGGCCAAGCCGATCTTATAGTCGTCTTGTCCATGGCCAGGTGCAGTGTGAACTGCTCCAGTTCCCGCATCCAGAGTCACATGTTCTCCAAAAAGAGGGATAGAATCCTGATCTAAGAAAGGATGACGGAATATCATTTTAGAAAGAGCTTCCTTGGAAACTGATTCTTTTTTGGTGAGTTGGACTTCTGCAGCTTTTTCTACAGCTTCTTTTAGTCCATCTGCAATGAGTAATTCTTCTCCGTTAGGGGTTGCATAAAATGAATATGCGAACTTAGGATTAAAGCTGATTGCTAGGTTTGCAGGAAGAGTCCAAGGAGTAGTGGTCCATATCAGACAGAATTTTCCGGTCTGTCCTTTGATCGGGAATTTTACATAGATGGATGGAGATCTATGTGGATAATATTCTATCTCCGCTTCTGCGTGAGCGGTCGCAAGTTCTATACACCAATAAACCGGTTTTTTGCCTCTATATACATAACCTTTTTCGAATAGATCTCCGAAAACTTCTACGATTTTTGCCTCGAAATCGGGGCTCATCGTTTTGTAGATCTTACCTTCTTCCCAAAAACATAAGAAACGAGAAAGGTCCTGTCCTTGTTTTTGAACCCATTGTTCTGCGTATTCTCTACAAAGTTTTCTTAATTCTTCTGGGCCGATCTCTCTGGCTTTTTTACCCAGATCCTTAAGCACCTGCACTTCGATAGGAAGACCATGACAGTCCCAACCAGGGATCATATCCGTTTGGTAACCTGCAAAAAATTTGGACTTAACGATCATGTCCTTTAAGATCTTATTAAGTGCGTGTCCTGTATGAAAGTTACCGTTTGCATAAGGAGGTCCGTCATGAAGAATGAACTGGGGACGATCCTTTCTTTTCTCCTGCATCTTACGCAGTATTTTTTCGGATTGCCAGGTTTTTATCTGGTCAGGCTCTCTGGTAGAAAGCCCCGCCTTCATTGGAAAATCCGTCTGAGGTAATATTACGGTATTTGAATATGGATTCTTCTTATCTTCTTCTTTCATGGATTAAAATTCTATCTTCACTTTAGGGAGAAGTTTTCTTGCGGATTCTATTTGAGAAGGTTTTAATCCTGTCTCTTTTAAGATCAGTAGTCTTAATTTAGGATGGCTGGCTAAAAAACCGAAGTTTTTAGGGAATCCTGCGATCTTTCTGTTCCTTGCCAGATCCAAAACTTCTAGTTTCGGAAATCCCATCACTATATCTATATCGGATTCTTTGAATTCTATCTTGTTGGAATCTAAATAGATGGCTTGGATAGAAGTTCCAGTCAGCTCGGAAGGAATTCCTTCAAAATCGTTATTTCCTGCGAAAAAAAATTTGAGTTTTGATAGTTTAGAAACGGACGCGGGAAGTTTTTCTATATCGTTCCCATAAATATTCAAATGTTCTAAATTACTCCAATCTCCGGCATTTTCAGGAAGGGAAGTAAGCTCATTCATTCTTAGATCCAGCCATTTCAAGTTCGGAAAATTGAATAGTGCCGGAGGAACATTCCCTAATTTGCCAAGACCCAAATCCAATTTTTCTACCGAGTTTGGGTTTTTAGAAGCCTCGTTTAAAATTTCAGAAGCAGGACGTCTGCAGTCTGAAATAATAAAAGCTGCGCAAAGAATTAAGTAGGCGATACCGATTTTCTGGATGGTTCTCATTTGAATATTTCCTCTAAACCGGATTCATATACCGGTTTTAGTTCGTTCGAAGAGACGGAAATTCCGTATCCTTCAATCTGGAGTTTGGGATCCGCTTCGACGGTTCCGACGGAATGGAAATCCAGGCCCTTGGAGGTAACTAATGTTTTGATACTTTCTTCTTTTCCTTTTTCATAGCCGATTAAAACGGAACTTGCACTTTCTCCGAAAAGTGTAAGATCTTTTCTGGATTGTTTGATCGCACTCAGATCTGCCTTGATCCCGAGCCCGGAGAGTATTACGATTTTTGCAAGTGCAACTCCGATCCCACCTAAGGAAAGATCCTTAGCAAAGGACAGGCTTCCGTTCTTTCTCAAAGAGACTAAAACTTCTAATAAGGATTTTTCTTCTGCAAGATCGAATTTGGGGATCTGGCCTTCCACCTTGCCTAAGAAAGTTTTTTGGTATTCGCTTCCACCCAGGCTTGGGTTGAATTTGCCAATAAGAGCCAAGGAAAGTCCTGCTTTTTTAGGAGCGCCCCAGACTGCGTCTTTCTGTTTGTCCAGAATTCCCACCATGCCGATGGTCGGAGTAGGGAAGATCGGTCCTTCCGGTGATTCGTTATAGAAGGAGACATTCCCTCCTGTGACAGGAAGTCCTAAAAATCTACAAGCGTCTCCCATTCCTCGGACACATTCGGAAAACATATAATAGTTTTCCGGAATATATGGATTTGCAAAGTTTAAGTTATTGGTCACTCCGAGCGGTTCTGCGCCTGTGACTGCTACGTTTCTTGCGGCTTCGCAGACTGCGAGCGCTGCTCCCCAGTATGGATCCAAATAGGTGAATCTGGAATTACAATCAGTTGCAGTGGCCAATGCCATATCTGTATCAGGAATTGCGGATAATCCCCCGTCTGCACCTGGTCCGATCAGTTTGACTAGACCGACTTCTGTATCATATTGTTCTATGATTGGTTTTCGGGATGAGATATTCCAAGAATTTAATAATTTAAGTAACTTCTTGCCAGCTTCGCTTTCTTGCAGATCAGGAGTTGAATCCGGAGTCCAAGAGGAGATCTGGTCCAAATACGCAGGACGTTTTGTTTCCCTTACGTATCTAGGTGCGCCTCCACCTAGAACTAAAGTATCCGCAGGGATCTTAGCTTTTAGATTTCCATCTTTATAAACTTCTAATAGACCCGTGTCGGTAACTTCTCCGATCTGAACCGCGTTTAGATTCCATTTTTTGAATATAGAAACCAGTTCTTCTTCTTTCCCTTTTTGTGGGATTACCAACATTCTTTCCTGGCTTTCGGAAAGCATTGCTTCGTAAGCGTTCATTCCGGTCTCACGGAAAGGAACCAGATCCAAATTGATCTTCATTCCGGATTTTCCTTTAGCGCTCATCTCGGATGTTGCGCAGGAAATGCCCGCAGCACCCATGTCTTGGATACCTACTAAAAGTTTTTTCTGGATAGCTTCTAAGGATGCTTCCATCAGTAGTTTTTCCATAAATGGATCTCCCACTTGGACAGCGGAACGTTTTGACTCCGATTCTTTAGTCAGATCCTTGGAAGCAAAGGATGCACCATGGATCCCGTCTCTACCTGTGGTGGAACCGACGATGAATACTGCGTTACCCACCTTTCCTCCGGTAGTAGCGCTTGCCATCTGGTCATGTCTGACAATACCGACAGTCATCGCGTTTACTAAAGGGTTCTTGGAAAAACATTCGTCTATGAATAGTTCTCCGCCGGAGACAGCAATACCTAAAGAGTTTCCGTAGTCTCCGATCCCTTTGACAGCTCTGGATAATAAGTATTTGTTTCTTGGCTCGTCAGGGTTACCAAACCTAAGAGAGTTCAAAGATACAATGGGTCTTGCTCCCATTGTAAAAATATCTCTCATGATCCCACCCACTCCTGTGGCTGCACCTTGGTATGGTTCCACTGCGGTAGGGTGATTATGACTTTCTATTTTGAAAACAACGGCCAGTCCTTGGCCAATGTCCATAGCTCCGGCATTCTCTTCTCCTGCCTGGGCCAAAAGTTTATCAGACTTTGTGGGAAGAGTTTTTAATTGGAGGATAGAATTTTTATAAGAGCAATGTTCCGACCACATTGCGGAGAAGATTCCGAGTTCTGTGGAGTTAGGTATTCTGCCTAGGATTTCCTGGATTTTGCTAAATTCTTCTGAGGTAAGACCGTGTTCGAGAGCGTCTTGGAGGGAGACGGATTCTTTTTCCATTACGGGACCAGTTTTTCTGACTTGGCCCCCACTGAAAACTATTTTAGGGCGGAAATCCTTTTCTTAACGTTCAGATATTGTAGTAGTTCCTACGGTAATACAGAAGAGGTCTTTTAGAGTCGTCGGATATGGCGAATAGAACTCTTCCGATCACTATGGTATGATCTCCTCCATCCACTTGTTTTTCCAGTTCACATTCTATCCGGGCCAATGTGCCGTTCAAGAAAGGTGCTCCGTTATGCCCTAGATCGCAGGCTAGTTTTTGGATCAGTTCATGTTTGTCTATTTTGCCAGATGCAAATTGGTTGGAAAGTTCCTGTTGGTCAGAAGATAGTATATTTACAGTGAATAGACCGGAGGCGAGCAATGGGTCGTGGCTTGCTATATTCTTTTGGAGATTAAAAAGCACCAAAGGTGGATCCAAAGAGAGCGAGCTGAAACTGCTAACTGTCAATCCCCCCGCTCTAGTAGTGTCTGAAAAGGTCACCACAGTTACTCCGGATGCAAAATGAGAAAGTGAATTTTTGAATTCGTCCGCGCTGAAAGGCATAGTAATTAGATAGTTTTTTGATCCTATTTGTAAAGTGAATTGTCTTAAAAAATCTTAAGTTCTCTTAATATCTGCCCAGGGTCTTTCTTTTTCCAATTGTCCCGCGAGTCGGAAAAGTACATCTTCTCTTCCTCTTTTGGAAGTGAATAACATCCCTATCGGTAGACCAAGAGTCGTTCTGGAAAGCGGAACGGACATAGAAGGTTGTCCCGTAAGATTTGCGAGCTGTGTAAACGGAGTCCTCGAAAGATTTTTTTCTACGAGTTGGTCCACCATGCCGCTGGCCAAAAGTAATTTGCCTGTTCCTATTCTTCCTATGATCTGCATTGCAATTTCTTCATATAGTTTGGGTGCAAGTTCCCCGATCTTGGCAGGAGGTTCTGCAGTAGTCGGGGTCAGATATAGATCATAATTTTCTAAAAAAGATTCCGAGATATAGGCGGCTTCGTCCCAATAGCGGATTGCAGATACGAAGTCTCCAGCCGATATAGATCGTCCTAAGAGCCCTAAGATCCAAGTGGTGGAT
Source organism: Leptospira johnsonii (assembly GCF_003112675.1). Lineage (NCBI taxonomy): Bacteria > Pseudomonadati > Spirochaetota > Leptospiria > Leptospirales > Leptospiraceae > Leptospira > Leptospira johnsonii. Next base: position 181,572 of record NZ_BFAY01000011.1, on the reverse strand, counting down.
TCCACATCTCCCATCTTTGCTTTTCTTCCTAAAACCTTATCCAAACGGGAGATCTCGGAAGCGACTTCACCGAAATACATGGTCACGTAAGCTTTTGCTAAACGTTTTCCATCGATTAGAGGTGAACTTTCTTCTAATTTATGACCCAAAGATTTTAGGAGTTTTACTGTGTCGTGTAATGCATCAATGTGATCTTGATTGACTGGAGTTCCGATGGGAGAAGCGAAAGAATATGCGATCTTTAATTTTCCCGGGGACTTTTTCGCTTCGGATAGATAAGAAGTTTTATTTTTCTCAAGGGAGAATGCTTCTTCTATTCCGACGCCTGAGACTAGATCCAAAACTGCAGCGCTGTCTCTTACTGATTTAGTAAGAACATGATCTTGAGAAGCTCCTTGCCAAACTCTTCCATAAGGACGAACTGGAACTCTTCCTCTACTTGGTTTTAATCCGAATAGTCCGCAATAAGCTGCTGGTATCCGGATGGATCCTCCTCCGTCCGAACCCGTTGCGATGGAACTCATACCGGATGCGACTGCCGATCCTGCGCCACCACTAGAACCACCAGGAGTTCTTTCCGGATCCCAAGGATTTCGAGTCGGTCCGTGGAACTTAGGCTCTGTGATTCCCATTAAAGCGAACTCGGGAACATTCGTAGTACCTATAAAAAGAAAACCAGCCTTCCTAAGTCTGGAAACAAAAACGCTATCATCGGATGGAGCGTAATTTTGGTAAGCCTTAGATCCGGAAGTGATCTTTTGTCCCTTCACATGATGCAGCAGATCTTTAAGAAGAAGGGGAACTCCGTAAAAAGGGCCCTTAGGTATTTTGCCCGATCTCAGCTCTTCCCTTGCCTTGTCGATCGTGTTCAAGACAACCGCGTTCAGTTCCGGATTAAATCTATTTATCTTAGTTTCAGAAAAATCTAATAAGTCCTTGGGCTGGATCTTCTTCTTTCGGATCAAATCAGCAAGACCGATAGTATCATAAGAATCGAATTGGAATTTTGTACTGCTCATATTCTTCCGCCACAAGGGATTTAGGACTCGGTCGAAGGGGGAATCCAGGAAATAATCCCGGGAACCATTTCCCGAATAAAATGCTCTAAGGGAGAGAGGCATAAAGCTTGGCCCACTAGGGTCAAGGATATTCCCCTGCCGAAGGGAATTTTCATTTATAGAATCGCAGCTAAAATCAGGATGGGTAAATATCGGTGATCGGAATAATGGATTTATTGGCAAAATACGGCAAACTTAGACGCGGAAGCTGGGCTGTGCTCGTTTTCGTCTTCAGTTTGGCTATCGAAGCCGATACCGAGCTGGACAAACAGTTTTTATCCGCGGTAAAAGAAGGGGATCTTCGCAAGGTAGAATTACTGCTCAACCAGGGTGCCACAGTGGACGCCAAGGATGATGAAGGCCGCACTGCGATCATGCTCGCAGAAGGTGAGGACGTAGTCGAGTTCCTCATCAAACACGGAGCAAATATAAATGCTCAGGATGTGGACGGGAATTCCGTATTATTCTATCGTTTACTCCCTATCTTAAAAGTAAAAATTCCTGATATGGACGATCTGGCCGAGGCAAAACGCCTAATAGAGTCAGGTGCATTGGTAGAATACACTGCTAGAAAAGGCGAGGACCAAAAACCGGTTTCCCTTCTCAATATGGCGATCCGGAACCAAAGTCTTGTTTTAGTAAAATTTTTGATTGAGAACGGAGCCAATCCAAATCATGATCCGGGTGGAATTGAAGAATATCCTCTTTTCTTAGCTGTGGGAGGCGCTTCTTCTCCTTCTAATTTGGCGATTGCAGAATATTTGTTAGCGAACGGTTCCAAAGCGGTGTTCACTAGCAGATTGAAAGACGTTCACACTCCTAATGGGACTCACCAGATCGGAGCAAGAAATGCATTTCATTATGCTACAGAATCCAAACAAACCGACCTGAAAATTTTGGATGTTTTGGCTAAGGCCGGGACCAATCTAAATCATAGAGATGCAGAAGGAAAGACTCCTCTTATGGAAGCTATCCAGAGAAAAAATGTTTCTGCAGCTCAGAAATTGATCCAACTTGGATCCGATCTTTCGCTCGCAGATAACCAAGGTAAGACGGCTTTAGATCTGTCAAAAGAATATCATCTAGATGAAATAGAGCGAATTTTAGTCGAAAAACTTTCCTCAAAGACACAATAATACAAAATCTCTTAGTATACAGTTTTTTTAGAGTATACCTAAGCCGCTTTTCGATGTACGATACTTTTTTCTAAAAACCTCTAACAATTGTAAGGTTGTCATGTAGATCCGTCGTCATATCAACGTTATATAGGCGAAAATTTCTTTCATGATCGTACCGTGCGAAGACACAGTTGATTCTCACCGAGAAAAATCGGATCCTAAAACCAAAGAGAAAGCCTTAGGTCAGTTCTTCACGCCTTCTGACTTAGTAGGACCTATGTTGGAATGGGTTTCCGAAACCAAAGCTGTCTTAGAAGGTAAAAAACTTAAGATATTGGATCCAGGAACGGGAGAAGGAATTTTTTTCCAAAAATTCCAGGATCATTTTCCAAATTTAGATAGTGAATTTCACGGTTGGGAGATCGATCCAATCCTACATGAGAAGTGTATACAAAACCTGGAAAGAGCTGGGATATCCAAAAATCGTTTTCATTTGGTCTTAGGGGACTTCTTACAAAACGAAAAAAAAGAAAATTACGATATTATACTCTGTAATCCTCCTTATCTTCGCCTAAGCCATTCCAAACATGGAAAAAAACTGATCAGACAATTCGCGGAGGACATCAACGAGGAGATTCCCGGCACTGCGAATCTATATGTGTTCTTCTTACTCCGTATACTAAGACTTTTAGGACCTGGAGGAAGGGCTTCCATACTTGTGCCTTACGAATTCTTGAATGCAGGATACGGAGTCCCGATAAAAAAAGCGATCATTCAATCCGGATATCTTCGCCGTATACTTATCTTAGATTCTTCCTGGTCCTTGTTCACAGGAGCAGTAACTTCTTCCTGTATACTATTCTTGGAAAATTCAAGAACGAGCGAAGAAGGTTTTCTTTGGTCTAGGACCTCATCATTCATTAAAGGAGAAAGTATAGAGCTTTCCGAGATGGTTTGGAGAAAAATCCGTCCAGATGCAGAGGCAAAGTGGACTAGATTATTGAGCGACGACTCGGAACCGATACAAAACATAAAAAATGATGATAAAAATTCACCTAACAATAATTATGTGACTATGTCCGAAGATATTCGTCAAGGATGGGTCCCTATTAAGGAATTCGGAAGTTTTAGGAGAGGAATCGCGACAGGGGACAACGGATATTTTCTTTTATCGGAAAAGGACGCTTCGAACTTATCTATTCCTAAAAACTATCTTAGATCTTCTATTCCAAAAGCTCAATACGCGCTTTCTCCTTTTTTTACCGGAGATGATTGGAACACTTTGAAATCACAAGGAGCCAAGGTTTGGCTTCTAGATGCGAAAGACGTTCCAAACAACGAGGAAGAAGAAGGTATTAACAAATATCTGGAAGAAGGAATAAAACGAGGCGTGCCTAAACGTTTTCTTCCTTCTAAAAGAAAACCTTGGCATTCTCAGGAAAACAGAGGACCTTGTAGGATCTTAGCTACTTCTTTTCATAGGGAAGAAGTAAGATTTGTATTCAACCAAAGTCCCGCAGTGCATCTCACCTGCTTTCACGGGTTTTCCGCAAAACCGGAGTATACACATTTCGAAGAATATATATTTGCTTATCTGATCACTCCACATGTCCGCAAAGAATTGGAATCTAGAACAAGGGAATACGCCCAAGGACTACGAAAAGTAGAACCGGGTGATCTAAATTCACTTCTTGTGCCTGATTTCAGAAAATTAAAAGAAGCGGAGAAGGAGAAGATAGGAAAATTGCTCCATAATTACAGGAAAATGATCCGTCCTTGGACTCCTGGTCGCAGACAAAAAGGAGAAAAGGGGATCAAAAACCCGGAAGAAGAAGCAGTTCTCAAAAGTATTGAGACCGAATTCCTAACCGGGTTGTAAGAAAAGCTACTTTAGATTTTTATAAAGTTTATCCAAAAGTCGGACTAGATCTTTCTTCTCCGGCTCGGTAAAACCTTTATAAAGGCCTGCGAGTAAAGATCTAGAGATCCCAAGCATCACAGGACGAATAGAATAAGCCTTGCGGGTGAGTTGCAGATTGACTACTCTTTGGTCTTGGGTGTCTCTGACCCTTTCCACATAGCCTAAATCTTGTAGTTTGTCCACAAGTGCTGTCAGAGTAGACTTATCTCTGTCTATCATCCGAGCGATATCCTGCATCGGAACCCTTTTGGACATGGCCAATGCGAATAGAATATCCGCATGAGTAGTAGTCAATTGGCCCAGTCCCTTGTCCTTCAGTTCCGAATTCAATCTTCTGTGGAATTCGTCCCTGATCCTAGAAATCAGATAAATGATCGTACGAGGATTCATCTTAGAATGCCTTGCCGATCAAGCGAATTGGTAAAGATAGATCACTTCGCCGATAGCAGCAGGTTTTGCCGCGCCTTCTACTTCGAAGCTAAGTTTTAAGGTCATTCTTGCAGTCCCTCTCAGGTCCTTCAATTCCACCAATTCAGCCCTAAGTTTGAGTTTGGAACCTACCTTGACGGGATCTAAAAATCGGAGTTTTTCCATCCCATAGTTGATCCCCATCTTGATGTTTCGTAATTCTAAGATCTGGCTTAAGAGATAAGGGGCCATAGATAGTGTAAGATAACCGTGAGCGATCGTCGTCCCGAAAGGGGACTCTTTAGCTGCTCTTGCTGGATCCGTATGGATCCATTGGTGGTCCAGGGTTGCGTTTGCGAAAGTATCGATCTGTGCCTGGGTGATTTCGTGAGCGTCGGATACGCCTAGTTCTTTTCCTTCGTAAGCCTGTAGTTCTGCGAAGCTGGAGAGTACGAGTTTAGCCATTTGATTTTGTTCCTGCCGATGCTGGATCTATATGTCCAATACCCTAATTCCTTAAATAGTTTTGTCACCAACTTTTTGGGTAAAACTAGAACGACTGTTCTGTTCGGTATACAAAGTTTTTACACAAAGAGGGGAGGAAAAAGAGAGACGCAGAGAAAATGTTCCGCACAGAGGCACAGAGCCGCAGAGATATGTGGAGCAATTTCAAGAACTTCCCCTCCGTGCCTTAGTGTCTCTGTGCGAAAATAATCGCTGTGCCTCCCTGTGAAGGTGAATTACTTTAGAAAAACTTAAAGTTCTTTTTGCAACATAGAACAGTCGTTCTGTTTTTACGGTAAAAACTCTGTGTCTCTAACCGCGGTATTGAAAGACATTCTCATTTCCAAAAAAGGGAAATTGTAAAATTAGAAAATGATAGAATCCGGTCTTCCGACCTCTTGCAAAGGGCCCATTTGGGATTTTAGATTGACATAGGCGAGTATGGGAGTTTGATAGAAGTTAGATATGGGAAGTTCGCCGGACCATCTAGGCCCCCTGCTGATTCAATTCCTCTTAGGAGTAGGGTTCTCCGCTCTTATACTCGGACTCGCCTTCCTTCTAAACCCCAAAAAAAAATCCAAACCTCAGGACACTTTTGAGTGCGGGGTTCCATACTATGGGGATGCAAAGGGATTGTTCAATATCAAGTTTTACCTGGTCGCAGTTCTGTTTATACTTTTCGATATTGAAGCGATCTTCCTTTTTCCTTACGCCGTGAATTTAAAATCATTCAAAGAGGCGGGACTAGGTAATTTTCTTCTGATAGAGATGTTTGTTTTTATTTTCACCCTTGTGGTTGGACTGTATTATATTCGGAAGAAGGGGGCCTTAGAATGGGATTAAACGAACAACTCGCTCAACCCGGATCGTCTTACGGAGATTCCTTCCAAATTGCGACTGTCGACTCAGTCATCAATTGGGGAAGAAGTTACTCTTTATGGCCTTATCCTTTTGCAACCGCATGTTGTGGAATTGAATACATGAGTACTTCCTGTGCGGATTATGATATCGCTAGGTTCGGAGCAGAAAGACCTTCTTTCTCTCCTAGACAGGCCGACATGATCCTGGTTCTTGGGACAATCACTTATAAAATGGCTCCGGTGCTTCGTGAAATTTACGATCAATTGGCCGAGCCAAAGTTTGTGATCAGCTACGGTGCCTGTGCTTCTTCAGGTGGAATGTTCCATGCTTACTCTGTTTTACAAGGGATAGATAGGATACTTCCTGTGGACCTCTATGTTCCAGGTTGTCCTCCTCGACCAGAAGCGCTTTTGGACGCTGTGATAAAACTCCAGGAAAAAGTAAAAACCCAAGGGTTAGAAGCCAGAAGACAGGAAGTAATGGATAAGATCCGGGAAATGAACGAAAGAAACAAACCCCTGGTCGTCCGATGAAAGAAACAATCCAGAGTTTCCTAAAAGACAAATTTTCTCATTTTATTTCCAAGGAAGAAGAAATACTCACAAATCTTCCTACATTCTTCTTAAAGCCGGAAGGAATTGTTCCTGTTCTTTCCGCTTTAAAAACTGAGCCTGGGATTGAACTAAATTATCTGAATGATCTGACCGCGATCGATTGGTTGGGCAAAAAAACTCCTAGATTCGAAGTCTGCTACCTTCTCCGCTCCGGAAACAAATCCTCTACAAGAGTACAGTTTCGGGTCGCTCTAGAAGAAGACGAAGAAGTTCCGAGCATCATAGGTATTTTCAAAGGTGCGAACTGGCCGGAGAGAGAAGTTTACGATCTATTCGGGATCCGTTTTGCAGGCCATCCTAGAATGGATCGTCTCATTATGCCTGATAATTTCCAGGGTCATCCATTAAGAAAAGATTATCCTTTGGAAGGTTTCGGTCAGGATTATCTGATAGAGGACCTTCTTACCATCCACCTGAACGAAGATATGGAGGCTTGAATATGACGGCGATGTACGAAAAAACCGCGGAACATTTCAGCCTTAAACAGAAAAAACTCCCGGAAGGACATCTACTCGTGAATCTGGGGCCTTCTCACCCTTCTACTCACGGTATTTTACAAAATGTGATCCAACTGGACGGTGAAAGAGTAGTGGATGCAGAATCTGTGATCGGTTACGTGCATCGCAGTTTTGAAAAATTAGGAGAACGTTATACTTATAATCAGTTCTTAGTCTGCACCGACAGGATGAATTACGTATCCACTCCTTTGAATAATATCGGATGGATCCTAACTGTAGAAAAAATGCTCGAGATAGAAGTTCCGGACAAGGTGACTTACGTTCGAATGATCGTCTCCGAACTTTCCAGGGTCATGGACCATATTATCTGCAACGGTATTTTAGGTGTGGATCTTGGCGCATTCTCCGGGATGTTGCATTTATTTCATCATAGAGAGAATATCTATCAGGTCTTGGAAAAACTTACAGGCGCAAGACTTACCACTACATTCTGCAGAGTGGGCGGGCTCGAAAAAGATATTTATCCTGAATTCGAGAAGGATGTGAAGACCATCATCAAGGGTCTTCGTCCTGCGATCGAAGAGTTCCAGTCTTTATTAGTAAATAATAGAATTTTTATGGATAGAACGGAAGGTGTGGGAGGGATTTCCGCTGAAAATGCGATCTCTTACGGCTATTCCGGACCGAACTTGAGGGCTGCGGGAGTTCCTTGGGATATCCGTAAGGACGATCCTTATATGTTCTATGATAAGGTGGATTTCGATATTCCTGTCGGAGAGGATGGTTCCGTTTTTCATAGGACGCTCGTGCGTATGGAGGAGATGAGACAATCTCTTCGTATTGTGGAACAGCTGATCAACGGTCTTCCAACTGGGGCTCATCATGCCGACATTCCTCATATCTATCTTCCTGATAAGAGCAAGGTTTATAATAATATGGAAGAGTTGATCTACCATTTCAAATTGATCATGCACGGGATCAAGGTCCCTAAGGGAGAATATTATATGGCAACCGAGGCAGCAAACGGCGAACTCGGATTTTATATCGTTTCCGAAGGGGAGAAGTCTCCTTGGAGAGTGCATGTACGTAGGCCATGTTTCTGGTTTTATCAATCCTTTCCTGAATTAGTAAAAGGTTCACTTCTTGCAGATACGGTTGCTACCATGAGCTCCATGAATGTGATCGCAGGGGAGTTGGACTGCTGATGAGTTATCAATTTTCTTCCGAATCCGTTTCCAGATTAAACAAATTATTGGAGATGTTCCCGGATAAAAGAAGTGTGATCCTTCCTGGGTTGTACCTCCTACAAAAAGAACAAGGGTTTGTGGACAGAGAAGGAATGGAAGCACTTGCGGAGAAGATAGGCTCACCGATCTCTCTTGCTCAAATATACGGTGTCGCGACGTTTTATACCTTATACAATAAAAAGCCCGTGGGCAAGTATCATATCCAGATCTGTGGAACTTCTTCTTGTTATATGAGAGGAAATGATAAACTCGAAAAACATCTCTGCTCTCGTTTAGGGGTAGAATTGGGAGAAACTACTCCCGATAAAAAATTCACTTTGGAAGAAGTGGAATGTCTGGGAGCCTGCGGATACGCTCCTATGGTCCAGATCAACGATGCATATTATGAAAATCTAACGTTCGAAAAAATGGATGAGATCCTAAGGGGTTTGACCTAAGGGTAAACGTTATGGCAGAAATGAAAATCCTCACTAAATTTATAGATGATCCTCGCTCGAACGAATTGGAATTTTACGAGTCTGTGCATGGCTATGACGGGATGAAAAAAGCTCTGGGCCTGGCTCCGGATGAAATCATAGAGATCGTCAAAAAATCAGGTTTAAGAGGAAGAGGGGGAGCAGGTTTTCCCACAGGACTTAAATGGTCCTTTATTCCTAAGGATATTCCTAAACCCAAATATTTGATCTGCAATGCGGACGAGGGAGAACCTGGAACATTCAAAGATCGTAAACTGATAGAGAATCTTCCCCACCAGATCATTGAGGGGATGGTGATCGGTGCAAAAGCCATCGGCGCCAATAAAGGATTTTTTTATATCCGCGGAGAGTTCAATAAGGGGATCGACTCCATGCAGAAGGCTATCGATGAGGCTTATGCAAAAGGATATCTAGGCAAAAACATCCTAGGCAGCGGATTTGATTTTGATCTGGTATTATATGCAGGTGCAGGTGCTTATATCTGCGGAGAAGAAACCGCTCTTATCAATTCTTTGGAAGGTCGTAGGGGCCATCCTAGATTAAAACCTCCATTTCCTGCGGTTTCCGGATTGTATCGTTGCCCGACTGTGGTGAATAACGTGGAAACTTTTTCCACTGTGCCTCATATCTTGGACAAGGGTGCGGATTGGTATTCTAAGATCGGGACTGAAAAATCCCCGGGCACTCGTTTATTCTCAGTTTCCGGTCATGTGAAAAGACCAGGAGTATACGAGATAGAATTAGGAACTCCTCTATTAGAATTAATTAATGATCTTTGCGGTGGAATGCTGGACGATATGCCGTTAAAAGCGGTGATCCCAGGCGGTTCTTCCGTTCCGATCTTAACTGCAGAAGAATGTAAAACCGCAAACATGGATTTCGAATCTATGGCGGCTCATAAAACAATGCTTGGTTCCGGAGCGGTGATCGTGATCGGAGAAGGCACGGATCTGGTGGAGACAACGTATCGGTTTGCAAGATTCTACGCTCATGAATCCTGTGGACAATGTACTCCTTGTAGAGAAGGGACACATTGGGTGAGAGATCTTCTATATAAGATCAGAGAAGGGGAAGGCACAAGCGCAGACTTGGATCTTATCCTCTCCTTAGCTAGGAATATGGAAGGTGGAACTACTATTTGTCCACTTTCCGATGCATGTGTTGGAGCGGTCAGGCCTACTATCTTAAAGTTCAAACATGAATTCGAAGCCAGATTAAAAGACAAAGCAGACAAAGAAGAAGAAGTATCTGCGGGGACCGGAGCCTGAACCATGGATTGGAATATTGTTCTACTCTGGTTATTAAAAAGTGCGCTTTTTTTCTTAGTGTTCATCACTGCTTGTGCGTATTATACATTAGCAGAACGTAAAGTAGCCGGATTTATCCAGGACAGAAAGGGCCCAAACCGTGCGGGCCCGCTTGGCTTATTGCAACCTTTAGCGGACGGGATCAAGTTCTTAACCAAGGAAGAGATTTTTCCTAAGAACGTGAATAAGGTCATGTATCTGATCGCACCTGCGATCTCTATGACCTGTGCGATCATGGCTTGGGCTGTGATCCCTTTGGGTGGAACTGTTCTTTTGCCGGAGTGGCTTGCGAAAGAGATCGGTTCTCCGTATTTAGACCTACAGATTGCGAATCCAGATACAGGGATCTTGTTCTTGTTTGCGATCTCGAGTCTTTCGGTTTATGGGATCATTCTTGCGGGTTGGTCCAGTAATAACAAATATTCTTTGATCGGTGGGATCCGTTCCACTGCGCAAATGATCAGCTATGAATTGCCTTTGGGGCTTTCTGTGGCGGCTATCGTGATCCTGACCGGATCCTTAAGACTCACTGATATCAACGATGCTCAGATCGGTCTGTGGAATATTTTCAAACTTCCGGGCTTTATCGCATTTTCCGTTTTTGTAGTGGCAATGTTTGCGGAAACAAATCGACTTCCTTTCGATTTGGCGGAAGCAGAATCCGAATTGGTGGTTGGATTTCATACGGAATACGGTGCATTCAAATTTGCGTTATTCTTCATTGCGGAATACATGAATATGATCACCATGAGTTGTGTGGTAACTATCCTGTTTTTTGGTGGATACCATCTTCCTTTCGGTTTGTTGGACGGATCTATTTGGAAGGCCTGGGTAGGACTCGGGTTTTTTATCGTAAAAGTGTTGTTCTTCGCATTTTTGTTCATGTGGGTGAGGTGGACGTTGCCTAGGTTCAGGTACGATCAGCTTATGACGATCGGCTGGAAAAAAATGATCCCTTGGGCAGTGGCGAATATAATAGTCGCAAGCGTTTACGTTGGTTTGGACGGTTTCTGGAAATGGTAGGAATATTTGATAATCCTCAGCTTCTGCTCTTTTTTATTTTTAGCGGAGTATTGATTGCCGGCGCTCTTGGTGTGGTTTTTCATCCGAACGCGATTAGTTCCGCAGTTTTACTCGTGCTTTCTTTTTTTGCGTTAGCCGGAATCTACGCTGTGATCGGTTCCGTTTTTGTGGCCACCATGCAGATCTTGGTCTATGCAGGGGCGATTATGGTGCTTGTGGTTTTCGTTCTAATGCTTCTATCTTTGCATGATGAAGGGGCCGCAAAACTTTGGAACCACCCGCTCAAAAAAGTTTTGGTCCTTTCGGTAACGGTATTACTTGCAATTGTGCTTATTCATTCCGTGAAGGAAGGTATCCCAAACACAGATGCTACTCCTAACGGATATTCGGCTTCTGGATCTTACGAGTATACCTTGTCCGAATCGGAAGAAGGTAAGGCAGGTGTGATCGCAGAAGGAAATACCGCTGTGGTCGGAAGTTCCATGTTCTTGGATTATCTTCTTCCTTTTGAAATAGTTTCCATTCTACTTTTGGCTGCCGTGCTTGGTGCGGTTATATTAGGAAAAAAGAATTTAGGTAAAAAAACAGAAGAAGGGGAACAATGAATCCGGGAATTCTGAAACCAACTCTCGCGGGGATCCCCGTGGAATATTTGCTGATCCTTGCCTGTATCGTTTTTTCTATCGGCGTCGCCGGGGTTCTGTTCAGAAGAAGCGCAGTCATCATCTTCATGAGTATAGAGCTCATGTTAAACTCTGTAAATTTAGTATTTGTTGTTTTTTCCAAATCACTTCATCAGGTTCAGGGAGAAGTGGTGGTGTTTTTCGTGATGGCAATCGCAGCAGTGGAAGCGGCGATCGGTTTGGCCTTAGTGGTCGCAATTCATAGAAAGAAAAAGACAAGTTTCGTAGACGAAATGAATTTAATGAAATGGTAATTCGATGAGTTGGGAAATCCTTATACCGGTTTTAGTTTTTTCTCCTCTTCTTGGATCCGTATTAAACGCATTGTTCGGAAGATATTGGAAGGATCTTTCTGGTCCGATCGGGACTTTATTGTCTTTTGTTTCCTTCGGAGCTAGCGTATTCGCATATGTACAATTCCATCCTTTAGAAAGACAGGATGCACAGATCGTTACCCTATTCAATTGGGTAGAAGTCGGGAATTTTAAAGCGGATCTTGCATACCAAGTGGATCAGCTTTCTCTGTTCATGGCATTGATCATTACCGGGATCGGAAGTTTGATCCATCTCTACTCAATCGGATACATGAAAGGAAATCCCGGGATCGGTAGATTTTTTTCTTATCTGAACCTATTCGTCTTCTTCATGCTCCATTTGGTTTTAGCGGAAAACCTGGTGGTTCTATTTTTCGGTTGGGAAGGTGTTGGGCTTTGTTCTTATCTTCTGATCGGGTTCGATACTCATAAAGAAAACGCCGCACAAGCAAGTATCAAGGCTTTCGTTACCAATAGGATCGCTGACTTGGCGATGATCGGGGGAATTGCTCTGACCTATTGGCTTGCAGGTTCAGTCTCCTTTATTACAATTTCTGAATCTTTGCCACAGGCAAAGTTTTTGCTGAACGCACTTCCTTTTGTTGCGATCTGCTTTTTTATCGGAGCAATGGGAAAGTCTGCTCAATTCCCATTCCATGTTTGGTTGCCGGATGCGATGGCCGGACCAACTCCGGTTTCCGCTTTGATCCACGCGGCTACCATGGTAACTGCAGGACTCTTCTTGATCGCAAGATTGAATTTTATTTTTATCTTAGTGCCTAAGGTAGGTTTTTGGATCGTTTGTATCGGAACATTCACCGCATTTTTTGCGGCGACCATAGGCGTTTACCAAAACGATATCAAAAAAGTTTTAGCTTATTCTACGGTTTCTCAGCTCGGTTATATGTTCGTAGCGATGGGAACAGGCGCTTATGTAGCGGGACTTTTCCATCTATTGACACATGCATTTTTTAAGGCTCTTCTTTTCTTGGGCTCCGGTTCCGTAATCCATGGATTGTCCGACGAGCAGGATTTGAGAAGAATGGGCGGACTCAAGTCCCAGATGAAGATCACCTGGTTGACCTTCCTTTTGGGGACCTTGGCGATTGTAGGAGCTCCTCCGTTCAGCGGATTTTTCTCTAAAGATCTTATCTTGGAAAAAGCTTTCTACTTTCATCCTGTATTCTTCGGGATGGGAATTGCTACCGCATTCTTAACTACATTCTATATGTTCCGCCTAACGTTCTTGGCATTTACCGGTAAATCTCGGGTTTCCCATCATGTGCATCCTCATGAATCTCCTTGGACCATGACTTTGCCACTGGTTATTTTAGCAATCGGCGCTGCGTTTTCCGGATATTTATTGGTTCCTGAATCCTTAGGAGGCGGAATTGATTTCCTAGAGAAGTATTTTTCTCCTGTTTTTGCAAAAGGATTATTGTATTCTTCTCAGCAAAAGGGTCCTACGGAAGTTCATCATTTAAGCCATGAGTTGGAACTCCTACTGGCCGGACTTTCTTTAGGAGCGATCCTTCTCGGGGTAGGGATCTATTGGTTCTTTTTCGGCAAAAAGGAAAAGTTGCCTTTAGATGAATCCGCATATAGTGGCTGGAGAATTCTCCCTGCAAACAAATACTTCATAGATGAAATTTTCAAAAACGTTCTGATTGGGCCGATCTCCGCTTTATCCGAATTTTTATCCGAAGTGATAGAGAAACGTTTGATAGACAGGGTTTTGACCGGAACCGGAAAAATTTCCGGAGGTATCTCCTCATTACTACGTAGATTGCAGACGGGTACCGTAGTAGATTACGCTTTCCTAATCGTCTTAGGGACTGTTTTGATCTTGTCCGTATTCTTATGGAGGGGAATCTAAGTGCCCCAATACTATTTAAGCATTCTATTATTTTTGCCTGTTTTAGGGATCCCTTTCTTATTCTTTTCTAAGAACGAAAAATGGATACGGCTCTGGTCTTCGATCGTGACTCTCGGAGTTTTAGGGATGACCGTCCCTCTGTTTTTGGAATTCCTAAAAGGGGACAGCGGCTTTCAAGCTACACATCGCATCTGGAACTTTCTGCAATTACAGTCGGGAGGATTGGATTATCATATAGCGATAGACGGATTCTCCTTATTGCTAATTACGATGTCCGCGCTACTATTCTTTCTTTCAGCTTTATCCGCTTTTTCTAATGTAAAGCATAGGGTCCGAGAATTTTTTATACTTCTTCTTTTGGTAGAAACAGGTGTGATCGGAGTATTTCTTTCGGTCAACTTGATCCAATTTTACGTTTTCTGGGAATGGATGGTCCTTCCTTTTACCTTAATGGTAGGGATCTGGGGAGAAAAAGGAAGAATCAAGGCCGCAATGAAATATCTGGTATTCTCTTTTACCGGATCCGTTTTCATGCTGGCGAGCATTTTGGTTTTATATCATTATACACACACATTCGATCTAGAAGAATTAGCCGTGGCTTCCCTGAATTCTATTCCTGGGAATATTAAGTTTTGGTTATTTATAGGATTTAGTTTCGCATTTGCGATCAAGGTACCTTTATTTCCTTTCCATACTTGGATGCCTGATGTTCATGAAGAAGCTCCGACTGTAGGTTCCGTTGACTTAGCGGGTATCCTGTTGAAGATCGGACTATTCGCTTATGTGAGAGTGGTTATCCCTCTTTTTCCTCAAGTATTTTTGGAATACAGGAACTTGCTCATTGCTCTCGCAGTGGCCGGGATCGTTTACGGAGCGCTGGTCGCTCTGACCCAGAAAAACAGTAAACGTTTAGTTGCGTTCTCTTCTCTTTCCCATATGGGATTCTGTATTTTAGGGATCTTAACGCTTACCGAAGAAGGTGTGGCAGGTGGAATGCTCCAGATGGTGAATCACGGGTTCACTTCGGGACTTCTTTTCTTTATATTAGGATTCTTGCATGAAAGAACAGGGACCAATGAATTGAAGGATTATTCCGGTCTTGCTAAGTCTGCTCCATTCTTGGCCGTAGCGATCGGTCTGGCTGCGTTTGCAAGCGCTGGGCTCCCCGGGACAAACGGATTCGTAGGAGAATTTTTGGTTCTTATCGGAACTTTCAAATATAGCCTTCTTTACGGATTCCTAGCAGGATCTGCGGTAATCTTTGCTGCAGGGTATATGTTATATTTTGCAAGGAATTTGCTATTCGGTGAGCCGAATTCGCTATCTTCCGGTTTGTCTCCTTTAAATGTACGGGAGAAGTTTATAGTCTCGGTAGTTGCAGGAATTATAATATTAACAGGGGTTTTTCCAAACATTCTACTCGAATATTTGAAACCTAGTGCAAGAGTAGTGTTGAACCTCACTTCCAAGCAAGCTCTGCAAGAGAGAGCCTTTTTGGAACAAGAAGGTACTCTGAAAAACACCAAAAAGAAATTTATAAATTATAGGACCTTGGGCGTAGAGCCTCCTAGTTATGAGGATAGGATCAGTTCCGGACGAGGAACGGGGATCCCGGGTAAAAAGACAGTGTCCCAAGAGGCGGAAGAATGAATTTAATTCCAAATTCCAACGATCTAATTTCTATACTTCCTATTCTGGTTCTTTCCGGAGGAGGGATCTTATTACTTGGATTGCAGTTCTTTTTCCAAGGATTCGAATTTAGGATCGTTAGATTCACTTCCGGGTTGGTTTTGATCGCCGCATTCTTTTCTCTATTTGTTTCTCATTCAAACCCTGGAGTTGGCTCTTATTTTTCAGGACATTATGAAATCTCCACTATAGGTTTCTGGTTTGGAGTATTGTATCTGGTTGCCGCATTCTGCACAGTTCTTGCTTCTCCGAGAGTATTAGAACAAAATAAAATGGAATTTCCCGAGTTCTATCCTCTTCTTCTATTTTCAGTAGTCGGAATGTTCCTAATGACTTCCGGAACGGACACGGTTACCATTTTCGTTGGACTGGAATTGATGTCAGTATGCTTGTATGTTTTGGTAGGAATGGCCAGAAGCGATGTTTATTCTTTAGAAGCTAGTTTAAAGTATTTTCTTTTGGGAAGTTTTTCTACCGGATTTTTCTTATTCGGAATGGCATTCTTGTTCGGAGGATCAGGCACGACTCATTTACAAGACTCTTTAAAACCTTTGGTGAGTTCGGGATTTGATTCCAATTTTACGAAGATAGGACTATTACTTTTACTAACCGGGATATCATTTAAGATCGCGTTATTCCCATATCATTCTTGGACACCTGATGCTTATGAAGGAGCCCTGACGCCGGTTACTGGATTTATGGCGACTGCTTCCAAGTCCGCTTCGATGGGATTGTTATTAGTTGTCTTTTCTAAATTTCCTATTTCCGTTGCCGGTGGAGAGTGGACCTGGGTGATGGGAATTTTAGCTCTGATGTCGATGACGTACGGAAACTTCGTGGCTTTAAAGCAGACCAGTTTAAAAAGAGTTTTGGCATATTCTTCAATCGCTCATGCAGGCTATGTTGTTGCCGGGATATCCTTAGGCGGAAAAGAAGAAGTCTTATTCTATCTGATCGTATATTCTTTCATGAGTTTGGGAGCATTTGCAGTCCTTTCTTTCTTGGAAGAGGGGAATCGTCACGTAACGTATGAATCCATTGGTGGACTTGCAAAGTCCAGGCCATGGACAAGTTTTGCATTATTCATTTTCTTCTTATCCTTGGCTGGAATTCCTCCTTTAGGCGGTTTCTGGGCAAAGTTATTCTTATTCCAGAAGATCGCAGAAGGAACGGATCAGATATCAAGATGGTTGCTCATCGGAGGGATTGCAAACTCCGCACTAGCGCTATATTATTATGTAAAAGTAGGAATACTTGCTTACATGAGCTCTGAAGAAGGAGAAATTTCTAAATTAGATTCTCCTAAAGCGAGTTACGGGGTAATATTCGTTTCTGCAGTTTCTTTGGTTGCAGTGTTAGTGGGATGGTATTTTCTCCAACCTAAGGATTTGAATCATTTAAAGTTTGCAAACAAATCCGCAGAATTACGAAAGTAAGATGTATAACATTAAGAAAGTTCTATCATCCATTAAAGAATATTTTGAGCCCATTCCCAAGTTTGATGGAGAAAACGCAAAGTTCAGAGAGGCTATTTATCTTTATTCTAAGAACCGTTCCGAAAAGAATTTAGAAAAACTTTCCGCTGAACTTACCAAAGCTTACTTTCTCATCCCGCATGCTGGTGAGGAGGCTGTCCCTAAAAAGGCGAAACCTAAAAAGAAAGTTGCCGCTAAAAAAAAGAAGAAGACTCTTCCTAAAAAAGGACCGGAACCTATCGTATTATTATATGTAAGCGACGAGCATGGCAGGGTATTCTTACCCGCATTCTCCCATCCGTCCGAATCATTCCGCTATTTTAAGAAAGACGCCGCACTTGTTCCGATCACAGCAAAAGAATTATGGGCCTTAGGACTACAGAATAAAGGAGTTTCCGGAGTGGCAATCGATCCTGGCTCCACGTTATGGTTGCTTTCCAGGGAACATTTGGAATTATTGCAAAAAGAAAAATAATCTTTTATTTTATCGAACGCCATTCCATGTATTCTTCTTTTCGAATATATACTTTCTGCCTTCTCACTATATTCGCTTTATTTGCAAATTGTATCCTAGTTTCCAGATCGGAACTTTCTTCTCCTTCTACTTTAAACGAGGGAAAAGTATTAAAACATTATAAAAAAGTTTCCATTAAAGTGATCTATATCCCAGAGAAGGACGATCACGCTTATAATCTGGACGAAGAAGAGCAGAAAAGTCGAGAAGAAATCTGGACAGATCTGCTGACTTCGGCGTATGAGGATTCCGGATTGTTTCGAGAGGTGGTGACTTCTTCCGACGGAGATCTGAAAGTCCAAATAAAGATCGTGGAATCCCAAGCTGAAGATAGGGGAATGGATTACGCATTTTCCAAAGGTTGGGGTTTTCGTCCATACAGGGAAGAAGGCTCCTTTGCAATGAGCACAGACTTTTATAATTCTAAGGGTGAACTTTTAGGTTCGGTAGACTTAAGCGAAAAATACGATTACTATTATCAGGTTTTCTTTATATTCCTGATGCCTTTTTATTCTCCGGGCGGAGAATACGAAAGATTGGGACGATTTATGGGGCTAAAGACCTTGGATAGGGCCTTATCTAAGGAAATTTTTATCCCTAAAAAATAATTCCTAAAAATTTTCTGAAATAGTTCACCCAAATCCCGAACAAGATCAAATTACTCGCCGCAAAGATCGCCAACCTATGTATAACGTTGTTATAGGTGAGATGGATCAGGCTGTGCAATATCCTAAGTCCCACATAGATCCATGACAGTTGAAAATTTAACGGATCGTTAGAGCTCGTTAGGTATTGTATTAAGCAGATCAGATAGAACAATAGAGGCATTTCTAATAAGTTCATATAGTTCCGATTTGCAATGGATACCCATTGAGGAACATTTTTGGACTCTCCGAATTTAAAATCGTCCGGGATTACCTTTCCTATAAAACCTGCGTAAAAACGGCGGATAGGGATCTGCAATAAGACGAAAAAAGTCAATAGAGCTAACGCTCCGATCGGAAGAAGCCAATATTCTTTTTGCATTTCTGGACCTTTTAAATTGAAAAGAATTTTATATAGAATACTTTTCAATTTAATCTGCAAGCAAAAGACGCAGAATTTCAAAGCTCTTCATTTCTATTTTCATTGACTCCTATGCTTTTTTGACTAATCTAAAAGCCCTTTATTTTCGTCTCATACTCTTATACAAAAATGCAAGAATCCCTAGAAAAGTTAATCTATCACTGGATACAAAACGATTGGGAAGTTTTCCAGTTCATTCAAACTGAAGGGCTGGATGGGATCTGGGTATTGGATCTTAAGGATCGAGATCGATTTTGGATCAATCCAAAATTCAGATCAGTTCTTGGATTTTCCGGATCGGATAAGGATCTCTCTTCTATTCGTTGGAAAGATCTATTTTTAAAAAAAGATCATGAATCAATAGATTCTCAAATAAAGAAAATAGAAGAAACGAAAGTTCTTCCTATACGTTACAAAACCTTCTCCGGTTCTGAGTTAGAGACGGATACCAAACTTAAAATTTTAAAAAATTCGTCAGGCGATCAAATTTGTATAGGGGGGATCAAGATCGTCCAAGAATCGGAGATCCATTCTCTGAAAAGAGAATTAGATTTTCTATCTCTAATCAATGCTTTACCGGATATGATCGGTTATTGGGACTCTAACCTGATTAATAGGTTAGCAAATGATGCATATCAAAGATGGTTCGGAATAGAAGCTAAAAAGATATCAGGCATGCATATGAAAGCCGTGCTTGGGGAGGAACTATTCGCATTAAATTATCCTTATGTGCAAAAAGTTTTAAAAGGAGAAACTCAATTATTTGAGAGAAAGATCCCAACTCCTGACGGACAACATTTCGTGCATTCATTGGCGAAATACGTACCCGATTTTAGGGAAGGGAAAGTCATAGGATTTTCCGTTGTAGTTAGTGATATTTCTAAGATTAAGAATGCCGAAGCTGCCAATCTAAAACTAGCAAAGATTGTAGAATCTTCCGACGACGCGATTATCGGGAAGGACTTGGATGGTACGATCACTTCCTGGAATCATGGAGCCGAAAAAATTTTCGGTTATAGCTCTACAGAAATGATAGGATCTAAATTCGATCTATTAGTTCCGGAGGCATCCAAACTTTTGGAATCTAGGATCAATCTTAAGATCAAATCAGAAAAAGAAAACCTTCGTTTCGAATCCGTCCGTATGGGAAAGGACGGACACTGGATCGAAATGTCCATCACACTCTCTCCTATGTTCGATTCCTCTGGTAAGATGACTGGCTCTGCAGAGATAGCAAGAGATATAGGCGAAAGAAAGAGAATGGAAAGCTCCTTTAGGAGTGCTTTTGAATATTCTGCCATTGGAATGTCAATCCTAGATCCGAAAGGAAGATGGATCCAAGTTAACGGAAATCTAATCAAGTTGCTTGGATACGATTGGGAAGAATTATCCAAGCTAACCTTCAGGGATATCACATATCACGAAGATTTAGGAAAGGATCTTCAGTTATTAGCGGAGACTTTGGACGGAAAAAGATCCGGTTATCATTTAGAAAAACGTTATGTAAAGAAAGATGGGAGTATTGTGTGGGTACTTCTTTCTGTGGCCTTAGTTAGGGATGCTGACGGAAGGCCAAACCATTTTATCGCCCAGATCATGGACATAAACGAGATCAAAAAGACGGAAGAACAATTACGTCATGCCAAGGAAATTCTAGAACAAACCAATAAGCTTGTAAGAATAGGCGCCTGGGACCTGGATCTGAAGAACAATACGGAAACCTGGTCCGCGGTCACAAAAGAAATGTTCGAAGTTCCTTTCGATTTCGATCCAGATACAAGAGGAGTATTGAAATTTGTTAAAGAAGGAGAGTATAAGGAAAAAATTTTAGAAGCGGTAGATAAGCTTACGAAACAAGGAGAACCTTACGATCTCGAGATCCAGATGATCACAGATAAGGGGAACGAACTTTGGGTAAGGACAGTAGGAAGTGCGGAGTTCGAAAATGGAGAATGTACACGGATCTACGGTGCATTTTATGATATAGATAAAAGAAAAAAAGCGGAACTGGAATTGTTCCGAGAAAAATCCAGACTTTCCGCATTCGTTGAACATGCTCCTGCTGCGGTCGCTATGTTCGATGCAGAGATCAAATACATCGCCGTTAGTGAAAGATGGTTAACTGAATATCATTTGTCCGGGAGAAATATCATAGGGCTCTCACATTACGAAGTATTTCCTAATATTTCCCAGGAATGGAAGGAAATCCATAGCCGATGTTTATCAGGAGAAGTGCTGAAGAATGATGAAGATGTATGGAGGCCCGAGGGTTGGGATGACGACCAATATCTTCGTTGGGAAGTAAGGCCTTGGTATCAGCTGGATGGTTCAATCGGCGGAATCATGATGTTCACCCAGGACATCACTGAAAGTTGTAAACAAAGAGAAGAATTAACGAAAGCAAAACTAGCCGCAGAGCAGGCAAATAGAGCCAAGTCGGATTTTTTAGCGAATATGAGCCATGAGATTAGGACTCCTTTGAACGGGATCATAGGATTTTCGGATCTTTTATTGCGGACTTCCATGGATTCTACCCAACACCAATACATGATGACCGTATTCCAATCGGCTGAATCCTTGCTCGATATTATTAATGATATATTAGATTTTTCTAAAATAGAGGCTGGAAAATTGGAATTGTCTTATGAAAAGACAAACCTATTGGAACTTTGTAGCCAGATAGTAAATACGATCAAGTTCCAGGCGCAGAAAAAAGGATTAGAAGTTATAGTAAATGTAGCCTGGGATGTGCCACGTTTTGTAAAAGCGGATAGTGTAAGGCTAAGGCAGATCATAGTAAATCTATTCAGTAATTCCATAAAGTTTACGGAAGAAGGCGAGATTGAATTTAAGATAGAACTTCTTAAAAAAATTTCAGAAACGGAAGGGGAGTTTAGATTCTCCGTAAGAGATACCGGAATAGGTATCGCACCTGATGCGAGGGATAAGATCTTCGAGGCATTTACCCAAGGAGATGTATCTACCACTCGTAGATTTGGAGGCACGGGCCTTGGGCTTGCTATTTCCAATAAACTTCTTTCTATAATGGGAAGCGGTCTTCAGCTCAAAAGTGAATTAGGAAAAGGAAGCACATTCTATTTCGATTTAAAACTGAATATTTCCGAAATTGTGGGAGAGGATTGGATTAGGCTACGTTCTATCAAAAAGGTCTTAATTGCAGATAAAGATCAGGAGAATATAAACTCGATCGGAGAAATGTTGTCTTTGCAGAATATTCCCGCTGACTTCTTCAGAAATGGAGAAGAGATGCTGAAGACTTTATCAGACGGAAATAGATACGATATCATTTTGATGGATTCCGAAATGCCGGAAGGGGACGGTTTGGAACTCGTCCGAAAAGTAAGAGAGGATCTTAAGATCAGAAGTGAAGATCAGCCGATCGTATTGATCGTAAATCCGGATGAAGGGGATTCGTTTACAGAAGAGTCCAGAAAACTCGGGGTCCAGGAAGTGATCTCTAAACCGATCCATATGCAGAAATTATTCGATATCTTGGCCAGAAATCAGATCTTTAAGGAGCCTTTCGAATTTCCTTTGATTACGAGGGACCAAGAGGGAGCCGCTACCATTCGTAAAACCGTAACTGTCTTGATCGCAGAAGATAATTCGGTGAATATGATGCTCGCAAAAAGTATCGTAAAAAGAATTCTTCCCAAGGCAAAATGTATAGAGGCGCAGACAGGAAGAGAGGCAGTCGATAAGTATAGGGAAACTGATCCGGACTTGATCTTCATGGATATTCAAATGCCTGAGATGAACGGATACGAGGCCACCAAAGCGATCCGTGTTCTCGAAAAAGACGGTCACAGGGTCCCGATCATTGCAGTGACTGCTGGTATCGTTTCCGGCGAAAGAGAAAGATGTTTAGAAGCAGGTATGGATGATTATATCAGTAAACCTGCTGTAAAAGCGGATTTTGCTCGGATCATCTTTCGCTGGATGAGTTGATCATACTTTAAGTATCTCTAAAGTATTTTGATCGTCTTCCAATAGGTCCAGGATCTTAAGATCCATTCCATAGGGCCTAAAGAAAAAGTCCTTTTCCAAACCATTGAAAATATTCCCCAGAAAATCCAAATGGGAACAGTCAAGATTAGAACGATAAAACTTCCTATTTGATCGAAATATCCTAATCCCCAACCGCAAAAGATCCAGGTGCAAACCAAAGATTCTCCTAAATAACAGGTCAAAGAAAGTTTTCCCATTGATTCGAACCAGACCCTGTCCGCAAAACTTCTCTCGGAGTTATAATAATTTCCGAGTAAATACACGTAGCAGAATGTGAGTGCAGGTGCGCTGAAGGTATCCGAGATCGCAAATAAGATCTTTAAAAATACACCTTGGTTCTCCGGAAGAATATGCCGGGAATGTAATGTGTAAACGAAATTCCCTATAATACCGAATATTAACGCCCAAGGAAAAAGTTTTTTGAGTTCGGGCTTTGTATTCTCCCAATCAGTAAAGATGGAATTTTTGGCCGCATAAAAACCCAATGCGAACATGGAGAGAACCGAAGGCCATTGGTAAAATACCAAAAAAGGAATGGAAAGAATGGTATCCTTTGTCCTCTGCACTGTGCTTTCCCAGAACCCGCCTAAATATGCTTTTCGACTCTCTTGTAATAGGCGGGGAAGATTTACTTCTAATTGGGATCTGAATTCTCCTTCTGCAAAACTCATTCCTATTCTGCAAAATACTGCAATCACCAAACAGGATAGAGAGAATTTCAATAGCCAGGAAGAGGATTTGTTCCTTAAAAACCAGAGCAATGCCCCTAAAATAGCGTAAGAAAGAAGAATATCTCCAATGAACAGGAAAACTCCATGCAGAAGTCCTAATATTCCTAAACCTAGTATTCTTCTGAAATATCTGGATTTAGAATTTGTTTCCGGATTATTCTCCAATTGGATGAAAAATCCATAACCGAATAAAAAGGAGAATAATACATAAAACTTGGATTCGAAGAAGAACGCTACAATCCATGAACCTATGGAATCCAAAAGAGTAGAATTTTCTCCCAAGGAAGCAACGAGATACATAGGTTTAGAAAAATAGGGGAGATTGACTACAAGTATTCCTAATAATGCAAATCCTCTTAAAAAGTCTATGAAACCGATCCTGTTTTTCATTTTCGTCTCTTAATGTTTAGGTTTCCAGTTCCAAGTGAAAGCAAGTAGGATTATGGCCAGGATCGCTGAAACGAATATTATAGATATAGAATATTCCCAGCGAAACCAGGAGAAGGAACTCATCCATCCTAAACCTTTAGAAAGTGCTGTCCTTCCTAAATAACCGAATAATCCTATAAATCCAGCCGCCGTCCCAACCGCTTTTTTTGAAGTAAAGTCCAGTCCTGCTACTCCTAGTAACATTACAGGAGGATAGATAAAAAATCCTACCACTCCGAAAAGTGTGAGGTCCGCCCATAAATATCCTGGAGGAAGAAGTAGTATTCCGAATAACGCGAATAATATCGGGACCATACAGACCAAGCTGACTAAACCTCTTTTTCCTCCCACTTTGTCGGAATACCAACCCACAAGTAATGTGGAGCCTATTCCTGCAAATTCATAGATAAGAGTACTGATCCCTCCTTTTTCCAAACTTGCTCCTTTCGCAAATTTTAGATAAGAAGGTCCCCAATCGGTGAGGCTGTATCTGACTATGTATACGAAAAAATTCGCTAAGGCAAAAACCCAGATATACTTATTTAAAAGTACTAGATCTATAAAAATTTCCTTAAAACTAAGTTCTCTTTCCGATTCGGAAACTTTGGAAGGATCCGTTTCTGTTCCGGTATATTCTTCAATGGAAGGAAGTCCGACAGATTGAGGAGTGTCCAATAATCTGAAATACAAATAAATCGCTGTTAAAAATGAGATTGCTGCAGGGATATAAAATGCGTTTCTCCATCCGAACCAAGAGGCGCTATAAGCCGCGATCACTCCTACAAGTCCGCCTCCCACATTATGTGCGATATTCCAGATTGCGAATTTTGCTCCCCTTTCTTTAACAGAAAACCAATGGCCCAAGGATCTTCCACAAGGTGGCCAGCCCATTCCTTGGAATAAACCGTTCAGTCCCCATAAAATTAGATGTGTTTGGTAATCGGAAGAAGCTCCGAAACATACATTACAAATTCCTGTTAGAACTAGGCCTAACGGCATAAAGACCTTAGGATTACTTCTGTCCGACAGAGCACCCATTAGGAATTTTCCAATCCCGTAAGAGATTGCAGTGATTGCCAAAATATTTCCGATCTGTTCTTGGGAATAGGAGAGAGCTTGCCCTATTTCCTTGGAAACTACAGGAAAATTGTTACGTACAGTATAAAAGACTGAGTATCCTAAAAATGTGGCTTCTAAAATTCTCCAGCGAAACTTTGGATAAAGGGAGCGGACTTCCGACTCGGGAAGTAATGGTTTGGGGGACTTCGGTAAAATCCAAGATAATAGACCGTTTCTCATCGATCGGGAAGAATGATCGTATCTATCCTAAGCACAAGTAGAATTTGATTAAAAATGTCTAAATCCGGATTCTTTAGGAGAGTAAGGTTTTCCTTCGTAAGAATATATGACCTGAGGGGATTCGCCTTTTTCCAAATCGAAGACTGAACCTATCTTTCGGATAGAGATCCCTTCCCAAAAAGAAGGCAATTCGTCCGGAGATAAAAATAGAAGTTCTAATTCTTCTCCAGAAGTTAAAACACCTTCGATCCCGATGGCTTCTTTTACTCCATTTTCGAAGGGAAGTTCATCTAAGTCCAATTCGATCTTGACACCAGAGGATTTGGCCAATTTGAATACGTCCTGTTTGAGTCCATCGGTCAGATCCATTCCCGCATGTATTCTAATTTTTGAATATAAAGAACGACTTAAGTTCAACCTTGATTTAGGCCTTAAATGCCTATCCAAGGCGATCTTTTTGACTTCCGAGGAAAGGGAAATATGGGCACCTTCTAATATTTTATAACCTAGAAGAGAAGCGCCTATATGACCGCTCAAGTACACATTATCTCCATGCTTTCCGCCCTTTCTGTCTACAGGAGAATCTGATTTTCCTAATAGAGTTAAAGTTAAGTTTAACTCTTGTGTCCTATAAGTGTCGCCGCCGCAAAGTTCTATCTTGTAAGAGGTTAATGCCTTTTTGAATGAATCGATAAACGGTTCTAGGAACTCTTTTCGATTGCAGGAAGGAGAAAGTCCGAAATTGAAAAACGCTTTTTGAGGAGTTCCGTTAGCCGCTGCTATATCCGATACGTTAACTTCTATCAACTTGTTTGCCAAGTCTTCGGGACGACTCCAGTCCAATCGGAAATGAGTTCCTTCGACTATCGTGTCTGTAGTGATCAAGTTTCCTTCTTTGTCCGAATAACAGTCGTTTTCCTGTTCTTTGCCGGGAGGATATAAGGAGGAGATGAGTTCTTCTTCGTTCAAGTGTTTTCCAATATCTAAAAATCTTGACTTTGTTTTATTTCAACCCTAGTATAAGGCTATGAAATCACGTATAAATTCTTTTTATCTCGCCACACTGATTTTTTCAGTATTCTTCCTTGGAGCAAGTTGGCAATTCAATTCGTTATCTGCAGAGACTTCTTGTAAATATTCCGTGAACCCAGAAGTAACTGGTCTGGAGTGGAAAGCATTTAAATTCACCGAGAAAACTGGAGTGGGTGGTAAGTTTACTAAAGTAAATATTACTGGAGTTAAATCAGGGGCCACGGTTCCGGATGCATTAAAAGGCTTAAAATTCTCTATAGACGCTTTAGACCTGGATAGTGGAAATCCGGAAAGAGATCCTAAGATCAAAGGAGCATTTTTCGGAAATCTGAAAAAGAACGGAAAGATAGAAGGTTCCGTATCTTCTGCAAAACTGGAAGCGGATGGAAAATCCGGAACTGGAGTAGTAAAACTTACTTGGAACGGTGTGAGTAAGGATGTTCCATTACAATTCACTTTAACTGGAGAAGTTTTAGAAGCAAAGGGTTCTTTGGATGTAAACAATTGGAATGCAGGCAAAGCATTAACTGCGTTGAACGCAGTTTGTAACGATCTACATAAGGGCAAGGACGGTAAGTCTGTTCTCTGGCCGGATGTAGAAATTACGATTAAATCTACTTTAAAGAAAGATTGTAAATAAGATTGAAATGCGGAGTGGGTGACCACTCCGTTCTATTATAAATTTAAGATATTCTTTCTAATTCAATCAGCTGATCTAACTTGACGGTCTATAACAGATACAAAGTATCCTGAAAGCGTTGTCACAGGTTTCGGCCTGTACACTATTCCAGGTACCTGCTGCAGAAAGAAGAGGACTTCCTACGTATCCAGTGTTGGATGAGGTATTGTCGTCCCCGTCATTACAGGTAACACCTGAAGCGTAATTACCGGTTCCATCTCCATAGGTCCAGAAATTAGTGCTGCCCAAACCTCCGGCTTCTAAAGTCACATGTAGATCCAGGGAGAAAAAAGAAGCCAGATCGTCTGCGAGGATCGTGCCTGTAGGTCCTCCTCTCATTGGTGAGTTAGTCGGAATATCAGAATAGAAAGAGGTTAAATTATTAGCAGATACTGCAAGTGTAGATACTAAGGGAGCTACGCTTTGACATCCAGTATCTAAGATAGAAGCAAAAGTTCGTTCTTGCTTGCAAATAGTCTGTAAGCTAGGGTCTAAGTTGCCTGTACCTAAAATGGATAAGTTCCCGCCATAGGCTACAGTGGAGGAATATACATAGATCCCTGACGGTGCGGAGAAAAAACTCAGCAAGCTTGCCGTAGGACTACAGGATCGATCTTGGTCCGAACAAGTTTTTGTATCCATACAATTCTGGGCTAAAAACGTGAAAAACAAGATCAGAATAATACGGTATATCATAACATTTTTCCTTATCAGAGGATCCTTTCGATTATATTAAAAATTCAGAATATTGTTCTAATAGATCAACCGCCGCCGGAGGAAGGGACGTAACAAAGACAAAGTACTTTATGTAATTCCGCGCAACCTCGAATGTCAGTGGCAAACCAGCTTGCTTGATTCTTTAAAGCGGTATTTCCGGTGGCACCCAGGGTAGATAAGCTGCCGTCATCTTCTCCGTTAGAACAGGTATCTGCAGCAGCATTACCGTTCCCATCTCCGAAACTCCAAAAGGTTAGGCCCCCTAGCCCACCTGCTGACAGAGTATATTCTAGATCCACTGTAAAAAGGTTGGCATAATCTAAGGCAATCTGTGTTCCGAATGGACCACGGATCGGAACTCCAGTAGTAGGGAGATCCGAATAGAATGCGTTAAGTGACGATGCGGCAACAAGAGAAGTAGAAACTAAAGGAGCATATTTAGAGCACTTTGTATCTATGATGTTTGAAAAAATCCGTTGCTGGCCGCATATAAAATTCAAACTAGAATCCAAGTTGCCTGCTCCCAAAACGGATAAATTTCCGTTGTAGCTTGTATTCGTAGCGTATACATAAATTCCGTCAGGAGCGGAAATTAGGAGACTCAGTAAAGTTGCCTTAGGACTGCAGGTCCTGTCCTCATCCGAACACGTTTTATCGGAGAGACAAGCGTTAGATAGTACACAAAAGAATAAAACAGGAAGAATGCGAAGAGTCATCCAACCAAGGGTAATATTGTGTTAATCCATAGGCAAGAAATTATAAATCGATTTCAGGCCCGAAATCCTTTTTAAGCCTGAATTCTTGAGACTTAACTTAGTTTCTATAACAAAGGCAAACTATCGGATGCGACTCACTACACGCAGGCGCACCCGCCTGCAACCAAGCGTTACTGCTGTCTAAAGGGTCTCCAGTGGCACCTGCGGCACCAGTATTGGTTCCGTTAATACAATTGTCCGCAGAATTATAAACTCCCCCCGAACCTGCGAAAGTCCAAAACTCTTGGGATACCACTCCCGCCTGTTCCAAGCTGATCAGTAGCCCGGGAAACATATTCGTCCAAGAATTGGCAATGATATCTCCCTTTGGTCCTCTCACTGGATAATCCGTACTATTAGGTAAGCCATAATCCGTTGCAAAATTGTAAAGAGGACGTGTGGAGGTAGAAACTACCGGAAGAACATTAGAACAACTAAAATCGGTGATCGCAGAGAATAATTTATTGCTGGTGCAGATATTATGGAGGCTATCTTCCAAACTGGATCCGTATTTTGCCAGATCGCCTTGATAACTTTGGGTGGAATACAAATAGATCCCCTTTGGAGTGGAAAAGATAGAAAATAATTGTTCTTTCGTATTGCATACTTTGTCCGTATCCGAACAGACATCGGAAGACATACAAGCATTGGAAAATAAAAGTAAGAAGCTAAAAAGGTAAAATGTTTTGTTCATATAAAAATTCCCGAAAGTAAACGATTCTCTAAAACTTAAGACGAAAAAAAAGTCTTCAATAACAGATGCATAAAACCTTTCGATATTGGTCACAGGTTTCATTTACGAAGGAACCCCAACTTAAATTTATATCATTTGGATCTCCTGTAACTCCTAGATTTCCGTTATCCATCAGAGTACCATTCAAGCAGGAACTGGAAGAATATGCCCATCCAGTGGTGGCAAAAGTCCAAAATTTTTCAGTCGTAACTCCCGCTTGGCTCATAGACAATGTAGGAGTAGAAGCGAAAACCTGATCCCATGTGCTAAAAATTAATTCTCCTCGAGCTCCTCTTACCGGTAAAGTCCCATCCAAAGAAAAATCGGTGGTATAAGTGTTTGCTGAACTAGTCGGACTTGCAGTCATAGGGAGAGTATTCCCGCAATTAGAAATGGTCTGAGCGAAAAGCCTCGCTTCCGCACAGATATTCATGAGGCTTATCTGCAGATCTGGCCCATACGCGGCTAAGTTCCCTTGGTAGGACTTTTGGGTAGAATAGAGATAGATTCCCGGGGGAACGGAGATATAAGAATACAAAATTTCATTAAAGCTGCAACTTTTGTCCTCTGAGGAACAGGTTTTATCACTCATGCAGGAGCTTGAGAAAAAAAGCACGAAGAAAGATAACCAGGCAAGAAATTTCACCGCACGATTAAAGACCGAATGGGTGGCTTTTGCAAGAAATAATTTACTGAGCTTGTTGAGAACTGCTATCCGGCGTGAAACAAATACAAAGTACTCGATGACTTGTATCGCATGAGACTGTAGTCTCTCCGTTTTGACTTAGCCAATCAGTATTCGTAGTCGTTGCGGACCCAATTGCCCCGAAAAATTCCGAAGTCTTATCCGTACCTTGGCTACAATCGTTTCCTGCAAGTCCCCCGCCTTGGGCGGAATAGCTCCAAAAATCTTCGGTTCCTAAACCTGCACTTGCCAAGGATTGGAGTAACTGGGTACCGCCATTAACGACAAAATTATCCCAGTTGGAGGCAAGTATACCTCCTGTCGGTCCGTAAACAGGGAGGCCGGCCGGAACAGAATAGGATGTGTTATAATTATATAGAGCTACTGACACGGTCGATATAAGCGCCCATACATCCGGACAAAATTGATTTACAAGAGAGGAAAATAATTTTTCTCCTCTGCATATATTTTGCCCGCTTATTTCCAGAGTGGATCCGTAAGCAGCAAGATTACCTTGGTACTTCGCGTTCGTAGAATAGACATAGATCCCTTCTGGAACGGAGAACGCAGAGGTAAGTAAGGCTTGGGTACTACAACTTTTATCCTCGTCGGAACAGGTTTTTCCACCCAAACAATTGTAATAAAGGGAAGAATATAAAAAGACTATTAGGAAAAATGAGCGACTTCGCATAATATAACACTCCTTAAAGGGCTATACAAAGTTCAAGGAATTTCTCATTCCCACTTGACTAAATTGTCAGAAAGTTTTTCCTTCTGCCAAGATGCGTCCAAACCTTAAAGCTCGTTCTATAATTTTTTTCCTATTGGCAATGGTACTAACTCCAAGCCTATTATTTGCCGATCAGACCATTCTTCTTCGCAAGGGAGGCAAGGTAATCGGTAATGTAGTAGGCCAAAACGAGAAGACGATCACTGTTCAATCCGACTCGGGCAAACAGACCATTAACAAAAGAGATATATTAAAGATTATTTATAAAGATATCACAAGAGAAGAAGAGAACCGCATCCGTAAGGAAGAAGAGAAGAAAGTCCAGGAAAACCCTCAAGTAGTTGAGGAGCCTGTCCAGGTCATTCCACCTCCCACTTCCAACGAACCGAGCAGGAGTAGATGGAGCGCAGTCTGGCGTTCTGCGATTCTGCCTGGTTGGGGACAATGGTATACTGACAATAAATTGGAAGCTAAGATTACGGGCGGGGCCTTCCTCGGTAGCTTGGCATACGCAGGATATTCCAGATCCGAAGCAGAATCAGCAAAGAGTAAATACGACGACGCAGTTTCCAAGAGTAGCAGTACGGGGGCATTGATCTACGGAGGTGGAATTGCGAACTTCTACCTTCTAACCGTAGTCCCGAGCGCGAGGGCAGATTACGAAAGTTCCGTCCAAGCTTATAATACTTCCGTGTATGTGCTGGGAGGAGTGTATCTGGCCCAATTGGTCCGGACATATTTCCTCGGAAAATCTTGGGAGCAGGGGGCTTCTCCCAATCCTGTAGCTTGGACAGTTGTACCTAGACCGGACTGGTCTGCTGGCAAAGTGGGCTGGGGCGCAGAAGCAAGTTTTAGCCTTGGTTTTTAGTAATTTTGTCCGTATTTCCTTGACCCCTTAGGCCGGTACGCGAAATTGGCCAATACAGGACATACCCATGCCAATCGTATCTAAACCGCATAGAACTCCTTCCTTAAAAAAGGAACAAGCTAATAAAGCTTGGTACGTAGTCGACGCTGAAGGCAAAACCTTAGGTCGTCTCGCTTCGGAAATTGCACACAGACTCCGCGGTAAACATAAACCTACTTTTACTCCCCACGTAGATTGTGGGGATAATATCGTCGTTATCAATGCTGCTAAGGTAGCTGTGACTGGAAATAAAGAGACTCAAAAAGAATATTTCCATCACTCTCGTTATCCGGGTGGTATGACTGCTACTACTCTCCAAAACATGAGAGTGAAACAACCTGAAAAAATCCTGTATGAAGCAGTAAAAGGTATGCTTCCAAAAAGCAAACTCGGTGCTGAAATGTTAACTCATTTTAGGATTTTCCCAGGAACCGAGCATAATCTCGGCGCCCAAAAGCCGATCAAACTGGAACTCTAGGAGATATTAGAATATGGCAACCGCCAAGGAAATCTGGGCAGTAGGTCGTCGCAAGAACGCGATCGCCCGTGTAAAATTAAAAGAAGGTTCCGGCAAAATTGTAATCAATGATAAGGATTACAAAGACTATCTTCAAAACAGCCGCTCTAATATTAAAGAAGCATTAACTGCTTTAACTCTGATGAATGTTTCCGAAAAGTTCGATCTTAAGGTAAACGTTTCCGGAGGAGGGATCATCGGGCAAGTCGGAGCGATCCGTCACGCACTTGCAAGAGTGATCTGCCGTTATAATCCCGAGTTCAGACCGACTGTTAAAAAAGAAGGCCTTCTGACTCGTGACCCACGTATGGTGGAGCGCAAGAAATACGGTCTACACAAAGCACGTAGAGGAACTCAGTTCTCTAAACGTTAATTTACGCTTTTTAGATCTTTTTTTGGGAATGCCTGAAGTTCTTGCCAACAAGACCTCGGGCATTTTCTGTTTTTAGGGGTTACATGAATTTTAAAAAAGTTTCCGAAGTCCGCAAAATCTTTTTGGATTATTTTAAGGAGAAGGGCCACACGGTAGTTCCTTCTTCTTCTCTATTACCTGCGGGAGATCCTACACTTCTATTCACCACTGCCGGAATGGTGCAGTTCAAACCTTTATTCACAGGTGCGGTAGAACTTCCTTATACTAGAGCAACCTCCGCTCAAAAATGTCTTCGAACCACCGATCTGGAGAATGTAGGTAAAACGGAAAGGCACTGCACATTCTTCGAAATGTTGGGGAATTTCAGCTTCGGAGATTATTTTAAGGAAGAAGCGATCGAATACGCTCTGGATTGTTCCGTAAACCATCTTGGATTTCCTAAAGAAAAGATTTGGATCACAGTATTCGAAAATGATGATGAAGCGGAGAAGATCTGGCTCTCCAAAGGTATTCCTAAGGAAAGGATCACTCGTTTAGGCAAAAAAGATAATTTCTGGGGACCTGCGGGAGACAGCGGTGCTTGCGGACCTTGTTCTGAGTTATACTTGGATAGAGGACCGGAAAAGGCTCTTCCGGATTGCGGAGTCAAATACGAATGTAAACCTGGCTGCGATTGCGATCGTTTTTTAGAATTTTGGAATATAGTATTCAACCAATTCAACCAAGATACGGAAGGAAATCTTCATCCGCTCAAACAAACCGGGATCGATACAGGTTCCGGATTAGAAAGAGTGGCTCTACTTCTGCAAGGTGTGGATTCAGTTTACGATACGGACGAACTAAGAAGAATTATCCAAGAAGTAGAAAAAATCTCCGGAAAAACTTATAACGAATCCACCAAAGTTCCTTTTAGAGTGATTACGGACCATATTCGTTCCGTACTATTCACTGTGTCCGATGGGATCTATCCGGACAGAACCGGAAGAGGATACGTTATCCGTCGCTTGATCAGAAGAGCGGTTCTATTTGCAAGAAAACTGGACCTAAAAGAGCCTTTCTTGTACAAATTGGTAAAATCCGTATGTGATATTTATAAAGAAAGATATCCTGAGTTAGAAAAACATATTTCCTCGGTAGAAAGAACACTTCTCGCAGAAGAAGAATTATTCCTCAAAACCTTAGAGATCGGTCTGGAAAAGATAGAAGTCCTGGTTTCCAAAACAAAATCCGAAGGTTCCAGTACATTCTCCGGAAAGGACAGCTTTCTGTTATACGGAACGTACGGATTTCCTGCGGAGATGACGGAAGAGATCGTAGCTGAACACGGACTTTCTTTCGACAGAAAAGGTTTCGAAGAAGAACTGGAGAAGGATAGGCAATCTTCCCGAGAGACCTGGAAAGCGAACAAGGTTTCCTTATTCACAGGGATCAAAACGGATAAGACCCAATTTTTAGGCTACGATGTTTTAGAAGCCGAGTCGGATCTTAAATTTATATTCTCCGATAATAAACAAGTTTCCGAGCTTAAAGAAGGAGAGTCAGGGGTATTGGTTTTCTCTTCCAGTCCATTCTATCCGGAAGGAGGGGGACAAGTAGGAGATATTGGATTCATTCGAAAAGGACAATCCGTATTTAAGGTTTTAGATACCCAAAAAGAGAATGATATCATTCTTCATATAGGAACCGTTCTCTCCGGAAGTTTCTCCTCTGGAGACAAAGCCAGATTGGAAGTGGAGAAGGAAAGAAGAGAAAGACTGAAATTCCATCACTCCGGAACTCACTTATTGAACGGTGCGCTCAGGAATCTTTTAGGAAATCATGTGCTCCAGAAAGGATCCATTGTTTCTCCTGAATATCTGCGTTTCGACTTCTCTCATCCGAGCCCTTTAAGTTCGGAAGAAATTCGTAATATAGAATCCTGGGTGAACGAAAGTATTGTTCGCCATATTCCTGTGGATACCAAGGTGCTGCCGATAGAAGAGGCTAAAAAAACCGGAGCGGTTGCCGCCTTCGACGAAAAATACGGAGACAGTGTAAGAGTTCTTCAGATGGGAGATCGTTCCTTGGAGTTCTGTGGAGGGACCCACGTAGGAAATACGGGAGATATCGGATACTTCTTCATTAAAAAAGAATCCAGCCCTGGCGCCGGAAATAGAAGGATAGAAGCAGTTGCAGGCCCGCTGGTTGTAGAGACCTTCCAAAACAGATTTGCAGAATTAACGGAAGCGGTTCAAAATCTAAATCTTAAGATCAAGGACGAGTTAGGGGCAGAGGGTAGTTCACTTTCTATCAAAACTATAATCCCAGGGCCGGATGAGATCAGATCCTTGTTTGAATCCAAGGGTGCGGATGCAGTAGTTTCTCTCAGGGATCTTTCCGAAAAATTATCCATTGAATTGGAAGAAACCCAATCCAAGTTCTTAAAAGAAAAGAAGAATAGAGAATCCAGGGATTTCGAGAACAATCCGGAAGTCATCGCAAAAGTATTCGAAAATTCTAAAGTGATTGGATCTACTAAAATTGTTTCTGCTATCTTCGAGTCCAAGGATGCAAAGGCTTTAAAAGGACTTTCTGATAATATCAAAGTCAGAGAAAAAGAAATAGTAGCGATTCTCGCAAGTAAAAATACCGAAGATGCAAGTATAGTAATAACCTGTTCTTCTTCATTGGTAGGAAAGATCCACTGTGGAGAGCTTGTAAAAATCGCCTGTGAAATTTTAGGCGGAAAGGGCGGCGGAAAACCGGACATGGCCCAAGGCGGAGGAAAGGAAGTTTCCAAAGTAGAAGAAGCGGTTCGATCCGCATTAGAAAAGGCAAGTTCCAGTTTGAACGGAGGAAAATAAAATGAGCGATCCATCATTCGATGTTGTTTCCGAAATAGATAAACCTGAATTACAAAACGCGGTTACCCAAGCGATCGCCGAGATCAAGAACAGATTCGACTTTAAAGGATCCAAGTCCGAGATCAAACTAGAAGAGGAAAATCTGATCCTAATATCAGACAATGAAGCAAAGTTGGAAAGTGTGATCGATGTACTGATCAACAAGATGGCAAAAAGAGGGCTCGGTCTTAAGTCTTTCGATTTTAAATCCAAATTGGAACCTGCTACAGGCAATACCGTCCGAATGAAAGTGAAAATACGTAACGGTCTCGAAAAAGAACAGACTAAAGAGATCACTAAGATCGTAAAAGATTCTAAACTGAAAGTGATCCCTACCATCATGGGGAATTGTGTTAGGATCCAAGGAAAGAAGAAGGATGATCTTCAGGAGATTATGAAACTCTTGAAATCTGCGGATCTTCCTTTCGACGTTCAATTCCAGAACTTTAAAGGTTAATGGATTTTTTTCAGGCGGCTTGACAAAACATTCTGAAACGATAAGGGTCTAATTTAGGTATGAAACGTTTTATATTTCTCGCAATTATTTCTATTTTTTTGATCTCTGGGCTCTCGGCAGAGGAGGAAAACCCGATCAAGTTCAAGATAGAAAAAACCTCTCCTTCCGTTTATCTTTTGAAAGTCGCCTATCCTGAAAATTTCGGGATCCAAAAAGAAGCTCCACATCGAATCTTACTCAATCCTGGATCTGGATTAAAAGTGGTTTCTGCGGAGCTAAAACTGAAAGGTAAAACTTCTACCCGAAAAAAAGAATATTTCGAATCTGTGGAACCTATGCAATTGAAATTAGAAGGAAAAGGTGAGCTGGAAATCCATGCAAAAATTTTCTACTGCGACTATAACAGGAATATCTGCATCCCCGGAAAGATATTACAAAAAGAAATTATACAATAATCGAATGTATTTTGTTTAGAAAGAAAAAGCGGTCGAAAGCCGCTTTTTTTATTTGGATTTGTTTTAAGATCCCTTTGTAGGAGTTCCTACGAATAAGGTCCTATCATTTCTTGATTTCGATCTTGAGATCCGGTTGAGATACATGAAATAGATAATATGTCTTTCCATTGATCGGCTTGGAAACTTTTACGAATTTGCCCTTGGAATCTACAAGTTCTTTCAGGAATTTTCTGTCGGTTGGACGGAATGAGTCTCCCTTCTCCGCTATAAAAAGATTTAAGGCCCTTTTTTTGGCTAGATCCAATGCCTCGCTTTCGTTCCCATCCAGAGAAGACACAACAACTTGATACGTAGAAGAGCTGATAAAACCTTCGGTTGCTTTTACGAATTGGTCGTCTTCGGTCGGAGCGGATTCTTCCGCTACATTCTTAGGGGTTTCTTTTTTAGGTTCTTCCGTTTGAGGCGTTTTACATACGGAAATGAGAGAAACGATCAGTAACGCGAAGATTGTTTTTGTAGGCATAGCGTTAGATTCCTTTGTTATGGAATTAGTTTAGATTCTAAGGTTCGCTTAAGTAAATCCGCATCCACAACCCTAAAAACAAAAGTACAACTCTTAGGGTCGCTATAATCTTCTCTGTATAAGAACAGTTTATCCAAAAGC
This sequence comes from Leptospira johnsonii, assembly GCF_003112675.1. Taxonomy (NCBI): domain Bacteria; kingdom Pseudomonadati; phylum Spirochaetota; class Leptospiria; order Leptospirales; family Leptospiraceae; genus Leptospira; species Leptospira johnsonii. Next base: position 144,887 of record NZ_BFAY01000011.1, on the reverse strand, counting down.
CAAGCGAAAGAAGCTCGGTAGGTTAAATAATCCGCATTTACGATTTCCGTCTTCTTCTTTTCTTTTTTTTCTTCCGGAGAATCGTCTTCTACCGGGGCCTGTATGTTTTGGGTAGCTATAGAAGCTGTACCCATAGGAGAATTGGATTTGGTTCGAACTGCTTGAGGTGGCCCTGGAAGTGGCTCATATTTGGGAACGGTAGAATTGACCCCAACCCCGATCCAAGTTTTTCTTTCTTCCGAAACCTGAGCTAAGAGCAAGTTTACGGACATCTCATCTCTTTTGCGGATTGCTCTTGCTTTACAATCTTCTCGCAACGTTAAGAGAGGTTTTTCCTGATTCGGGACAGGAACTGTCACCACCACTTGGAAATAATCATGAGAGATAAAACCAGAGTCGCTTAAATTATCCCAAACCTTTCTTCTGTATTCTGGATCTGCAGGTTCACAATAACCCAAGAAAAATGTCAGGAATAAGACCGACAAAACCCGCAACATAGTTCCTAGTTTAAAGCTCCCCTCTACAAAAACCAGCGGGATTTTTTCCCGGTATCTTCTGGACAACATAACTTTTAAGGGAAATCTTGTTGGTTATGTGGGAATACCTTTCCAAGTCCGTCATTTCTCGTTTTAGCTTTTTGTTTTTCACTCTTTGCATTTTTATAAACCTCGAAACCTTCGCCAACGAAGACATCTTCTCAGAGATCCGAACCAATTTGGAGTCCAGAGTAAAGAAGGTGACTCTGAAGAATGGGATCAGGCTTCTTATGATGAAGAGAGCGGATTCCCCTACTGTTGCGGTTTATACCAAATTTTTGGTAGGAGCTGCGGATGAAACTCCAGAGATCGCAGGAACGGCTCACCTTTTAGAGCATATGCTTTTTAAGGGCACAAAGAATATTGGGGTCACCGATGCTCAAAAAGAAAAAGTATATCTGGAGCAGATCCGTGTTTGGGGAAAACGTTTAGATTCTTATCGTCTGCAAGAAAGGGAATTGGCCGCAAAAGGTGAACCTGTTCCGGAAAAACTGATCAAAGACAAAAATATTTTAGAGATTAGATTTAAAAATTTGTTGGAGCTCCATCGTAAGTTTGTGGTTTCCAACGAGGACTCTTATATTTACGAAAAGAATGGCGGCACCGGCTTTAACGCATACACTACGAATGATGTTACAAATTACCAAATTTTGCTTCCTGCAAATAGATTAGAGATCTGGGCTAAGCTGGAATCGGATAGATTAAAAGATCCTATATTAAGAGAATATTATACTGAAAGGGACGTGGTCCTGGAAGAGCGCAGGATGAGAGTGGAAAACCAAGGAATGGGGATCCTAAGAGAAAAATTTTTAGGTGCCGCTTTCCCGAAACATTCTTACGGAATGCCTGTGATCGGTTACGAAGCTAATCTCCCTTTTTTAGATATAGATAAAACGGAAGAATTTTTCAAAAAGAATTATAGACCACATAAAATGGCGATCGGGATCGTAGGAGATCTTGATTTTGATAAGACTGAAACATTAGTTCGGAAATATTTCGAAGATATTCCGGATGGACCTTCTCCTAAACTTTCTCATGAGCCAGAAAGTTTTGATCATGAGACTAGGAGAGTGAGTGTAAAACATTCTTCCGGTCCTATGAAGGTAATGGGTTGGTTGACTCCTGCTTCTCCTCATTCTGATCGACCGGTTTTGGAATTGATAGATGCGATCTTATCTCAGGGAGAGACAGGAAGATTGTACAAAAGACTTGTTCTTAGGGACAAACTTGCCCAAAGAGTGGCTTGTTGGACTGGAGAGCCGGGAGAAAGATACGCAAATCTTTTCGCGATCTATGTGACGAATGTAAGAGGAGCAGACCCGGATAAGATCGAATCTTCTATTTTAGAAGAGATTGAAACTCTCAAAAAAGATGCGGTTACCGAAGAGGAACTGGCAAAGATCAAAAACCAGATCGTTGCTGATTATATCAGAGGTTTAAACAGTAATTCAAAACTCGCAGATGTTCTTACTTATTACGAATTGGTGGCCGGGGATTGGACAGAAATTTTCGACGATTATGCACGTTTGGATAGGGTAACTCCGGATGATATCAAGAGAGTCGCCCAAAAATATTTCACACCCCGAAATTTGACTGTAGGTGATCTGATCAATTCAGACGGAGAGAAAAAATGAATATTATAAAAAAATTAATTATCTCCGCATTCGTATTTTTATTCTCCTTTGTTGCTTCTGATGCTGCTCCTGGGGATTTCATAAAAGACGTAAAGGTCCCCGCTTTAGAATTCCATTTCCCGGAAATTAAGGAGATCGGTCAGGATCCAAATACTCGGATCTTATATCTGGAAAATTCAGAGTTCCCGATCAAAACTTTGGAGATCACTTTTTACTCAGGACCTTCTTTCTATAACAAAACATCTTTCGAGCTAGTTGAAATTTTCCCGGAGGCTTGGAAGAAGGGAGGCACAATTTCCCATCCTGGTGAAAGTTTCGCTGAAGTCTGGGAGTCCTACGGTTCCAAGCTGAGAGTAGACTCCGATCTGGATACTGTGACCGTAACATTCTCCTGGCTTTCCAGATACGACCGAGAATCCAAGGCTTTAATCTCAGAATTCCTAAAACAGCCGATTTTTGGAAAGGAAGCATTCGAGATCGCAAGATTGCAGTTAGGCGAGCAAGTCAAAAGAAGAAACGATAATATTGTGGGACTCGCTTTTAGAAAGGCAAACGAACTTGTATACCAAGGTAAAGTAAAAGGTAAGTCTCTTTCTTTGCCCGCACTCGAGCAACTAAAGGAAGAAGATCTAGAAGAATATTATAAAAACCAATTATTGAGTTCCAGACGCTCTATACTCGTGAGCGGTAAATGGAGCCAAGATGAGATCCCTCAGTTTTTAGGAGATATTCTTCCGAAATTTGTCGGATCTCCTGTGATGGAATCACAAGGTTCCAGTCCGGAAGAATTGAATAAGAACCTAAAGAGTAAAGAGATCAAAAACCTGATCGTGGATAAGGCAAACACCCAAAACGTGGTTTTATTTCTGGGAGTTGGGCCTGCTCATAACGATAAGGATTTTTATGCAGTCCAAGTTTTAAATTATTTGGTTGGAGGCGGAGGTTTTACTTCTTACTTCATGAGTAAGATCCGATCCGATAAGGGTTTGGCTTATTCTTCTTCCAGTCATCCTGTGTTCGAAAAGGATCATTCAGTAATTTACTTTTTTACTCAGACTAAATCCCAAAGCACCATGGAGGTTTATAATCTCATGGGAGAAATTTTGGGAGATTCTACATTCTCCAATATAAGCGAAGAAGAATTGAAGAATGCAAAAGAGGCAATTCTAAACAAGTTCATCTTCTTGTTTACCGACTCGGTGGAAATTCTCAGAAACGAAGTCCGATTCAGAGAGCATAAAATGCCTAAGGATTATCTAAAGAATTATAGGGACAAAATCCAAGAAGTAAGTCTTGCAGATTTGAGAAGAGTGGGTAAGATATATTTTAGAAGAGATAAATTGACAGCGGTGATCTCCGGACCAAAATCTTCGGTCGCTTCTGACCTGCCTGGACAAAAAACAATAGGTCCGGAAGATCCGATCCCATAATGGATTGTAAATTCGAACATAGAGGATATTTATTCGAAGGAATTTCGGAAGGAGGGATCCGTACCTCTGTTGTCATGCCTCGTTTAGGATTGATGTTCGATATTGGACACCAAAATCCGGATCGTATCAATATAGAAAGGTTACTCTTAACCCATGCACATTTGGATCATTCTGCGGGAATTCCTTATTATATTTCCCAAAGATCCTTACGTAAATTAGGACCTCCTAAAATATATCTTCCTAAAACTTTGGAAGCACCTATGAGAGAAATTTTATCTCTCTATTCCAAGATAGAGGATTTCCCTTACAACTATGAGATGAAAGGATTGGAAGAAGGGGAAGAAATAGATATAGACGCGTACCATTTTTTTAAAGTATGGAAAACTTTCCATAGAGTGGATTCCCAAGGTTATACGATCTACGAAAGGAAAAAAAAGTTAAGATCCGAATTTGCAGGGCTGGACCGGAACGAACTTTTAAAAAAGAAAGAAGAAGGGATTGAAATCAACGAACTTCATTCCAAACCTGTGGTCAGTTTTTCCGGAGATACTAAAATTGAATACGTCCTGACTCATAAGGATGTAGCAGAATCAGAAATTCTATTTTTAGAATGTACTTATATAGATCATGAGAGAAATGTGGAGGATGCCAGGGAGTGGGGGCATATTCACTTGGACGAGATAATGCATCACCTCTCTTCTTTCAAAAACGAAAAGATAGTTCTGATCCATTTTTCTAAACGTTATCCTCCCGCTTATATTCGAAGAGTATTCTCTAAAAGAATTCCACCTTCCGAAAGAGATCGGATCCATCTTTTTATTCCCGAATAATTTATGGCTTCTCAAAATCCAAAACAGAAATACGGGACTTCTATTTATAAGGACGGATTGGAAGAATGGATCCATTCGGAATTAGTAAAACGCCCTTATGATTGGCTGGAAGATCTGGAAAGGAAGGCAGCTCAGGATAAGTTTCCCGTTTTGACTCCTGCCTCAGGAGCTGTTCTCGCATTTTTGGCTTCTTCTTGGGATCCGGACTTCGTTTTGGAATTGGGGACCGGATATGGGATCTCTTTATTTTGGATCTTATCTGTAGTTCGTAAAATCACTAAGATCCAAACTGTGGACCGAGAGGCGGAGTTTATCCAAGTTGCGAAAGAATTTCTTTCTAAACTGGAGCCAAATTCTTCCAGAGTGGAATTTAAGAATGCGGACTGCTCCGAGATCGCAAAAGAGTTTTTGGGGACTTCTTCTTCCGGACAAAAAGAACTGATGTTTGTGGACTGCGATAAGATCCGTTACCCTGAAATTTTAGAAATTATCCTGGAAAAAGGTAGAACCAGAAATCTAAGAGTGATCTACGATAATGTTCTCTGGCATGGGAGGATTGCAGATCCTGAAAACCAAGCTCCTTCAGACCAGGCGGTGCGTAAATTATGGTCCCTAACCAAAAATTCTAAGATAGAATACACCTTATTCCCTGTTGGTGACGGAATATTATGTTTCGATTTTAAGCAATAAAAAGCTTGTTTGCTTCTTAAGCGTTGTGTTATATTACCGCGAAGGGTCGATCACATGACAAAAATTTCTTTCCCTCGGATGGTCGCGGTTCTTGCGGCATTCTTCTTAATTTCGTACGGCGTAACTGCACAAAATAAACCTACAAGTAATGACGGTAAGGGTTCTGCCTTGGCTAACGCAGCCGAAGATCCTAAATACCAGGGAGATTATTTGGAGGAATTTCATTTTGCCAGGACCTTGGATTCCACTCAGAACAAGATCAAAGGTGATTTAGGTGCTCTAGAAGTGGTTGTAAAAAATTTCGGATCTCAGGTCCAGAATTCCCAACAGGATTTCGATACCATCTGGAAAAAATACAACGAAGCATATCGATATTCTTTAATGCGCAAGTATATTGTCGCCGGCCGTAAAATGAAGGAAACGGAAGACGAGACCAATAAGTTGTACGGAAAATTTTCCGATCTATACAACCAAAAAGTGGATCAGCTATTGGGGGAATGTGCGGACGCGATCGTTTCTATCGAACAAAAGTCCGGACCTGGGGCTGCAGCAAAAGGATATGCGGGAAGAGAAGTTTCTCATAACCAGCACAAACTTCAGATCGCTTACTACCAGTTCATCCAAGCGGAGAAGATGAGAAGGGACTCCAGATATAAGGACAGTCTAATGCATCTCCGCATCGCGAAAGAATATGGAATTTCCATCCTGAGCAAATTAAAGACCGAAGAGGAAAGTAAAAATGTCCGGGAGAAATATAAGGTGGATCTGAGCGATAACCGCAATATGGTGTACGCAGAAACCAAACTTTAAAATATCTCCCGAAGGAAAACATTCGGATTCCTTCCTTGACGTATCATGAGGGGATACCAGGCTGTGCCTGATATCCCCGGAGAAATAAATTTCCATACGTGATACGAAAAATTTTACTCATCCTTTTCCTTTTAATATTCTCTCTCTCCGTTTCTTCCCAAGAAACAATTCCGAAAAGAACCTATAATATAGTCATAGATCCTGGCCATGGAGGTTTGGATTTAAAACCGAAAGAGGAACACGGAGACAAATACGATCCTATCTCCAATAAATATCTGGAACCTTATAAAGCAGGCGCCCAAACAAAGTCCAGAAGAGAAAGTGAAGTCGTATTAGCTCTTGCAAAAGAAGTAAAAGAAATTTTGGATCTCACTAAAACTCCGGAAGGATTCGAAACATTTAGAACTTACGCCAAAAAATTCACGAATGATACACTCCCATGGATCAGGATCGATTCGGATCTCACTAGAGAAGAAACAGCAAAAGAAGAAGGAGCAGATCTTTCTTCCGATCCGAATGCATTTTATAGATTATACGATTACCCGGATAAAAAATCAGGTAAGATCAAACCGGGTAGAATTTCCAGGATCAACGCTGCTCGACCTTATTTAGTTCTATCTTTACATTTGAATCCAAGTTGGAAAGGACATCCGGGAGGAATGGCTGCAGTACTGTCTCCTTCTTATAGAACATTCTATAATTTACGAAAAATATCCGAAGGGAAATCTTCCAAGTCATTCGAAGAAGGACCTTGGAGCGAATGGATGCGTTTCAAAATGGAATGGTCGCGTTTAGAAAATGCGGTAGCGGATGCTTGGATCTACTTTAATGGGTACTGGCCGAATAAATCCGGAAAAAAAACGGACCTTTCTAATTTCGAAGGGTATCGCCAAAACATGGTGACCTGGAAATATGCGGATCCTTCCGGATGGATCGATAAAGCGGTGTTAGACGGTCCGGGACCTTATGCCAAGAAACATTCAGAATATTCCGCCAAAGGAAAATTCTGGGACAGAGAAAGAGGAGAGCCTGAACTCTGGAGAAGAGAAGACGGTGCAGAAGGTTTCGGGGGAGACAATCATTACGCCGCAGCAGAACTCATGAGATTTTTGCAATACGGCCTTAGGACTCTTCCCAACCAAGAGGAAGAATTATCCAATCCTGGTCCAATCAATAAACCATATATCTCTACTTATAGCCTTCCTACTTTTATCAATGCAATCTCCGCTTATTTGGAAATTGGTTATATTGATAAGGAGAAGGACATGAAAATCCTAACCCAAAGAAGAAGGGATACTGCAATCAGTTTAGCAGTAGGACTTTATTCGTTATTCCATGGTATCAAAATTAAACCTGCTGATCTACCTTACGTCCCTAAAGGTAAAAAAATAGACTGGCAACGTTATGAGAACTTGAAGGAAGGAAATTATTTCAGGGTAGTAAGGGACGAGTGATCCCTCATTGATATTTGTCAACATTCCGATCAATGAATTGTAAGAATTCTGAATGACAGAATTTATTTTTACTCATACATACATTAAACTCATTTCAGATCGGAATGGCGGTAATGGATCAGGAAACTTCTTATTCGAATCGTCATTGGCTGAACGTAGTTATAGTCTTATTTCTTGCTTCTCTTCCCATACTCGTCATTCAGGTTTTTCATTCGTCAGTCTATTTCGAATCCGAAATTCCTCCTTATCTCGTTTTTCATAATATAGCCGAATCATTCAGTATTATAGTATCGATGTCTATTTTCGGAGTAGGCTGGTTTACTTATGCACAAAGTAAAGATAGTCACACCTTATTTTTAGGGACTGCATGTTTGGGAATCGCCTTAATGGATATGATGCATATGCTGGGCTACACCGGCATGCCGGATCTACTTACCCCGAATTCTCCTAATAAATCCACACAGTTCTGGATCATAGTTCGTCTCTTTGCGGCAATTTCGTTTTTGGTGAGTGCATTTGTTCCGAACGAAAACGGTCTATTTACGCGGAAAAGATGGATACTTATTGTGCCGGGTCTAGTTTCTATATTTACATTCATTGGAGTAACCTATTATCCGGACCTTCTCCCTGTTACCTTTTCTCCTGAGATTGGTTTAACACATTTTAAACGGGTTTCGGAGTTCGTTATTATTTTCATCCTTGTTCTTGCTTTGATCGCTTATCGATTTAGGATACCTAGGTTTGGCTGGAGTCATACTAAATACTATATTTACGCATTTATCTTTTCTATATTCAGCGAGCTTGTATTTGCGGTGTACACTACTGTATTCGATATATATAATATACTAGGCCATATTTATAAGATCGTTTCTTTCTGCTTGATTTACAAAGGTGTTTTTATATCTTCGATTAATAGCCCATATCGAAAAATCCTAGAAACAAACGAGATATTGTCCAGATCCTTGGTCGAGAAAGAAAACTTGATCCGAGAGATATATCATCGTTCCAATAATACCCTGCAAGTGATTGGTAGTTTGATCTTTTTGCAAGCAGAGGCATATCCGGACAGTCCAGAAATTAAAACGGTAGTGTATAGGATCCAGGATCGTATTCAAGCGATCTCTCTTGTCCATCGATTGCTATTTTCCGGGCAAGATCTATCTTCCGTACAAATAAAACAATATATCTCCGAGTTATCGAATTATGCATTGCAGAGCAACAGCAATGATTCCTGCAAGCTGAGTCTTAAGATGGAGATCGAAGATCGGAAACTTCTTTTTGACGTAGTAATTCCTATCGGTTTGATCCTTTCTGAACTTTTGAATAATTCGGTCAAATATGCTTTCCCGGAAGCTTCTTCCGGGAATATCTCGATCTCTTTCTACGAAGGTAAGGATAATAGATTTCATTTAATATATTCCGATGATGGAGTAGGAATGAAGGAAGATTACAATTTTAAAAGTTGTAGTTCTCTAGGTATACAGCTCATCCAAGGGATCGCGGAAAATCAACTATCAGGAAAGGTCCGTTTTAAGACAGGCTCGAAGTTCCAATGCGAGATCGATTTTCCGAATAATATATATAAGAAGCGGGTGTAACTAATAATGAACGGTTTAAACGTGCTTCTTGTAGAAGACGAGGTCATTACTGCCATGTTGATCCGAAGAGAGCTGAAAAAGATCGGATATAATGTGATAGACCTCGCCACATCAGGAGAAGAGGCGGTTCGGATCGCGAAGGAAGATCGTCCTGATCTGATCTTAATGGATATCACTCTCGCAGGAGAAATGGATGGGATTGCCGCAGCTTCCGAGATCAAAGAGGATGTAGATATTCCCATCGTTTTTGTCACCGGATACCAGGATAGAGGCACTAAAGATAGAGCCGCCTTAACTAAACCTTTGGGTTATTTTGTAAAACCATTACAGATCGATCAATTGAAGAGTCTGATAGATTCTCATTTTTGAACCCTTCCCCCTTAAATATTTTTCTCAATACCAAAACTTAAGCTCAATACTGAAACTGATTTGCTGAATTGGAATTGCGCCAGTTGGATTTCCTTTGCAGAAAAGATAGAATGTGCCAAGGTCCAATCAGAAGACTCGCTTCCCTTCATAGATTTTGGAAATGCATATTCTATCGCAAAATGAAGCGCAGAACCGCTCGTAGTATAATATCCTAACCCTCCTGCAAGATGATGTTCATTCGTGGTCCCAAGCATTGGATTTAATCCTTGGGGAGTCATTGGGGTTTTAGCGTAACTGTATCCTGCTCTAAATCTAAATCCGTATTTCCACTCGTATTCCGCGCCTAAAGCGAAACAATATTGATCTCTCCATCTGAAATTCATCTGCATTACGTTTGATTCCGAACCGACTGGAGTAGTTACTAACGGTTGCTCTAAGATAAAACGATTTGTGCGAAAACTTTGGGACCAAGGAATGAACTTAATATCAAAATCGAAAATCCAAGAATTATTACGATAAGAGATCCCGAAAATATGTCGATCCGGCCAAACCATATATCTTGAAACGCGAGATCCGTTTTTGACGATCGGATCTTCTCCTTCTACCTTCATTTGTCCGTCCATATGTAAAACGTTTCGAAGTGTATAAGAGTAAGCTACTCTTATACTTGAGGAGAGTTCATAAGAAAATCCTAATTTTCCTCCGTATGAGTAAGCAGGATCGCTATTATACGCAAGGCTGCCGGGCAGTTCGACTGTCCTGCTCAGATCCATATTTGTCTTCTTCATTTCCATAAATGCATAGGCAAGATCAAGTCCTAAACCTACGGATAGATTTCCGAATCTATATCCGGCTCCTATAGTCAGCTTAGTAAGCATAAATTTGAATTTAAGATCTTCTTGTAATTTTCTTTCTGTTCCGAAAGGAACATCTCCACCTAAGGTATCATTTAAACTTTGTTTGCCAGGTGAGATCCGAGTGATATTTGAAAAAGAACCTCCTCCTCCTCCTTGTGTATACAATGCGAATCCAATCCCGAGCCGATCCGTGACAGGATGGATATAGCCCATATATGGAAAAACTGCTCTCGGAGTTTCTAGGATCTTATTCTGGTAGGAAAGGTTAGGGTCTTGGTCTATAAAAGAATCTGAATATTCTATTTTTGCAAAATGAACAGAAGTGCCGAACTCCCATTTAGGAGTAGTGAGCCTTGCCAAATGAGATGGATTGGATTCTAAGTCCATAACGGAACCTCCGACTGCTTGGAATGCGCCTCCCATCCCGGCTTGCCTCGCTCCGAATGAAGTTGGCATGATCCCTTGGAATCCGTACACGGAAGAGTTTATTGATAATATGAGGAGAAGGGTCAGTAAGAAGGGGATCGCTCCTTTTCTCGATTGAGGCAATATTTTAAAAAATATGATATTAATTCCGAGTTTCATTCTCAAATTATACAAAAAACCATAATTAGCGCATTGATTCAAATCAATTTTTTAGAACCTGGTGAGGTAGACCATTGGTTCCGGATATGCCGGATAACGGATGGAGAATCTTGAGGCGGTGTCCGTTTTTCTTCTATCTTCAGGAAAACAAATGAATTCTATCCGAAAGTCTTTGATTTCCATCTCAGGAGGTTGGATTCCATCTATAAAATCCATCCACTCCCAAGTTGGAACATTGATAAAAAGAAGTCCCCCCTCCGGGAATTCGTAACGAGGCTCTTTCTTATATTCTTTCGAATTCCATTCTAGATGGATATACACTCTAGGATGATGTTCTTCGAAGTCCATTATCAATTCATAATTGATCCGATCGAGCGCAGGTTTGAGAGAGGGGAAGGAAATCGTTTTCATAGCTTTCGTTTTAAAAATTTTGCGGCCTTTCTTCCGATTTCTTTTCCTAGTTCGACTGTTGCTTCAAGCTTGGATTGTTTCGTTGTGATTAATCCGACAGGAAGTTTAGATTCGGGTGCAATCGTATAAATGCGAACTCCTTTAGGTGGATTAGATGCGATTTCTCTTGCAGTATTATAATTCGTATGATGGGAAAATTTCATGATCTTGGATAGTTTGCGATCCAGAGGAAAAGATAAAAATCTGCTTATAGATGTGAGCGGAGGAGATGAATGTTGAATAGGCGAGTTTAATACTACCGTTATATCCTTATATCCTGCCTCGATCAAATCTTGTAGAGGCAAAGGATTCAGGATTGCTGCATCGGATAGATATTCTCCTTCTACCTTATATTTTCCTTTGGTTGCAATCGGAAGTGATGTTGCTGCCTTTAATAGATCGAATAAATTTTCTTTTGTGGCTTTTCTATATTCTATAGATCTGGATCGAAGATTGCTGACTGCGATCCTTAGTTCAGGTAGTCCTTTTTTTCCTAAATTTTCGGTCACGATCCTATATTTTTTTCGGAATAGGTAATCTATTAAATATTTCTGATCTAAGAACGGTTTTCCGAAAAGAGGATGAAAGACCGAGATTAATTTTTTGCCTGCGAGTTCGTATTTCCAAATAGAAAGTGTATGATCTCCGGAAACCGGCTCAGGATCAGGTGTAGTCGCGTAGTATGCAGCACAACAAGCTCCTGAAGAAACGGCAAGGACAAGATCGAAATTTTTGGCAGGTAGAATACAATTCAAAGAATGTAATACTCCTCCGGCAAACGCTCCTTTCATTCCTCCTCCTTCTACCAATAATGCTCGCTTTCCTTTTTTTGCTTTAGGAAGTTCCATGATTTCTCCTTTATCAGGAACTAAGGATTTTATCCGTCCTTCCCGTTTATAAAAGATATGAGATCATCTCTTCGGAAAAGGTTGCAAATTCAAGAAGACTCTAAAGGTAAGAGAATCATTTCAGCTCATTAAACATGATAAATGTTAATACGCACATTGATTTCAATCAATTGCGTTAGAAAGATTTTCAGTTACAATTCTATCTTGAAAATGGAAGGAAAGAAGAAAGGAAAAATATCCTTATCCACTGAAGTCTTAGTGATCGGAGGTGGGCTGGCCGGGATCGTTCTTGCTTTGGATCTACTGGATTCGGGAAAAAGAGTGATCTTAGTGGATCGTGATTCTGAAGATAAGTTAGGAGGGCTCGCCAAACTTTCTTTCGGAGGTATCTTTATGGTAGATACTCCGATCCAAAGATGGAACGGGATAAAAGATAATGTATCTTTGGCACTTTCCGACTGGCATTCCACGGCGGAATTTTCTGAAGAGGACAAACTTCCGAAACTATGGGCAAAGGAATACGTTAACCGCTCTTTAGAAGATATATTTTATTATCTTAAAGGAAAGTCCGTCGGCTTCTTCCCTGTAGTACATTGGGTAGAAAGAGGATTATTTAAACCGGGAAATAGTGTTCCTAGGTTCCATATGGTTTGGGGAACAGGAGACGGTTTAATTTCCGCATTAAAGAAGAACTTATACTCGCATAAAAATCTGGATAAACTTCGGTTTCTATTTGGGACTCGAGCAATGGAATTGATCCGCTCTGGAAAGAAGGTGCAAGGCTGCATTGCTGAATCTGAAGAAGATGGAAGAAGTTACGAAATATTTGCGGAACATACAGTACTTGCTAGCGGTGGAATTGCGGGAGACATGAAGAAGATCAGGAAATATTGGCCTAGATCTCTTGGTAAACCACCTGAAACGATTCTAAACGGTTCACATAAATATGCGATCGGGGATCTTCATACTGCTTCTGCAAAGATAGGAGCGAATCTAACTCATCTGGATAAAATGTGGAATTATGCAGCGGGAGTTCATCATCCGGATCCAAAATGGGAAGGAGAAGGACTCAGTCTGGTTCCTCCTAAGTCTGCTCTTTGGCTGAATTCTAAAGGAGAAAGGATCGGACCGATCCCATTAGTTACAGGTTTTGATACACGCTATCTTGTGGAAAGGGTCTGTGCCCAAGAAGAAAAGTTCTCTTGGCAGATCATGAATTGGAAGATCGCGGTTAAGGAACTTGCTGTTTCCGGTTCTGAATTCAACGACTCGATCCGAAATAAGGACTTCCTTGGATTTTTGAAAACGGTATTTTTCGGGAACGAAGCTTTTCTAAAAAAAATCAGCTCCGAATGTCCGGATTTCGTAGTGGCAGATTCGATTTCTGAGCTTGCAGAAGGAATGAACCAACTCAACGAAGATCGTTCCATCGATGCAGACAAATTGGAAAAAACCATTCTTGCATATGACGAGATGATCGAAAGGGGAGAAGCATTCCATAACGATGATCAACTCCGCAGGATCACACAACTTCGTAATTACCGGGGAGACCGTGCCCGAACTTGTAAGTTCCAAAAGATCCTAGATCGAAAAGCAATGCCATTGATCGCAATACGTGAATTTATACTCACTCGAAAATCCATGGGAGGTATCCAAACGGATTTAAGATCCAGAGTTTTGGATTCGAGAGGAAATCCTATTGAGGGTCTGTATGCAGTCGGAGAAGCCGCCGGTTTCGGTGGAGGAGGGATCCACGGAAAAGGAGCCCTTGAAGGGACCTTCTTAGGAAGTTGTGTGCTTACCTCCCGGATTGCTGCCCGTTCTATTATAAAACCTTAATAAATTCAGGAAATCATTATGAAAAAGACTGGAGCCGAATTGATCGTATATGCCTTGGAACAGATCGGAGTGAAATTTACTTTCGGGATACCCGGAGTTCATACTACTGAGTTGTACGACGAGTTAAATTTATCCAAGAGCATCACCCCATTCTTAGTAACCCATGAATGCGGGGCAGCGTTTATGGCGGACGCTATCAGCAGAACTTCGGAATCACTCGGCACCTTGGTGATCGTTCCTGCGGCCGGGGCAACTCATGCGTTAAGCGGTATAGGAGAAGCTTACTTGGATGGAATTCCGATGCTTATCATATCGGGCGGAGTAAGAACGGATAGCGGAAAAAAATTCCAGCTACATCAAATAGATCAATCAGGCTTCTTAAAAGGGATCACTAAAAAATTCTTTCGAGTAGAAACTCATGAAGATATCGTTCCGATCTTATTCGAAGCGTATGAGGTTGCAACAGAAGACGAAGCGGGGCCTGTCTTTGTAGAAATTCCAGTAAATATACAATTATTCTCTGGAAAGGTTTCCCATATTCCTAAGTTTACTCCCGAAAGAAATGTATGGAAGATCGATGAGGCAGCACTTGAAAAAGCATGTGAACTTTTGCAAAATTCTGAACATCCAGGTATTTTTGCAGGTTGGGGAGCAAGAGAAGCGACGAATGAATTGATCGAACTTGCTGAGCTTATTGATTCTCCAGTTGCGACTACATTGCAAGGATTGAGCGTGTTCCCCGCGGATCATCCTCTTCATACTGGAATGGGATTCGGTTCATATTCCGTTCCTGCGGGAGAGGCGGCATTCGAAAATTGCGATTGTCTCCTGGCTATCGGGACAAGATTCTCTGAGATCCCTACCGGAAGTTTTAGTATGAAGGTGCCTGAAAATCTGATCCATATAGATGTGAATCCGGATGTATTCTCAAAAAACTATCCTGCAAAGTTTGAGTTAGAAGGAGACGCCAAACAAATATTAGGTGCTATACTGGAGAAGTTAAAGAAGAAAGAGATCCAAAAAAAAGGATTTTCAAAAACGAAGGATCTGATCTTAAAAAAGAAAAAAGAATACTCAAAAGAATGGGAAAAACATTCCGTTCCGGATCGTATAAATCCTTTTGTTTTCTTTAGTGAGTTGCGTAAACAAATGAAGGAAGATGATATTCTGGTAGTCGATGACGGAAATCATACTTTCTTGGCCGCCGAGTTGTTTCCGGTGCTTCGTTCTAAAACTTTTATCTCACCTAGCGATTTTAACTCTATGGGTTATTGTGTCCCTGCTTCAATAGGAGCTAAGATCGCAAACCCTGATCGAAATGTAGTGGGAATCGTGGGAGACGGAGCGTTTCTGATGACCGGCTTAGAATTGCTGACTGCGACTACAAATTCTGTCGGTGTAGTGATCTGCGTATTTTATGACGGGGAATTAAGCCAGATCTCGCAAGGACAACAAATACCATATTCTCGAAAAACTTGTACAATTTTGGGTGATTTACATTTAGAAGGTATAGCCAAAGGAACAGGTGCCGCTTATCTTTCTCTCGAATCGAATGAAAACATAGGATCCGTACTCGAGAGGGCCTTTCTTATCGCGGAAGAAGGTAGGCCGGTCATTGTGGATATAAAGATAGACTATTCAAAAGCTACTAGATTCACTAAAGGAGTGGTTCAAGCCAATCTGGGAAGATTTCCTCTCGGGGAAAAATTTAGATTTATCGGTCGTGCTCTTTGGAGAAAATTAACAGGCTAACTTTCTTTCCATGTATTTTATAGCTCTCTTATTCCATTTTTTCGCTGCTGCCTTTTGGGTAGGAGGAATGCTTTTCTTTGTGTTGATCTTTCGGCCGGTGTATAAGGACAAAGAGCTTTCAGACGTTAAAACTTTGCTATTACTTAAGATTGCGCTACAATTTAGAAAACTTTCTTATTATGTGTTTATAATATTATTTGTATCCGGAATCAGTATAGCTTATCTGAAAGGATACTTCGAGGTATATTCTCAATTTCACTATTGGGTATCCCCTCATGGAAGGATCTTTCTTATAAAAATGATCTTGTTCTTTCTTCTTCTTTTTAGCTCCATTCTTCACGATTTTTTAATTGGTCCAAATGCATTTAAGGAAATGCAGAATGGAGTCAGATCGGATAGTCGAAGCCGGAAGTATGCGTCCATTTTTGGGAGAGTCAACCTTCTCATCTCTTTAATGATCGCCGTAATGGGGCTTGCATATTCCAGAGGTTTTACGTTTTAGTGGACCTTCTTTTCTAAGTATCAAAAGAATTTTTTTAATTCTTCTTTATTTATAACCTCTATTAGACCCCTTTCAGGATTTATGATACCTTGGTCTTTGAGTTGTTTGAGTGCCCGAGAAAAAGTTTCCGGTCTTAATGCAAGCATAGAAGCGATTTGAGAATGCGCAAGCGTTGCGTGGTTCTCCGGAAGATAATACAGGAAGTGGGCGACCCTCTGCAAAGAATCCATAGTCATTCCTCGATTGATCGAAAGGTTTAATGCTTGGATCTTATTGAACAAAGATTGGATCAATAGATGATTTAAAGGGATATCCGTCTTTATCTTTTCACGTAGCTCTTTAAAAGGAAGAGAAAGAACTGCTCCATCTGTCACGAATCTACCTGACGCAGGAAATGGGATTCCATTGATAAGTGCAAGCTCCGCAATCATCGAGACCGGTGAGAAAAAATTCAAAGTGATCTCGTTTGAACTCGAATCGTATTTAAATATCTGCAATTTACCTTCTATAAGAAGGTGTAAACAATCTGTTTCGTCACCTTGATGAAATAGGAATTCGTCCTTTTTATGAGTCCGCTTCCTTCCGCCGGAAAAGATGGATAACATCTCTTCCTTAGATATTTCATCGAAGATCATTAACCCCATATAATACTCATCATCATTCGATTCTTTTGTATAAGTTTTGACGATCCGAAAACGGACAAACCGATCATTAGATCTCATGACAATTATCATTCGTGGCTTTTTAAACCGATTGATCCCGGTCAAGGTGCTTCTTCTTCGAACGTAGTTAGATGAGTGAAAGTCCGGCCGCGGGTCTCCGATGCGGAAGACTGAAGAGTCGGACGATCAGGTGTTTATGAAAATAGTTAAGAATATCATAAAATTCTGTAAGATTACTCCGCTACTGTTAGGTTTAATTGCTTTCTCTTTTTGTGGGAAGGAAAAACCAGCGGAAGCCGAGAACACAGTCGGAAGTAAGGGGATAGGTCCTGTTACCTCCGTTACGTTAGGCGCTTTGGATGACGGGATGGCTCAGAAAGGAAAACTGAACTTCGAAGCGAAATGTAGCGCTTGTCATAAATTCGAAGAGAAGGTCGTAGGGCCTGCATTAAAAGGAGTAACCGAAAGAAGAGCTCCGGAATGGATCATGAATATGATCTTAAATCCTGCAGAAATGACTCAAAAGGATCCGATCGCAATGGAACTTCTCGCTGAACATCTGACACAGATGACGTTCCAGAACGTTCAGGAATCCGAGGCCAGAGAGATACTGGAATATCTAAGAAAAATGGATAAGAAATAAGGAGGAAGAAGATGAAAAAACACGGATTCAGGAATCTGTTTCCTATCGGACTGATGGTCCTCATCGGTCTGGGATTCGGATGTAAGAACGGGGCCGCAACAGCTGCACTCGCTTCCGATGCTGCGAAGAGAGTGTACGTAGCGCCGGGAGAAAAGGACGAAGTCTACGCTTTCCTTTCCGGAGGATTCAGCGGGCAGATGTCTGTCTACGGAATTCCTTCTACACGTTTATTCAAGATCATTCCGGTATTCTCAGTTTTTCCGGAGAACGGTTATGGATATGATGAAGAAACTAAGAATATGCTTAAGACTTCTCACGGCTATGTTCCTTGGGACGATAGTCACCATATAGAAGCATCCATGACGGATGGAAAACAAGATGGTCGTTGGTTGTTCTTGAATGCAAATAACACACCCAGACTTGCTCGGATCGATCTAAGATCTTTTGAAACTAAGGAGATCATTGAGATCCCTAACAGTGCGGGAAATCACGCTTCTCCTTTTGCTACAGAAAACACCGAGTATCTGATGGCGGCGACAAGGTTCTCCGTTCCGATCCCTCAAGCAAGTATTCCTATCGAGAATTTTTCTAAGGGAGATTTTAAGGGAACAGTTTCCATGGTGAAGGTGGATCCTAAATCAGGAAGACTTTCCATTGAACTTCAGATACTAGTTCCCGGTTTCGATTACGATCTATCTCACTGCGGAAAAGGAAAGTCTCACGATTGGTGCTTCTTCACATCGTATAACTCCGAACAGGCGTATAAAATGATAGAAGTAGGAGCTTCCAAGAATGATAAGGACTATATCTTAGCATTCAACTGGGTTCGTGCTAAACAATGTTTGGACCAAGGAAAAGCTTCTAATTTCGGCGGAGAATATTATAGGAATTACCTACCTGAAAATCAACCTGCGATTTCTGAAAAGCTAAGTGGAGTGAAAATGCTCCAACCAAAGGACTGTCCTGGAGTCATGTATTATATGCCAACTCCTAAGAGTCCTCACGGAACAGATGTGGATCCTACGGGAGAATATATTGTAGGTGGAGGAAAGCTCGCAACAGTCATTCCGGTTCACTCCTTCTCTAAACTTATGGAAGTGAAGGATAAACCTGAACATAGATCCGGAATGATCATGGATATCCCAATATTAAAATACGAATCCACTCTTGCTGGAGAAGTAAAGAAACCTTGTTTAGGTCCTTTACATACTGAGTTTGACGGAAAAGGATATGCTTACACTTCCTGTTTCGTAAGTTCAGAAGTTGTAAAATGGGAATTGGGAACCTGGGAAGTTGAGCAACATCTGCCTGCTTATTACAGTGTAGGTCACCTTTCCATCGTAGGAGGAAGTTCCAAAGAGCCGTACGGAAAATATCTGATCGCTTTGAATAAAATCACTAAAGATAGATATCTTCCTGTAGGTATGGAGCTGCCTCAGAGTGCTCAGCTCTACGATATTTCCGGAGGCAAAGCAGAACTTCTCTCAGATTTTCCAACAGTAGGAGAACCACATTATTCTCAAATGATCCCTGCAAAACTTCTCATGGATAAGGCAGCGAAAATTTATCCATTAGAAGAGAATAAACATCCTTATGCGATCAAGAATGAGAAGGATGCGAGAGTTGTTCGGGAAGGGAATACTGTCCGGGTCTATATGACACAGATACGTTCCCACTTTAAGCCGGATACTATCGAAGTCAGAAGCGGAGACACTGTCTTCTTCCATGTTACTAACTTGGAACAAGACTATGATATCCCTCACGGTTTTGCAGTGGGCGGGGCTCCTGAGATGCCTAACCTTCTGATCATGCCGGGGCAGACCAGGACTTTCAAATGGAAAGCGCCTAAGCCTGGGATCTATCCGTTCTATTGCACGGATTTCTGTTCGGCTCTTCACCAAGAAATGCAGCAATACATAAGGGTGCTTCCTTAAAAGGGGGATCTTATGCTGGAACTTCTACTGAAGAAGATCTCCAAAATGAACCGGCTCCTAATTTTAGGAGTCGGTCTTTTGTTTGTATCAGTTTATTTTTTGCCGATCTGGCATATCTCCTTGGATGCTCCTCAGTATCCGGAAGGTTTGGGAATGAAGATCTGGATAGATAAGATCACCGGGTCTTCTACTTACGATCTTCAGAATATTAATCTTCTGAACCATTATATAGGAATGCATGAGATCGTTTCGGAATCCGTTCCGGAACTATTGTTTATGCCCTATGTTTTGGGATTTCTGATCTTTGGAGCATTCGTCACTTTTCTTCATCCGAAAGTGTATCTAGTAATTTTAGGAATTCTGAATATTGTAATATTAGGGATTCTGGGAATGTACGATTTCTGGAGATGGGAGTATAATTACGGGCATAATCTGAATCCGGAGGCCCCGATCATAGTTCCAGGAATGGCGTACCAGCCTCCACTTTTAGGATGTAAGGAGATGTTGAATATCACTGCTTGCAGTTTTCCTTCTTGGGGAGGGATCATTCTATTCGTATCTCTTGGGATCCTGGCTCTCATCGTATGGAATGAGAAGAGGAGAATGGATGTTTCTAAATAGATCCGGTATTCCGAGTATCGCAGTATTGATGATCGTATCGATTTCTGTTTTCTGTTCCAAAAGAGAACCGATCCTTCCTGAATTTGGAAGAGAGCTTTGCGCTCATTGTTCTATGGCGATCGTGGATAAACGTTTTCATTCTCAGTTATTGACCGAAAAGGGGAGAAGATACTATTTCGATTCGATCGAGTGTCTTCATTCCTTCGAGAAGTCTCCGCGGCCTCAGTCGGGATCTGTGTGGTTTGCTGACTTTGAAAATCCGGAGCGAATGCTCTCCGAAGATACAGCGGTGCTTGTTCGCTCTTCGGAACTTCGTTCTCCTATGGGAGAAGGCCTTGCGGCATTCTCCTCAATGGACCGTGCTAAAGATTTTCTGAATACTCGTAAAGGCTCTATTTGGAGTCGAAACAATGAAAAAGAACAGTGATTGGAAGGGAAGAATTTTTCGGATCAACGTCGGATACTCTCGTCTTGTTTTGATGTCCGCCTTCTTCCTTTTTTGTTTAACCCCCTTCAGTATCTTTTCCAAAGAATTAGAAGTTTGTAAGGAGAAGTGCAACTTCTTTTCAATACAAGCCGCGATCGATTCCGCAAATTCAGGAGATACAATCCGAATAGGAAAAGGGATCTATAAAGAAGGTATGATATCGATCTCAAAACCTTTAGTCATAGAAGGTTCTGTCGGCGTAGTTTTAGACGGACTGAAAGAAAAACATGTATTGGATATTCGATCCGATAAGGTTACGATCCGAGGAGTGAGTATTATAGGAAGCGGAGTCTCCGATACCTCTGAGTATGCAGGAGTTCATGCTGAAAAAATAAAGTATTGCGTAATTGAAAATAATACATTCGAGGACAATGCATACGCGATCTATCTTGCAGAAGTGGAGGATTGTATTATACGAAGAAATATTTCATCTGGCAATGCAGTAAACGAAGTCTCGGGAGGGAACGGGATACATCTTTGGTCTTCCAAAGGAATACGGATAGAAGGGAATGAATTAAGGAAACATAGGGATGGGATCTATTTGGAATTTTCGAGCAATCTCAAGATAGAGGAAAATTTTTCCCACGATAATATTCGCTATGGGATGCACTTTATGTTTTCTTCGGACAACGATTTCCGAGGGAACAGATTCGAAAATAACTCGGCCGGCGTCGCGGTGATGTATAGTAAAAACATTCTCATCGAAAATAACCGCTTCGAGAATAACTGGGGAGATAGTTCTTACGGCCTTTTACTGAAGGAAATCTCGGAAAGTATTCTTACAAAAAACGCATTCGTGCATAATACCGTGGCGATCTTCGCAGACGGATGCAATCGAAATTATTTTACTTATAATGATCTGAAAGATAACGGGTGGGGAGTAAAAATTTTAGGAAATAGCGAATCCAATCAATTTGTGAGAAATGAATTTAAGGAGAATGTATTTGATATCAGTACAAACACCAAACATAGCACGAATTCGTTTCGAGAGAATTATTGGGATAGTTACGACGGCTACGATCTGGATCTAGATAAGTTCGGGGATATTCCTCATAAGCCCGTTCATTTTTTCGGATATTGGGTAGTAGTTTATCCTTTTCTAATGGTTTTATACAATTCCCCGGTTGTGAATTTTTTGCAGGCGATTGAAAAGGCGTTTCCAATCGTTACTCCAATCGATCTGGAAGATCCGAAACCTAGTATGAGAGGCCATGTATGATGCAGGTAAGAGACCTAACCGTTCAGTATGGAAAATCGTTCGCAGTAAAAGGAGTCTCTTTCGATGCGGAAGCGGGGAATATTTTATCTTTGATCGGTCCGAATGGATCCGGAAAAAGTTCCGTGCTCAAAAGTATCGTAGGATTGGTAAAACCGGTTCAGGGAAAGATAGAATTTAGAGAAAAGGAAGAAGGTAACTTCAATTCTAAAATTGGATATATGCCCCAAGCTCCTTTATTTCCTAAAAACGTAAAGGTCTCCGAGTTAGTGGACTTTTTGAAACGATTAGAAACATCCGACCCCAAGGAGTTCCAGGAATTATTCGATCTGCTCGGTCTGAAGGATTATGAAAACGTAAAATTCGGTTCTTTATCGGGAGGAACTAAACAAAAAGTGAATATTCTGCAATGTTTTTCGATCCGAAAGCCTGTGTATATAGTGGATGAACCTACTGCAAGTTTAGATCCTTATATCTCTAATCTTTTAAAGGAAATATTGCTCCGAAAAAAGAAAGAAGGTGCCTTACTTGTTTTCTCCACTCATATTCTGAACGAAGTAGAAGAGATTGCGGATCGTTTTTTACTTATGTCGGAAGGTTCCCTATTGATCGATGATTCTCCGCAAAATTTCGTAAAGAGTAGAGACAAAGGAAATCTTCAGAACACATTAATGGAATTTTGGAATTCCGAGTATTTGGAAAAAAGATGAATGAATTGATCTTATTCGAATTAAGAGAAAATATCAGAAGCAAATGGATGTTCGTGTTTGCAGGTTTTCTTGCAATCTCGGCTGGAGCACTCAACTATTTCGGAGATGAAAGCGAAGGAAGGTTGATCGTAAGCCAAATGAATCTGGTCTTATTCGTCGTTCCTTTATTTTCTATCACATTCGCAGGATTAACATTTAACGATTCACTTCCTTTTGCAGAAGTACTTCTTTCCAAATCATTGACGAGGTCTCAATACTTCTTCGGAAAATATTGCGGGGTCAGCTTATCTCTTTTTTTAAGTTTCTTGATGGGGTTGGGAGTTCCGGGAGTTCCACTTTTTTTCAGCGAACCTGGACTAATCGTTTTGTACATGGAATTGATCCTGTTTGGAAGCGTATTGATCTTAGTCTTCGTTTCTTTAGGGTTTTTATTGGCTTCCTTTTTTAAAAAAGGAGAATTAATAGTCTCCGGTGCATTACTTGTCTGGCTATATTTCTTTTTACTCTTCGATTCATTCGTCTTTATGTTGAGTATATATCTTGGGGACTATCCGGTGGAGATTCCTGCGTTACTCGTCATTCTATTTAACCCCGTCGATTTGGTGAGGATACTCATCATTCTTCAGACAAAGGCTTCTGTGTTGCTCGGTTTTTCCGGGGCCTTTCTTGTTAGGAGTTTAGGTATATCGAGCGTGGTTCTGTTAGCTATTCTGTTCTTGGTGTTTTGGATTACGATGCCTCTTGTCGTTTCTTATAAAAGATTCTTGGTGCGAAATTTCTAGGAATAAAAGTAGAAGGCCCGCAATACAAATTGATCCGGGACTTCTGCTCTATATATCAATTTAGATCGTAACGTATAAAGATATTAAACATGGTTTGCATAGCAATCTGAGGTCCGTTCAGATGTTGATGGAATGGTTTTCCCGCTTCGAAACCGAATCGGATATTTTCGTCTAAAAGAAAATTCATGCCGACTAACGCATCCGCGCGATTTCCTCCTTGCCGATTCGGATCGTTTTGAGGATCCATTTTAGGATCGAGAGAGCCGTCTTGTCCTTTAATATTATCCCAATAAACTGCTTGCACTCTAAATGAAACGCTCGCCCAGGAAATTATGGAGTAAGCGATCCAGGAATTCAGTTCATATATGTTTCCGAAACGATATTGGTTCTGATTTTTGGAACTCCGTAGATTTGCATTCGCACCTAGTCCCCAAGAGAATCGATCCGATTTTGAAGAATATCCAATCCCAGGTAAGTAATTGATCGTTCCTGTTCCCGGTTGCATGTTATAAGGAACTTTTTGGTTTCCCATCATAGGCATCCAATCCCGTTCATCGATCGAGCCAGTCGGAAGAGAGATCCCGAAATTCAGAAAGAATTCGTGATCATTTCGTTTTAGGATACGATGAGCAGCGGAAAGAGAAATATCTCCTACACCTCCCGACTTCATGGCGGAAGAATCGAAGTTACTAGTTTCCATCATCATTTGGTTTTTTACAACCGGGACCATGAACATGATCATAGTGTCTTCCGAGATGCCATACATCGCGCTTGTCATATAACTTTCCATCAGCATCGACTTAGGGACCGACATATAACGGTATCCGTTGGCGGAAGTCTGAGGAATACTTGGCCCCCCAGTCAGTAAACTTCCGGTCGGCATTGAAACGCTAGGATCGAATTGAGGAAACCATAGTGCTTCATAGGTTCCCATAGATTTGCTTCCGTTCAGGAGGCCAGACATTTGCATTCCCATATAACGAAAATCTAAAACCCAAGAACCTTTTTTATGCACATGAGGGAACATCAAGCCGGCGGGTGCGATCTGATCCGCTCTCAATTCATGCTGGTGCTCTTCCTTTTTAGACTCCTTGCGATGATGTGCATGAGGATCGACTTTTTCTGCCGGTTTCGGCACTTCGACCTCATCGGACAGAATATTATGAAAAGAAAATATGATTAGAAATATTAGTATATAAGTAAGATACTTCATGATTACCTCCAAGTATCCGATTAAAAAAAGGGCCGCTTAAGCGGCCCCAGTGGGAACGATCAATCGACTTGGGACAAAATCGAACCGATCGTAAAAGACGTTAGTTTTGCTCCATTCAGGATGAAGCCGATCCGATTTCCGGAATAAGTGGGAATACTCATCATCTGCATCACCGGGAACATCATCATTGAGTTCCGTTCTGTTTGGGTGACCTCGGAGCAGGCTTTTGGCCAGGCATTGATCCATTGTTCCGAATTTGCATATTGAAAATCGATGCAGTACACGTAATTGGTATCAGGGGTCAAGGCAGCTGTCCCTTTACTAACGGTTTCAAAATTTCCGGACATATCGGAATAGAATTGCTCCTTTCCGGAATCCGTTAGTCGGAATGCCGGACCTGAGATTGGGGTCCCGGAGCTGTAGATATACGCAGTCAGACTTCCGCCGGATTTCAGGGAGAAGGAAACTTCTAAATTTGTTCCTCCATTCGAAGTAGGAAGAACAACGTCGCCTAAGCTGGAGAATATTGAATCTGAGGAATGACCGCTTAACCCTTTTTCCAGGTGAGAGGTATTAGCAGCAAAACCCAGTCCTTCTAAATCGCTAGGAGAACAATTTCGGATATCATATATAGTCCGCGCGGGATGCACATAGGAGAGAGTATTTGAAATTGGAGTTAAACTTTGGATGGAACAGCCTTCCTTAGCTGCTACTCCGAGGATGAGAGTTTGCAAGAGTTGTTGTTCTGAAGAAGTTCCGTTCGACAGAGAACCCAGCTGGGAGCAATCAGAGCAGAGAAATGCGAGGATAATCGTAGTTATAGAAATATAACGTGATAACATATTTACTTTCCTTTATATTAAAAATATATACTTAAGATTTATCAGAAAGAGACTAGCGGTTTCTGAGAAGATTGAATCAAGTTTAGGAAAGTGATTTAGGAGGACGTTTTAGTTTTTGATTATGAGCTTTAGATAGTTCTTCGGAATATAGATCTTTCATTTCAAATATAGATCCCGGAACAGGAATGATATGTATATTAGGAACGATCACATAATAAGAAAAGACTCTGATTTGAGCGAAGATCCGATCGCCATTCTCTTTTTTGCACGAGCATCCATGAACGAATGATTCTGGAGCGGAGTGACAGTTCGGGCGATCCTGTTTTTCAGAGCCGGATGATTTAGGCAGTTCCGTCTTGCTGCTGAAAAAATTATCCTCTTTGTTTGGATGGGTCTCTCGGTTCGAATTGTGATTACAGAGGCAGATCGAATTTCCTAAAAACAATTTTTCGAATACGCTGCCTTCCGCAGGAACAAGCAAGCGGGGGAAAAAGATCAGAGTTAAAAACCAAGCGGTAAACGTTTTCATCTCGAGAGACTCTAACGTATTAAGTTTAACTCCTAAAGAGCGTAAAATGCATTGATTGCGATCAATCTAGAAGAGTAAAAACCGTTTTTTCAGTTTTGATTTATCTCAAGATTTAGATTTTATCCTATTTAGTATCTTTCTAAAGGGTGAAAAGTAGATCTGAAACAAATTACGGAAGTTTTCATCCTCTTCTTCTTCCAGGCCAAAAACTGTATGTTCTGCTTCCCCTTTCTCCGGAATATAAAGACTTCTGAAAAGAATATCCCAGAGAGCGAAAGATACTCCTATGTTCTTATTCTGAAGATCAATATTCGTGCTATGATGAATTTGATGTTGGGCGGGACTTAAAAGTATTTTACTCAACCATCTAGGAAAACGGAGGCCAATATGAGAATGTCTTAAATTAGCATATAGATTGAATGCAAAAATTCCGGCGTTCACTCCTAAGAAGGATAACATGTTGATCCCATTCGGAAATAGAAAGACTGCGATCCCGGTTACTATCCCTGAACAAAGAGCGCCTAATGAATTCACTAAGATTGCCTCTACTGGATGTACTCTATATACTGTAAGAGGATTCAAAACTTTAGCTGAATGATGTAATTTGTGGAACTCCCAAAGGAAAGTTTTATGAAGCAACCAGTGGGCAAAAAATCTGCCAAAATCGTTAGCAAGCCAAAATAAAATAGAATAGACGATCAGGAAGAAGGATCCTGGGGGAACGGTATTATTGATCCCTCCGAACATTTTAGATAAATACACGCTTACAAAAGCGGATACACTTGCACCTGAGAGAACGAAGTAACCGAAGAATAAGGCAAACAAGAAAGTATTTACGAAATAATATTTATAATCGACTATCGCTGACTCGTGTAACCATATCTTTTTTGATACGGTTACACGTAGGTATTCTTTAGGCCGAAAGCCTTTTTCCTTCCAGCCTCTCCATGCGATCAACAATAGTGTAATCAAAATTGAACT
Source organism: Leptospira johnsonii (assembly GCF_003112675.1). Lineage (NCBI taxonomy): Bacteria > Pseudomonadati > Spirochaetota > Leptospiria > Leptospirales > Leptospiraceae > Leptospira > Leptospira johnsonii. The sequence continues at coordinate 118,083 of NZ_BFAY01000011.1, read as the reverse complement.
GAAAATATAGAACCAATAGATCTTTACTGAAGGAAGAAATATGATCCGGATCGGACTGAGAAGTGAATATAAAATCTCCGTTAAATATGCCTGCATAGGACCCCATTTGAATTGAGCCGATGAGAAGAAAGTTGGTCAAACGGAAAATCTAGGGGTAGAGACCTGAGAAATCTCAAGAATTGCTAAATGTTCTAGGGCTTATTAAGATTTTAGAATATTTAATCGCAAAGATCAGAAAAGCGATTATCCAGAATATCGAGGAAAACAGATAAGCTTCTTTATACTTATTTATTAAAGGAAGAAATACCCTAGCGATAACCGCTAAGTTGATCAAAATATAACCGAGGATTATCGATCTCGAGGCTTTGATCGGTCTACCGGTATGACCTAGAGAGACTCTTGTTATCATACCGTATATGAAAACTCCTATTCCCCCTACAGTGAAGATATGGAAAGCAGAAGAAGTTGGAAAGAATCCAAGATGCGAAAGTCCATAAGCTAAGAATCCGGAACACAACCAGAAATAACCGAAATGTAAGATCCATAGAATGGGTACGTTTTTGGATTTCCAAGGTTCCCAGAAAAGCCAACGTGAATAATTCAACATACCGAAAGCGAGACAAAACAATCCTGCGAATGGAGCGATCATCGGGAGCCAATAGGTGCAAGCTTCTATCACTATGAATAGAAATCCTCCGTAACGTATTATACTTTCCAATTTTAAGAATCTCTTTGGATTCGAACCTGGTATGGCAGCCGAAGAGAAGAAAGGCATAATCCTTCCTCCGATCAAAATCACGAATTGTAGTATTACGAAAAGAGAAAGATGGATAAAATGCAGGCTCCATTCTTCCGGAAAAATATTTAAAAATGAAAATGCTGTCAGTATATGAAGTAAGAAGAGAAGAAAGTAAGTGATCACAACTACACGATTATGTTCTTGTCCTTTCGCAAAAAGAGGAGGACCAAGATAAAAAAGAACCAATAAATCTAAGTATAGATCGGCGGTAAGTGCGAGATAAGAAAGATAGGGGCTAGCTAAGAATCCGAATCTACCCAAAAACCAGAGCCCGAATAGAAGCGCTAAATAACCTTCTTTAGCGAGAACTTTTTTTGTCCAATTTTGGCCTGCAGTAAAAAGGAATCCTATGATTGCTCCGCGTCCAAAGCCGAAAACCATTTCATAGGAGTGGATCTGAATTCCGCCAGTTAAGAAGGGAGAAGGGATGACGGAAAACAGGATCAAGATCCAGATCAGAACTGCAAATATCGCGTGAAAGGAACTCGCTAAAAAAAATGGGCGAAAAGCAACTGACCAGATAGCGGAGCGAAAATCCAGGAGAGATTTCATCCTTTCCATTTTATAATCAGATCATTATTTTGTCTTTGATCTGGATCAAAGATCAATTGGTTTGGAATAAACCGTCGCCGCAATTGGAAGAGTATTTGCTTCTTGTAAGCAAGAATTAGAGTTATAGTCTTATATGGATTTTACAAGCAGAGGAATTCTCTATCTATGGAATGGCCGTGTGATGTTTGCCACAAATTCCATGCAGACCGATTTCCATACCCACTATGCAGCTACCTTGGCTATTTCCTTAAAAAGTAATATCAGTATAGAAACTGAAAAAGGAAAGGAAGAGTATCGCGTGGCCTTGGTAGGGCCAAACACATATCATAGAACTGTTTCTCCAGGGGTCGAGATGATCGCCCTACTCATCGATCCGGAGACCTACGAATATTCATCTATTTCAAAATTCGCTAAAGTCGGAGAAGTGAAGAAGTTGGACATCTCCTCTTTCTTACCTTTGATAGAAAGGTTATGGGAGTTATATTACGGAAAATTAAACGACTTGGACGCCTGGGAATTACATTTGGATCTACTTAGATCTGTTTATCCTTTCCAAAAATTGGAGAAGGGGATGGATGAAAGGATCGTCCAGATAGCAGATATGATCCGTAAGGAAATGCCCGACAGTATTAGAATGAAAGAGATAGGTAAAAATTTTTCTGTCTCGGAAGACAGACTTATTCGACTCTTTAAGGAAAATCTAGGGATCCCGATGCGTAGGTATTTGTTATGGGTCCGGATCTTAGAAGCGACAAAACTTTTGAAAGAAGGAAAGAGCCTTACGGAAGCGGCACATTCTGCTGGGTTCTCCGACTCTGCTCATTTTACTCGGACGTTTAAGGAAAATTTTGGATTTGTGCCTTCTCTATTCTTCGGACACCTAAAATCGATCGAAGTTCGTTTTTGCGAATCTGGTGATCTGATCTAATTAAAATTTACCCAATACCGGAATCATTCAAGCAGAACTGTCCTCTCTCTGTTACTCTTCTCTTATCTTGACTTAGGGAAAGTATATGCCAATCGAAAGACAAAAAGGATTTTTATCCAAACTCTCCTCCAAAATTTCCAGATACAATTCCGGATCCATTCATACTCCTAACCCAGAAGAAAAGGCAGGATTTTTAAAAGCACAAAGATTGGCTTACCAATGTGTTACCGAAATAGAAAAGGAAATGCAAGAAGGTTGGACCGAGCTCCATGCAGTAAAACGAATGAACACATTCTTGAGAGATCACGGGGTTAAAGTATTCCTTCATCGTCCATTTGCTTGGTTCGGAGAACATGCAAGATTTGACGGATACAAAAGATTCACTCAATTCCATCCGAGCAAAAGAAGATTACAAGCAAACGAATCCTTTATCTTAGATGTGTCTCCCGTCGTGGACGGTTATATCGGGGACATTGGATATTCTTCTTCTTTAACTAAAAATACAGAGTTGGACAATGGGATGAGATATCTATTAAAACTCAGGGCCGAACTTCCTAAACTATTTTCCTCTTCCATGAGCTCTTCAGAGATCTGGCATAAGATAGACCAGGATTCTAAACAGAATGGATTTGATAATGTGCACTCTTTGTATCCGTTTGCAGTTCTAGGACATAGAGTATATAAAGTTCATTTGCCTAATATTTCTTTTCCTATATTGCCAATCAGTTTTGCAAGTTGGTTCAGTCTACAGGGATCTATCGAATTCCTAAGTCATAAGGTACTTCCAGAACTTTTGACTCCGGATCATGAAGGAGAGAAGACAGGGCTTTGGGCGATAGAACCACATTTAGGAAAGGGAAAAACCGGTTTTAAATTTGAAGAGATCCTTGTGGTGGAAAAAGATAAGGCATACTGGCTGGACGAAGAAGTTCCGCATGTAAAAAAATACGGGAAATTATTGGAAGCAGTATGAAATTAAATCATAAAATACTAATATTTATAGCTCTATTTTTCCTAATTGCTTGTAATCCTTCTGGAATTAAGATAGGAGAAGCATACAAATTGGGAGAAGTCCCTTCTTCTATTTTAGAAGTACAGGATAAACAGGATCCATTCTCAAATGATCTCAAAGTTGAGATGAAGGATCTTCCTGGCCACGACGATCTAGTTTTCGATCGTGCCAAAGGATTCGGATATGCGTCTGGAATGGACGGATGGATCTGGAGATTGAATTTAAGAACGGGAAAGGCGGAACAATGGGTGAAACCACCTGTCAATCCTGCAGGGATGCAATATTCAGATCATAGCAAGGATAAAATTCTAGTCTGTGCCTCCAGGCTTGGAGGAGAGGCCTATGAAGAAAAAAATAGAGTGGGGCTCTACGAAGTAGATATTGAAACTAAAAAGATAGATCCGATCATTTTAGATCTTCCTAAATTAGAAAAAGAAGAATTCGAAAAAGTGTATTCTTTTTCAGAGATGCCTAACTTTTCCCTTACAGATCTGAATTCTTCCAATTCAAGACCGTTCTCCTTATGTAATGATCTGGCAGTATCCGAGGATGGAAATCGTATCTATATCACCGAACCTTTTGAAAGAGTCGATGCGGCCATGGGAAGCGGCGCTGTTCCGGAAGCAATCGGACTTTATCCACATGGAAAGCTGTGGGTATTGGACAGGCAAAAAAACACAGTCTCACTTGCGTTAAGCGGCTTTACCTTTGTGGATGGAATTCTGATCGAAAAGAGTCCGGATGGAAAGGAAGAGTCTGTAGTATTTACGGAAACCACTAAGTTTAGGATCATCCGTGCCTTTCTCACAGGAAAGAACCAAGGAAGTTCGGAAGTATTATTCGAAAATCTTCCAGGCCTCGCGGATGGATTAGAGAGAGATAAAGACGGAAGGATCTGGACCGGGATCATCAAAAAAAGATCCGGGCTTGTCAATTTTATACATAAGAACCCTTGGCTTAAAAAGATAATCCTATCGTTGCCTCAGAAAATCCTGCCCATCTCTCATACTACTGGAATACTTGTGATTGATTCGAGTGCAAAAAAACCTCTTTATTATTCTATGCATGACGGTTCTAAGATTAAGGATATTTCAGTTTCGATCCCTTTTGAGGACAGAGTGTATTTTCCGTCCTTCGATAAAACTTCTAGGGGACTGTATTCCTTGCCTGTTTCTTCTTTTAAAATTAAGGAATAAGATTCGGGCGATTCCTCGCGATGCTCGGACCGGGCAGTAAATAGAAAAAATTAGTGAATTATATAAATGTATATTATGTTTATATAATTCTATTTTAGAACATAGGAGGAATGGTAAGTAAGATGCTACCTGCATCGGTCCCGGTTTGTATATCCGTTCCGGAACTGAGGGTAACAGTATGGCTCAAAGAACAGACTTGAGTAATTCCTCCTCCATCCCCGAATCCTACTAAATCCATAGAAATAGAATATTGATCTCCCGAAGTGAACGATATAGTGGCAGGAAGGCCTCCCGAGCCGTTGAGAGAACCTATATAGCCGGAACATCCATTTACTTCGAGATCGAAGGTGAATTCGTCTTGGTACCAGGAATCTGGTATATTACGGACCCTCGCTAAGTAAGAACCCGTACTTGGATCGGATGGAGTAGGTGCAACAAGTGTTAAACTGCTTGGAGAGATTTCTATGTAAGGTTTGCCGAAATGATTTGCTGCACCTAGAAGTAGTAATAGGGAACTGGCGTCCTCTTTTTGAGAAGGATCAAAGTTTTGCATGAGCAAAAGAACAGTCCCACAATTGAACTGTACTATAATACAAAATAGAACTAAGAGAGAATAAAATGACCGAGACATACCGGATTTTTCCATCTAATCCGAATATTGCGAAAAATAACGACGAAAAAATCGATTCGTCCTGGCACATTCACGAAAATTCTAATGAACTTCGACCGCTAGTAAAGTGACGTCATCTTGGAAACCTCTCGGACCCACAAAAATCTTAAGTTCCGAGATCAAATCTTCCGCTACTTCTTGGATACCTGTATTTCTGCTTAAAATGGATAGTACCCTGCTTTCTCCGAATTCCTTTTTTTCCTGATCGAACTCCTCGAAAATCCCATCCGAAAAGAAAAAGATCCTGTTCCCAGGAAGAAGGGGCACAGTCACATTTTTATACGTAGCTTCTTTTTTCAGACCTATGATCGGTCCTCTGGAATACAGATAATCCGCACCTTCCTGTTTTTGTTTTAAGACCTGAGGAGGATGCCCCGCCGAAGAGTAATACAGAACCTTATTGTTTAGATCTATATCAGCTAAAACCGCGGAAAAAATGATATTGATACTTCTGTATTTCTGGCAACAAGACGCATTTAATAATTCTAATATACGAGAAGGCTGGTCTTTGACGAATTTAATACTTTCGAACTCGGCCTTGATCGCCATTGTAAGAAGTGCAGCCTGAACTCCGTGGCCTGTCGCATCGACCAAGAACAAACGAAAATATCCTGGTTCCAGTTCGAAAATATCATAGTAGTCTCCTCCAATTTCCGACATAGGAAGATAATACGGATGGATAGACACATTCTTGCCGTTTAGATTGAGAGTAGGTAAGGTCTTCTGCTGTAACTTTTTAGCGAGAGAAAGATCTCCTCTTAAAAGTTTCAAAGACTCGTTTAAATTTTCAGTTCTTTCTACTACGATCTGCTCGAGGTTTATATTTAGTTTTTTGAGTTCTTCTCCCAGATCTTCTGCAAGTACGAAACCTTTAGAAAATCTGGACGCTAGTAATACACATTGGGAAAGGACAAGTGCCAGGACGCCGTAGGGAACTAAGTAAAAAGAATCTATAAATTTATTCAGATATAGAATATCGTTCGCTACTGTGATCAGATTTACTACCAGACTGAAAAAGCAAATTCTGGCCCCTTCTACTCCTTTTGCAGACATGAATGCCAATCTGAAAAATAGGTAAGTTAAAATTCCTAACATCATTATTTCCAAAGAATTGATGAAGAAGGACATAGTATAAAATTTTGTAGGAAAGAAAGCCGCAAAGAAAACAAGAGGAATACTTAAATAAAATATAATATTGAATACTTTGTCCTTTTTGAAATGCTCCTTGAATACGGATTGGACATATAATATTGTCCCTGGCAAAAGTAAAAATAAGAATAGGATCTCTCCTCTTACCGAGAACTCGTAGTTCTGAAAAAGAGGAAATACATTATAAAAGATCCTTTCTCCGTAAAAAGAGACTCTAAGCGCGATACACAAGCAGAGCACTGCAAAGAATAAGGCGGAAGCGTCCCTTCTTCTCATTAAATAGAACGTAAAATGATATAAAGACATCACGAACAAGGTCCCGAATGTGATGGAATCCAACATGGTTGCTCTTAAAGAAACCTGTTGTATATCAGAAGTGTTTCCTAATTGGATCGGATTCCAGATCCCGGCTCCGTTGGAGTATTTATAATTCGAAACGTGGATAAGGATCTCTAATTCAGGTTTGTCGGAGATAAAACTAAAAACCCCAGGTTTGTAACCTGGAGAATATTCAGATTCTTCTTTCCCTACGTTTCCAGCTCTGGAAATCTCTTTTCCATTTACAAACAATGTATACGAAGAGCTAATAGAAGAGATCTTAAGACTAAGTTGAGTATTTGCTTCGGGCAATAATACTTTTGCCCTATAACTTGCGTAACCGTGGCTGGGATACTTATGAGTGACGTTACGTCCTTTGTCCCATTTTGCAGGTACCTTTATATAAGAAGGGATTGCTTGCTCTTTAGATTTGGTGTCGGAAAGAAGCTCATTCCAATAAAATTCCCAGTCTCCATCTAGATGGATATTGCCGTCCGTTTGGAAATTCCATTGCCTTAGATCCAAGATCCCTTTTACAACTTTTGGGTTTTCCTTTCCAGGTTGGCAGCCTAAAAAAATGAAGAATAGTATAGATCCTAAGAACCATTGCGGTATTCTATTCTTGCCCAAAATCCGGATCTTCCTGCTAAGAAATTTCATTAGGCTTATGCTCTATATGGATTTCTGATAGCTAAAAATATTCAGATCGGATTTTTTTTAGGAAGAGAAACGCGGGTTAAACGCTTTGTTTTTTTCGTCCAATGCCTGATGCGGTTCAATATTTTAATTATAGAAGATAGGGAAGAAGAATACAAGTGGATCCGGACCCTATTGGGAGGTATCGAATCCTTTACTCCCAACTGCACTAGAGCCTTGGATTTTCAAGAGGCTTTAGATAAGACCAAGACAGAGTTCTTTGACGTTATACTATTCCAATATAATCCTCAAAAAAGTTTAGAGGTTCTGGAGAAGTCCCAGATCCGTCTTCCTCTGATCGCCATTGCTGAAAATCCTGAAAATAAAGAAGTTCTTAAAAATTCTAAGATCGTCCTCGCAGATCTTTTGCTTAAAGAAAACGTGAGTTCAGATCTTCTAGATCGTTCTTTACGTCTCGTGTTGCAAGCTAGGATGACGGAAGAGAATCTAAATCTTCTCAAGATAGGGATTGAAAGATCCAAAGATATTTTTCTGATCACGGAAGCTTCTCCTATAGATGATCCCGGCCCTAGGATAGTATATGTTAACGGAGCTTTTGAAAGGCTGACAGGTTATAAAAGAGAAGAAGTATTAGGAAAAACTCCTAGGATCCTGCAAGGCCCTAAAACGGATAGAGTTGTACTGGATCGTATCCGAAAGGCGATCTCGGAAGCAAAGCCATGTTTCGAAGAGATCATCAATTACGATAAGGACGGAAAAGAATATTGGATTGAGATGGATATCTTTCCTATCGTGAACGAGCAAGGTATTGTTACTCATTTGATGGGAATTGAAAGAGATATTACCGAAAGACGAAATTCTGAAGAAAGGATCAGGCATTCGCAAAAGATGGAAGCAGTGGGACAGCTTGCAGGAGGAATGGCCCATGACTTTAATAATTTATTAAATGTAATATTAGCAAATCTGGATCTTCTCGAAATGAAGTTGAAAGATTCTGAAGATCTGATGAAAAGGGTCAGGTCTGCACAAGACGCCATACAAAGAGGGGTCGAGATTAATAAAAGACTTCTTGCTTTTTCCAGAAAGCAGGCTTTGAATCCAGAAGCATGTGACGTAAACCGGGTATTGAGGGACTTTGTTCCCATTTTGGATCGTATCCGGACCGAAAAAATAGAAATAGAATACGAGATCGCCGACGAGAAGGCGGTTTGCGACATAGAAAAGACCGGACTCGAGAATGCTATTCTCAATCTTGCGTTGAATGCAAGAGATGCTATGCCGGACGGTGGTAAAATATTTATTTCTACGGGATTTGTCCGAAATGGGGACTCAAAAGGCCCTAAAATTTCAGGATTGGATGAAAAAGATTACTTTCTGGTCTCCGTTACCGACACAGGGACAGGAATGGACGATATTACTAAGGCTCGTATTTTTGATCCTTTTTTTTCGACCAAGGGCGGAGGAAAGGGAACAGGTTTGGGATTGACCATGGTTTACGGTTTTGTAAAACAATCGAACGGTTTTTTAAAAGTGATCACAGCACCTGAATATGGTTCAAGTTTTCTAATATTCTTGCCGGTGCATGAACAGGACAAAAGTGAAGAAGTTCTCACGACCAAAAAGAAAACTTTGGTCATGGAAGAAAATCGAGAAACTGCTGAATTGGCCTGTGTATATTTAAGAGAACTGGGTTACGAGCCACATGTGAGTTCGGATATGAAACGATTGGCAAAATTTTTCTCAGGTGATCCAGAAATTTCTTTCGTGTTGTTGGATCTCCAACTTGCGAATTCTAAGGGGATAGATCTAAAAAAAGAACTGGAAAGATTCGGTTCAGGAAAAATAATCGCTACCTCTTCGAGCCGGAGAGAAAGTTTAGAACTTCCGAATACTATTCCTCTGGTTCGAAAACCTTATACAAAAACCTCATTGAAAGAAGCAGTTCGCAATATCGGAGAAATTCTTCCATGACGGATACAAGAAATTCTAAAAAACTTCTGATCCTGGACGACGAAGAAGAGATCGCAAAGATCTTGGGAGAGATTGCAGTAGATTGCGGCTTTGTAGTTTCCTTAACTCATACTGCTCCAGATTTTCTAGATAAGTTGGATCCAAGTTTCGATTGTGTGATCTTAGATCTGATGATCCCCGGGATGGATGGAGTAGACGTTATCCGCTTTTTGTCCGAGAAGGATGTTCATCCTGACGTGATCTTGATCTCAGGTGCGGACAGAAGAACACTTCATAGTGCGGAAACATTAGCCGGAGAATACGGACTACATATCGCAGCGGTTATGGAAAAACCCATCCGAGTTTCAGATATCCGAAATACGTTGTCTGCGATTATCGAGAAAGAGAGCGATATTTCTTCCCGCACCAAGACAGGAGGAAAAGGAGCGTCCGGTCCTACATTCGAAAAGGAAGAAGTTTTAGACGCAGTTCGTTCCGATCAGTTTATATTATTTTATCAACCTAAGTTCGATCTAAAAACCGGAAGGGTAGAAGGTTTCGAGGCCTTGGTGAGGTGGAACCATCCTAAATTGGGATTAGTATTCCCAGATTCCTTTTTACCATTGATGGAAAAAGAGACCCTTATCTTAAATCTGATGACTGAAAAGATCATCGATCTCGCATTGGATGAAAAAAGGATCTGGCATGCAAACGGCCGAAGGCTTCGTGTGGCGGTTAACGTTTCTCCTGTGACTTTGACTGAACTTGATTTTCCGGAAAGAATACTCTCTAAGATCAAGAACAAAGGTATTCCCCAAAGCCAATTCCAAATGGAGATCACGGAAACAGGCTTTTTAGAGAACATTCGTTTTACTCAGGACATTTTGACCAGGCTTAGGATCCGAGGGATCGGTCTTTCTATCGACGATTTCGGTACGGGATATTCTTCCCTGAAACAATTGCATAGATTTCCTTTTACTGAATTGAAGATAGACAAATCATTCGTTATGGATTCCCCAAGGGATAGGGAATCTTTGTTTATTTGTCAGGCTTCTATAGATTTAGGGCATAAATTAGGAATGAATGTCGTCGCCGAAGGGATAGAGACTGCAGAAGTGGAAAGATTAATGAAAGAAGCCGGTTGCGATGTGGGGCAAGGTTACTATTATTCCAGACCAATCCATCCTGAAAAAATCCCAGAAATTCTTTCCAAATTCGGTTAACAATAATACCCTTGGCAGAATGTCCTCGGGGAAGAGTAACAAATTATCGGAACAAGGCCTTCCGGGGAAGACTCCCGAAACAAATCAAGAAACAAACTTGGTGTTTGATCATATACCTGACGCATTTATCTTTGCGGACCTCGAATGGAACCTAACGTATGTGAACAAGAAAGCGGAAGAAGTCATACGCAGGCCGAAAGAAAGCCTGATTGGTAAAAATTTACTTACAGATTTTCCTAGACTATTAGGGACTGACTTCGAGGCTCAATACAAAAAGGCAAAAGAAACCGGAGAATCCCGTGTATTCGAAGCTTTCTTCGAACCATTCAATTCATGGATAGAAGTTAGGATCTATCCGAGACCGGACGGATTTCTAGTTTATTATCTGGATATTACGCAAAGGAAAAAAAAAGAAATCTCCTGGGCAATCGGCGAAAGTCTACTTTGGGACATTTCCACCTCCGATACTCTAATTTCCGCATTCGACAAAGTACTCAAAACATTAATTAAAAATACTGCATGGACTTACGGGCAGATCTGGAGATCCAAAGACAATGCAGTCTATATCAACGAAGAAGATCCTTATGTTTACGATTCTGACCTTCAACTCGTATTTCGAAAAGAATCTATAAACAAATTTTTTAGCATCAAAGAAGGGATACTAAAGAAGGTCAGTGAATCGGGAGAATTATACTTTATTCCGGACTTAGCAGCCGACACAGAATTAAAAAGAAGGGATGCAGCATTAGCCTCAGGTTTTCGCTCGTGGTTGGGGATCCCCATACTTTCTCATGGAAGATTTTATGAAATAGAACTTCTATCCGAAAGAGTTTTGAATGCTGAAGAAGCATATCTGGATCTATTAGGGGTCGTTTCTAAAAGATTCGCGGAAATAGTAAGTAGAAGGGTAGCCGACGAGGAAAGAAAGGCGCTGATCGAACTTTCTTCCGAGATCATTCTGAGTGTGGATTCCGACTATGTGATCCGAAGAACGAACTCTGCTTTTCAGAGGATTTTAGGTTACGAAAGAAAAGATATTAAAAACAAGAATTTGTTGGAATTCCTACATCCTGATGATGTAGAATTCACCAAACAAAAAGTCTCCTCAGGATCCAAAGAAGGATTCGAAAATCGTTATATAACGAAAGAAGGAAAGATCTGCCATATGAGTTGGAATACTGTCCGCCTTCCTGACTCGGAAACGATCTTCTGTATCGGCAGGGATATAACAGAAGAAAAAGAATGGAACGATTCTCTTCGACAATTCCAAAAAATGGAAGCGGTAGGCCAACTTGCGGGAGGAATGGCCCACGATTTTAATAACCTTCTGAATATCATTTTAGCTAATTTGGACCTTTTGGAATTAAACCTAAGAGAGACCCCAGAGCTATTAAAAAGGGTATTCTCCGCCCAAGAAGCAGTTAGAAGAGGGGCCGAACTCAATAGAAGATTATTGGCGTTCTCACGTAAACAGGCATTAAATCCGGAACAAGCAGATGTAAGTCATGTAATCTCGGACTTTGCCGACATACTCACTCGTATAAGAAACGATATAGTCAGTATAGAATTCTGTTTCGAAGATTTTCCTTTAATCTGCTCTTTCGAGAAAAATGGTTTGGAAAATGCTCTTCTAAATCTTTGTTTGAATTCAAGAGATGCGATGCCTCATGGCGGGAGAATTTTAGTAAGCACAGGGTTTTCTCCAGCCGGAAAAGAACATAGATCCATGATCCCCGGATTTGTGGATATGGAAGATGCATGTATCATTTCCGTTCGAGATGAAGGTAACGGAATGGATGCATGCGTATTGGAAAGATTATTCGAACCATTCTTTACCACAAAAGAGTCCGGAAAAGGAACCGGTCTAGGCATGCCAATGGTTTATGGATTTGTAAAACAGTCCAACGGGATGGTGCATGTACATAGTGAAATTGGTAAGGGAACCTGTGTGGAAATTTTTCTTCCATTGAGCAGAAATCCGGAGATTATTAGTGAGAATCGAAATGAAAAAGTCCTGGTATTAGAAAGAAACTTAAAAGGGCAGACTTACTTAATCGCCTTGTTGAAAAGATTAGGATTCGATATATTTCCTGCTTACGATCTCCAGGAAGCAAAAACTGTTTTAGAAAATTATCCTGAAATGTACGCAATCTTTGCGGAAGAGGAAATCCTATCCGAAAATTCGGACTGGGAGCAATTAAAGAATAAAGACAGGATCATTATAACTTCAGAGTGGAATTCCAAAACGGACCTTGGACCTTCTTTGAAAATTTTGAGGCGGCCCTATACCTGGACTAAGTTGAAAAAAATGTTAACTTAAAGAAAATATAAAGTATTTTCGTACCTGCCTTCAGACTTCCGATCAAATTACCGCTGATCTTGGATTTTCCGCCTTTTCTTTTTTCATAATGCACCGGGACTTCTTGGATCTTAAATTTCTTTCGAATCGCTTTTATCTGCATTTCAAGATTCCATCCCCAAGTAGGATCTTGTAGGTTCAAATCCAGCAGGGATTTCCATCTTAGAATACGAAATGGTCCCAGATCGGTGAATTTTACTCCGTAAAAAGTTCGGATCAAAAAACAAGAAAGCCAATTGCCGAACTTTTGCAAAAAAGACAAAGAACCAGGCTCTGCATTTCCTAAAGTCCTTGAGCCTATCACAAAATCTGTATTCGGATCTTGGGAGAACGCGGAGAATAAGTCTTTCAGATTTCTGAGATCGTCTGAACCATCCGCATCCATGAATACAATAAAGTCGGGAGAAATTTTTCTTTCCAGGAGATAGCGAATGCCTGCTAAGCATGCTGCTCCATAGCCTCTTTTTGGTTCTTGGACTAATATGACTCCAGTATCGATTGCAATCTGTGGAGTAGAATCTTTGGACCCATTGTCCAAGATCAAAACTTGCTCAGGCAAAATCCCGGATCCAAAGAGAGACTCCAGGACTTTGGGCAAGGCTTCTTCTTCGTTTAGGGCAGGGATCAAAAATTTAGAATTTGCCCAGGGAGCTAACAAAAGGTTTATTCTCCTCGTCTGTTCTTAGAGATCCTGAAAAGTTCCTCAGGAGAATAGATCCTGTTTTTTCCGGAATTTAGATCTATCTCTTCTTTATGAATTAAGCTGGAAAAAGGATAATGATTTTCTATTTCCGAGATCTTTTTGCGAAGTTGATCGGAGGTAATATTCTCGCTATTCTTTCTCATATGTTCCGCATTGGATTCTTTCAGACGAGTATGATACATTTCGAATACGATTTTAGAATGACTTTTTTCGATCCCCGTAAATAGATCCTTCCAAACTTTGGTTTCTCCAGGAAGAATACGCGTATCTGCAACTAGCCTCGCCTTAGGATACCATTCCCATTCTTGTCCGAATTTGATCTCTTTGGTTGCCAGAGATTTACCTTTGGGATCCAATATGGAAATTTTCAGAAGTATAAATCTTTCGGGATCTCCCGTCGGAATATTATGAGCCGCCTTTTCATTCGTAAGAGAAACTGAATATTCTAGGTCATTCCCTTTCGTTTTCCATTGAATAGGTTCTACCTTTAATCCGGTTTTATATCCTCCAGGGATTTGTTTTTCATAAAGTTCGAATTTTTTCGGAACCCCTCCTCCAATAAAGGAATGTTTATGAGAAGTTCGGATCGGAGTGTTTAGTTCCGGTTTGACTAACTTTCGTTGTAATTCTCCCATATGGCAGGAACCGCAGGCCAACTTTCCGTGGGAGTTCCCCTTTTGTTCTAACTCGATTCCTGTTTTGAAAGCACATACCAATTGGTCGTCCAAAACGTAATTTGCGTTATGACAATCTAAACATCTATTCCTCAATTTATCCGGAATAATTTTCACAGGATGAGGAGGTTTTGTTTTTCCATTCGCTCCTAGAACGTAGGAATTCCCATTTTCGTCCAAGCGAACATGGCATACCGCACAGGTAACCGCCTCAGCTTTCATCTTAGGATCGAAGTTAGGATTTGGTTCTTCTATAGGAGTTCTATAATCTCCGTTATTTAGATAGTTGACCAGAGTTTCTCTTTGGTTGGCAACAGGGGTATGGCAGTTCAAACAAAGCCAGCGCGGAGAAGAAGACTTAGAAAGTTCAGACTGGAATTGAAGGTCGGAAAGCGCGTTTGCGTGAGTGGACGTTTTCCATTCTGCATAAATTTCAACGTGGCATTTGCCGCAATTCTCTGCTCGAACTTCTCCCACTCCTGCAAGAGGAGGAAGGACAGGTAAAGGTTTGGACCAAGGAGCCTGGGAAAACACCTCTTCCACAGGGATTGGTTTATCTTTAGGTTTTGTAAAAATACAATAGAATAAACTAGCGGCCAACGATAAAAATAGGACCGAGAGAAGGAAACTTCTTCTTTTATTTAAGAACATTATAAAAACTTTATCTAGTTACCAATGGATAATGTTGGTAACCTTTAGAAGACCATTCCCACATGGATCCCGCATAGTTTTTTGCATTATAACCCACAGAGACCAAAACGGATGTCATCCAACCTGATCTGACTCCTCCAGTGCAATAAGAGACTACCGTCTTATCTTTGGAAATCCCTAATTCATATAATTTAGCTACAATCTTGGACTCGCTTAATAAATATCCATCTTTATCCAGAAATTGTCTATAATAGATCCATTTAGCTCCAGGAAGATGTCCTCCTCTGGATTCTCCGTACGGAGTCTGTCCCAAAAATTCCCTTTCTTCTCTAGTGTCTATGAACGCGAATTTTTTATCCGAGAGTTCGGATTGGACCAATTTGGAATCTGCGGACCAATTTTTATTCTCCAAAGCGGAAGCGTTTATTTTAGAAAGTATTTCCGGGCGGATCGGGATTGGGGAATTAGAAGCCTTATGCAGAGCGTTAATCCCTCCGTCTACTACAAAAGATTTAGAAAAACCTAATGTACGCAAGGACCATACGATCCTACCTTCTTCTCCCCATCCTCCTATTGGATCTCCGAATACCAATACGATCTTATTGGCTTCCAAACCTTTTTTACGTAGGAGTTCCTTCGCGTCCGAAGTCTGCATTAAATTTCCTTGGTTGGGAAATTCTTTTTGAGAGATCTCCTGCCAACCCAAGGGAACCGACTTGCAGAATGTGGATATTTTGATCCCATCTCTTGCATCCACAAAGATAGCGCCTTGCCCATGTAAATACAATGCTTCCGGCGCACTGATGAACCATCCTCTGACTCCGGAAAGTTTTTCGGAGGCAAAGAGTGAGGACGAAATTAGAAAAACTACGGCAAAGGAGAGGATACGTTTCATTAGTGCTAACTTGGGTGGTCATTTAAAATTCGTCAATAAGTAATACTAAAATTCTTATATAACAGAATATTTTTAATATTACAGACGGACGGTCGCGATTTTTACTGGTTTTTAATGGCGGTAAGGGAAATTGACTTTGGAATTCGAAAAGGATAAAGAAAGAAGAAGCCTTATTCTAAATCGGACAAACTTGGTTTGGATCCTTGCGGCCTTATCTTATCTATGCATTTTTCTCTTTTGGGAAGGTAAGAACTGGGAAAGAAGTTTAAGCGGAAGTTTGTATATCTTTGGATTTTGCGGATTAAGTGCTGTTTATGGATTTTTATTTTTTTCTAAAACTTTCGAAACTTCCGGAAAACTGAGTTTTGTTTTAGGACTTTTACTTAGAATTTTTTTGGTCTTTTCTACACCTATCTTCGAAGATGATTGGGCACGTTATCTTTGGGATGGATGGATCAGCTCAGAAAAAGGAAGTCCTTATGGGATCACTCCTGAATCTTTTTTTGGGGAATTAGATCCGACCAGAACGGAAATACTTTCCAGGATCAATCATCCAGACTGGCCCACTATCTATGGTCCAGCGCTCGAGATCTATTTTTATCTCATCCATCTTCTATTTCCTTGGAAGCTTTGGGCTCTCAAACTTTTTCTTTTGGTTCCTGACATCCTTCTCTTCTTTTTGATTAGGACTAAATATGGGGTTCGTTCCTCTGCTTTATATTTTTGGAATCCAATTCTTATCAAAGAAGTCTTTCTGAACGCTCATCCGGATATTATAGGGATATTTCTTTTATTCTATTCTTTTTATTTGGCGGAGAAGTATAGGTTTCGTTTAAGTTTTTTTATATGGGGACTCAGCCTTGCTGTAAAAGGATTCGGAGTTTTACTTTTTCCTTTTTTATTGAAGTTGTATTGGAGCAAAACCCCTAATTGGAAAAAAGCAGGGATAGTTGCCGCGATTTCCATTTTGGGGATAGTCTTGGCATATTCTCCTTTTCTATTTTTTTCACAAGAGACGGACTTTACTGCTCTGAGTAGATTTATAGGAAGTTTTACATTCTTTCCTTTGGGTTATAATATCCTTCATACTATATTTGGAGAATTCGCTCGGGCATTTTGGACTTTTCCTGCGATAGTAAGTATATTATTCTTTTTGAATAAAAAATATTCTTCTCACCTGGCAGAAGAAGAGAAGATCGGAATTACATTCTTCTTATTCTTCTACTTCTCCCCTGTAGTAAATGCATGGTATCTACTTTGGATGTTTCCGTTTTTGCTCAGGATCCCCGGAACATTTTGGCCTTCTTGGGTGCTTTTGTTCTTAGGCCAGGTCTCTTATTTGAACTACGCGAACACGGGAGATTGGAAATCCGTATTAGAAAAAGGTTATTATGCGCATCCGGATCTGCTTTTGATCTCGATCAGTTGTGTCTTCTTACCCATTCTTCTTGCCTGGTTAAGAGTCCGATTTTCTGCAAAAATCACTGATTCTCTCGAAAAACCCTCTCATTTGAGCTAAATCGGATTTTTTTCTCCTTTGAAAGAATTTTGGTTGTTATTTTGGATACTATTTCCAATAAGTTGGATAAAATCTTATTATAACTGCTCGGAATAAACGCAATTCCGATCTAGTGGGGAGAACCGAGTATGCCAACGATCGATCCGATTGAAAGAGGTTTGATCCAATCTATTGGGACCTTGGTTCGGAAGAGAAGACAAGAGTTAGGTCTTTCTCTTGGGAAACTTGCAGAATTATCTCAGGTAAGTCGAGGAATGTTAAGCCTCGTGGAATCCGGAAAGGCGGCGCCTTCTATCGCTTTATTATGGAAAATTTCTAAGGCGATCCGTTTGCCTTTATCCAGCCTCATGGAATTTTCTAAGGAAGAATTTCCTAAAATATACAGGAAAGAAGACTCCAGTGAAAATTTAGTAGAAGAGAACCAGTACGTGATCCGTCCTCTTCTTCACGAAGAAACTAGATTTCAAACTAGATTGTTCGAGATTCGACTTCTTCCGGGAGTCGCTAAAACCTTTATTACAAAAGTACAATCCAAACAAAGACAAAATTTGTTCCTACAGTCAGGCGCGCTTCGTTTGAAAGTGGGAGGCAAATGGTTCGATTTGCAAGAAGGAGACAGTATGACCTTTTTAGGAAAGGACCTGCAAGAACTTGCAAATTTAGGGGAGAAGGACTCCTATTTGATCTGGTCCTCTTCTCTTTCCGATGATTGAAATAGATCTCTGCTCACGTTTTGTTAATTGCAATTCTTAAGGGGGCTTAGAGTATAATCCGGACTTTTCATTTTGAGAAAGTCTCTTGGTTAGATGAAAGTCCTCAATAGCATCCTGGAAATTTTTTCCAAACGAAAAAAACTGATCGTGTCCGTACTGATCGGATTTGTTTCTATTTTTTTCTTAAAGGAAGCCTCTTACTTTTTATACAAATCCTCTCCAGAATCTCAGGTAATCAATTCAGGATTTTATTATCTTTCCAAGTCGGATCTTTCTAAAGAATACGATTCCGATTCTTTTCTGTTTCCTTATCATCTAAAGATCCTCAAGATAGATCTTTCTCCGGAAGGATTCAAAAGGTATTGTAAGTTTTTATTATATATCATTTCTGCGATCCTCATTGCTTACGCTTCCTGTTTTAGAGGCTACTTTACAGGGATCTTTCTAGGTTTTTTCTTACTTCTTTCTCCTGTTTATCTCATCCAAAACAATTGGATCGGTTTTGCAGACCATCTCACATTTTTCTGGTCTGTATTATTGATTTTATTTTTAGATCTGAGAGATCGTGACAAAGGTAAGAAGATCTATTTGTACGTTCTATTCTTACTTTTCGTTTTGGGATCTTGGACCCATTTTTATCAGTTTATTGCGATTTCCTTTTTCGTCTTGTTTTTGAATTTCTGGGAGAAGAAAGAGATCGATCGTGAGATATTAAAGATCTTTCTACTAGGGATAGTTGTAGGGAGAGTTTCTTCCTTTCTAGTTTTCTATCTAAATGGAATCGAATGGAATGAAAGAAGATTGGATACCGCCCAGTCCTTAGGTTTTGCGCGCTGGTATTCTATGCATACGAAACATATTCTTCTTACCTTAGTTTCTTTCTGGAACGGTTTGCTGTTTCTCTTTTTGGAGAATTTAGCACGTAGAAAGATCTCGATCTTGCTCGTGTGTTTTGGGGCCTTCTTCATTACATTCTTTACTGCAGACACCACAAGAGTGTTTTCTCACTTATTCTATCCGGCTTGGATCTCTCTTTGGTTGATCCGTTCTCAAATAGGATTTTCTAACCGGGAAAAATGGATCCTGGGCTCCGGATTGGTCCTGGCAGCGATCTATCTTTTGGCTTTTGACCCTTTTTATAAATGGGGAGGGGACCTGATCTACTTAGGACCCCGTATTTCCTTTTGAAGCGGAATCACTTTATAAAAAGGTAATTTCTAATTTTTGAATATTCTGCTTTAGCGGAAGATAACGTTGCATCGGGTTACAGAAACCCTTTTTTCCGGCCACTTTGTTCCCTATTTTTTAGAGTTTATTCCGTTTTGTTCAAAAAATTGATCCTTTATTATAATATATTGTCCAATTAATTAGATATTATGTTCGTTATATTGAAATAATCTTGGTAAAAACGACGCCTTATCTCGACTTTGTGCTTAGAGTCCGCAGTGGAATAAACATGAGGGAACCCCGACCGGACCAGCATTTAGGAGAACAAAATGAAAAATACGCTCATTTATTCGAGCCTCCTGGCAATTGCGCTGGGATTACTCGGGAATTGTGGAGAAGGATCGTCTGACAGTTCCGCACTTGCATTAGCTGCAATCGGCGGAGGAGCATCAGGTGTAAAAGTTGCGAGCGCTTCCGATCTAGCGATAGAATCTGCTGCCGATTATAACGAGAATCAATACGGTCTGATCACTGCGGCTACTCTAAGAAGTTGGGTAAGCGATTGGGCAAATAATAAGCCTGCTAGCGTTACTGGAAATTTGGTGATCTTCCAAGCAAACAAAGTGGGAGCGGATGCAAATAAAAGTTTGATCCTTCCTACAACTGGAGTAAAAGTTTTTGTCTCCGTTGCGGGAAACAACACTGCACTTTATTCTTGGAAAACTTTTAGAGAGACCAGATACAACGGTTTGATCTCTATTCCTGGTGGTACTGCAACCACAGGTGGAAACGGACTTATCAGCGGAGCTAGCATTGACGAATGGTTCCAAACTTACGGAGTAGATCCTACTAAAGATCTGATCGTATTTGCAAGCGGTAACGGAGACAACTACGGATCCATCGGTCACCAGCATTATTCTTTAAGATATTGGGGTGTGGCTCACGAACATCTTGCTATCCTGAACGGAACTATCAAAGGTCAATTCCCTGAAGCAGAATTGGGTAATGACACTGACGAGTCTGTTCCTCCTTTGAACGGAACGTTCTCTGTTAAACAATTAAAGAATGTAGATAATAGGATCTTAACATTAAGTATCGAAGATACGATCGAAGTTGCTAAGAACAACGGACATCATAGTGTGAAAGGACTTTCTTCTACCGTTCTGATCTCCGATAACAGAACTGCAAACAGTAACAACGATATCAGCGTCTATACTTCCTCTGCCGGATGGCAGGAATATAATGGTGGAGAGAACACTACCGGAACCACTAAGTCCGGAGGTGGAGCAGTCGCTTTCGAAGGTCACTTGAAAGGTGCTGTTTTCGTTCCGCATTACAATCTTGTGGATCGTTCTTCTTTAGATAACGCTTACGCTTATACTACTTCCGCTGTTGGTACTTTCAACACTCTGAAGTTCAAATCTAAAGCGGACGTCCAGGATATATGGGACACTTATGGAACAACTGGCGGACCTAACGCAGGTGCTCCTGCATACGAAGAAGGACAAACCATTCTTCAATACTGCAGAACTAATACCAGAACTCAAACGAGCGGTATTTCCACCCTATTGATCTTGGGACGTCCTTCGGTGTTCTTGGAAGACGGATGGAGTATCTTCGGATTCTTGTCTGGAAGTTTCCCATCCGGCAATTTCAACGACGACGTAACTGCGGGAGCTTCTTCTTATCCTTCCGTTCCGGTTAAGTTTGCCGCCGACGTTCAAGGTGCGATCGAGTCCGGCGCAAGAGGATCCGGTCTAGGAGCTCACTATAATACAGGTGTGAAAAAATCCACTGTGGATTATTTCCAAATTAACTCTTCGGCTACTACTACCAAAGCAGCCTTTGTAGAAGACTGGAATTACAAGAACCAATAAATCGAGTCACATAAACTGGGCGGGGTATACCCGCCCTTTTCTATTCTGTAACATAATATAAAAAGAGGGAGTTACTGCTTTATGAAAACTTTATATATCTACGCGCTGATCTGCGCATTGATCTTCTCTTCTTTTCAAGGGATTTTTGCTTCCGGAGGATTCGGGGGCGGCGGAGTGGCCGGACAGGCTCTTCGAGGTAAGGAAAGGGAAAAATTCAATCTAGGCAAGGCAATCTATAATGCAGAGGTCGCCTTAGACGCCAAAAAAGAAGATCTAGTTAAATCCCAGAAAAATCGTTTGGAATATCTGCAAGGCTCCTTGCCCAACTCCGAAAAAGGAAGGGTAAATTTGGAGGATTTGGCAGGCAAATTATCCGAAGAACAGATTTCCGCTTTGGAATTTTTCATAAGTATCCGCTTCAACGTGAAGTTGGAGGATAAAAAGGATTAATCAGGGAATCATTATATAATGAAATATTTATTTAAGAAGGGAGTTTTTCTTCCCCTTCTATTTTTGGTTCAGCCGTTTTTTATCGGGGAATTATTTTCTCAGACGGTTTGGGCGCCTTATCAAAGACAATTATGGGTCCGGACTACCGCAGTGAATTCAGTATATGATTCAGCTTATGTAGGCAGATACCATACCACTTACGATGATGATGTTCGTATCAATGTAGGCGCTCTTGCTTTTGAATACGGGATCACGGATCGTTTGACTGTGGATCTGCAGACAGGTTTCGGTAAATTGGGAAGGACACAGTTGATTGACCGTTATTTCGGTACCTTAACTTCTCCGGAACAGCCTGATAAATACGGGATCATAGACTCTCGGGCAGGGTTACGTTATAAGGTTTTGGACGAGTATGATTTCGATTCTATTTGGGTTCCAACAGTCAGTGTAAGGATTGGTGGAATAAAGAAGGGAGACTACGATAGAAATCCACAGGCTCTCGGAGACGGAGCTAACGGTGCGGAAGTAAATATCTATTTAGGAAAAGACTTCAATATCTGGGGACTTGGTGCTCTTGGAGAATGGAGTTATCGCAGAAGGGAAAAACCTGTGCCCGACGATGTCCTGTATTACGGAGCATTGTACAAACGTTTCTTTGATTCATTTATCTTTATCGTAGGAAGTAGGGGACAGATCGGTCAGGGAGGATACGCGTTTGCAGATCCTAAAGGAACTCCTCCTCTAAACTTGATCCAAATAGATACACCTTCGATTGCACCGTTTGGGACGGATTGGTACAACTATTATCTGGAACACGAAAGACCTGCTTGGGGAAGGAAGGAAATATATCATAACCTTGAAGTGAGTTTAGGTTATACCGACAAGTATGGGAATTACTATAACTTCTTCTATTCTCATACCTATTCCGGGTATAACACCGCAATCTTAAGAACCTTCGGGTTCCTAATCAATTTTCCATTTAATTTATGATCGGAGGGGAATATGTTAAATTTTAATATTAGAAAATTAGGAATTCTTTCTATACTAATTTCGGTTTTCGCTTCTTGCGATGCGCCGGAATATATCACTCCGTATCAGAAGCTTGCTTTGGTGCAGCCAGTGCAGGTGTTCGAGACTTCACAACTTTTGTCGGTATCCAGCGATGATTATAATAGCAATACCTTTGGACTGATCACTGCATCCACTTTGGAATCTTGGAGATCGAATTGGGCAGCGAATCATCCCTCTGCGATCAGTGGGAGATTGATCATCTTTCAGATAAGTGGAGGAGCGCTTTCCGGTTCTTATGTAAGACCTGAGACAGGGGTAAGAGTGTATGGGATCACTGCAAGTTCTACCGATTATACTTTTTTCGGACAGACTAGGTTTAACGGGCTGATCGATACCGAGACCATCGTTCCGGAAGGAAAGAATATAGACGCGTTCTTGAAACGTTTTGGTGTGAATCCCGCAGCCGATTTGATCGTGCTTGCACAAGATATTCCTTCCGACGGAAACCTGATGCTTACGTTACGCTCTTGGTATACATTATATTATTGGGGAGTGGAAAAAACTCATCTTGCAGTTTTGAACGGAGCAGTTTCCACAAAGATAGGAGCTTCTCAACTTACTGGTGGGTCTTCCTACACTGTTCCTACAACTAGTGGAGCAGGTACTGTGGGAGCTTTATACAGAGATCATACCATCTTGCAGGCTACATTGGCGGACGTTTTTAATGCGGTCCAAGGTATCACGAGCCCAACTTTTGAAGGTTCTACTCCGGCGCCTGCAGGAGGAAGTTTCATTATGGATGCTAGGTCGTCTACGGAATATGACGGAACTGGAAGCACAGTGGGGCCTTCCAATCTTACCTGCGCGGACACTCCTAGTTGTTATACACCTTTCGAAGGACATGTGAAAGGAGCAAAAAATCTTCCGTTTGCGAACTTTATAAATGCGAACAAGGAGTTCCTCGCAAAATCGGATCTTCAAAATCTTCTCTCTACGAACGGATATTCGGAAGGACAGACGATCATCGCGTATTGCAGAACTAACGTAAGATCTTCCATCACTGGATTTGCTACTCTTGCGATCCTTGGATACCCTACCAGATTTTATGACGGTTCTTGGGTAGAATGGGGATCTCTTGCTTATGATTCCAACGGGGTTTGGTCCAATATAAGTGCGGTATCTGCTTGGAGAACGGATCGTTCTTCCGTAACTGAAGCAATTACGTATAACGTAGGAAAATCTGGAATAGACGCATCCAATATTTCTAATTTAGGAACTTATTTCACACCGGAACGCAGCTTTGCGAAAGGTACGAACGATATCATAGACCAGGATAAAAAATATCTTTCAGGCTCTGCTTCTTCCGGTGGCGGGGGAGGTGGTGGCGGTTCAGGAGGAGGTGGAGGAGGAAATCCTTGCGGAGGATAGGCCCCTCATTCTTCTTTGCTGCACTTTTTGCGGCGGCCTTCTTCTTAATATTTTGTAAAGAAGAAGGGTTTCACCAAAGGCATTGGGTATTCCCCCTCGAATCCCAAGGCTCGCTTACAGTAGATCCGAATCCGGCCTCTTGCGGGAGCTGCCATTTACAACAGTTCGGTTCCTGGAAGTCGACTCTTCACTCCCGGGCCGTTGGCCCGGGCTTTCTTTGGCAATTACCTCGGATCGGAAAACATGGATCCGAAAATTGTATGAACTGCCATAGCCCGAATCCGGAAACCAAAAATATATTACTCTCTCGTTTAGGTTGGGAAGAAGTTTCCGACTCTAGTTGGAAACCGGGCAGTGAGAACAACGGAGTCCAATGCGCAAGTTGTCATCTCCGAAAGGGAAAAGTATACGGGCCATTCCCAAAAGACGGGAACAAAGACAGAATATTCCAAAATTCGAATGTTCCTCACCAAGGTTTTATCCCTCAGAAAGAATTCGAAGAATCTGAATTTTGTAAAACCTGCCATCAATCTCCCGAAACTGCAAAACAGGTAAACGGAAAGTTCCTGATGGACACTTATGGGCAATGGAGAAGATCCGAATTCGCAAAATCAAATGTGCAATGCCAGAACTGTCATATGCCTGATAGAAAACACGAATGGAAAGGTATCTCAGATCCGGAAATGGTAAAACATGGAGTCCAAACTTCTTTACAGGTTATACCAAAAGAAGAGGGAGCGGAAATTATCTCCGAACTGAAAAACTCAGGAGTAGGGCATTTATTTCCCAGTTATTCCGTTCCAAAAATATACTTAGAAGTTTGGGCGGAGTCCATTACTGGAGAAAGAAAAAAGATCTCAGAAAGAACTCTAGGTTGGATGCTTGATCTTGAATTACAGAAAGAAATTTTCGATACAAGACTTTCTCCCGGAGAATCTACTCTTTTGCGCACCAGCGTATCCAAAGAGGAATTTTCCAGACTTGGAAAGGTAGAGTTCGTCGTTGTAGTAGATCCCAAAGAATATTATAAAAGAATGTTTCAGGACAATTGGAACTACAGAGACACTTTCCGAGAAGATACAAAACCTTGGGTTTTGCCGAATTTGAAAAAAGCGTTAGAAGAAGCGAACGCAGCAAAATATGAATTGGTTCGTTTGGAATGGAAAAAATAATTTCCGAATAAACGGACCTTCCTAATCATTATCCCGAGTATGGGCTCTTTATTAGAAGAACCGGAATTTCCAAAATTGATAAGCGCTTATAGAGAAGCTTTAAAAAGAAGATATTCCAAAGACAATCTTTCCAAGTATCCGAAGTTCTCCACAATATCGGAAGAGAAAGTGGATCTTTTGGTACGTTACTTTCTGGAACTGTTGTACCCTGAATATGAGGGCAGAAAAAGGTTAGACGGGGCATTTACGTCCTTGGCTGGATTTGTACATTCTCCGCCAAAAGTATTCGGGTTATTGGGTTCTTTGAGTATGGCAGTGTTCAAACTAGGCCGTCATTTAAAGTCCGCGTTCCAAGCAGGATTTGCAGCCTTACATTCTTATGTAACCGCTCATAGATTCGAAGAGATCATGTTCTCCAAAGCAAAGGAATTATTAAAAGAAGGGAAGGATCTCGAAAACAAATCCGTATTCAATCAGGTGCTTGCTTCCGTTTCAAAAAAAGAGGCGGATCAATTCAGAGAAGATATCTTAAAACTATTTTCCACACTTTCGGATAAGGAACTTCTTTCCAAGATCAAACAACTCATGGACGCAGTCGTTAAGACGATGAAGTCCAAAACAAAAACATACACTCAGGAAGAAGTGGAAGGTATCATGTTAGGTGCAGGAATTCTCACAAAAGGAGAAGAACTATTTGCAGGAATGACTAGAGAAGAAATGGATTTGATCTTGGAAGCGATTGATCAAGTGGAGAAGGATGCGTTTGAAGAAGCGATCGCCTCTGTAAGTAAATAACCCTTGCCGACGGTCGGAGTCGAACCGACACGGGGTTGCCCCCGCTGGATTTTGAATCCAGTGCGTCTACCAATTCCACCACATCGGCGGGTTTTATAATTCCGTATTGGATCAGGAATCGAGTTCGATGTATTTACCCTTACCGCGGGCAACAATCTTACCGATCTCGTTCTCTATTTCGGCTCTGTTTTCGATCACTTTTTTGTTCTTTTTAACGAACCAGCCACGTAAATGCAGAGGTTGATTTACTTGAGCAGGTTGTAAGAAACGGATCGTCAACTCGCCAGTTGTCGTTTTAAAATTCATCGCCTCATTGATTTTGGCCATGATTTCGTCCAAAATAGTGGCGATGATTCCGGGATGGATCACGTCTGGGGACCCTTGGAACTTTTCAGGAACCGTGTAGTCACCGTAAGCGGTTTTAGTGTCCTCATCAAAGGTGATCTTTAACTGAAGACCGTCCGGATTATCAGGACTAGACCCGAAGCTCAGGTTTTCCCGAACCGTTGATTTCATATATGTCAACTTATTACTTAACATTCATGGTGTCAATCGGAAAAAAGCTATTGGGTCCCGTTTAAGAACGACGTAATGTTCTGTCGAAAATACTAGGTAAGATTTTTTCCAATGACAGCCCTTCTTTTATTACTAGGACTTCTTTCTGCGGGAGCAGGAGCGTACACTTTATTCCGAGATCCGAATAGATCTTCCGGAAGTCCTGCGCCTTCTCCTGGAGGAGGAAGTGCGGGTGGAGGAGGCAGTCCAGGGTCGGGTAGCGGAGGTGCAGGAACTCCCGCTCCGGCTGATCGTGGAAAACTAGTCAATGTAGGAGACCAAAATTCTCCTCCTTCTTCATCATCTTCTCTACCGCAAAAAGGTGGAGGGCAATCGGAAGCGGAGAAGCCGGATCAAGAATGGAGTCCTCCTTCCGGAAGTGGTGAAAAGCCAAACTATCCGGGCTTAAAGAAGAAGGATAAATTACAACTTCCTCATACAACGGATGATATCATCCGGAATAACTCTCGTTATGCGCATCATAGAAGACCTCTTTTACATTCGGAAGCGTTAGTAGATAAAGAAAATTTATTAGGTGCGTTGGAGATCTTAAAGAGAACTAACGCTAGGATTCCTGATGCGGATATTAACGAGAAGATAGACAATAATATCCAAGCAATCGAAAACCATCTAAGTTCTCCTCCTGAAGAAGAGACTTATACTCCTGACGATCCGAATTATAGCGGAGCCCCAATTCCGATGGGAGATCTGGTCAAGGCGATCAAGGATATCAGCCAAGCATTAGGTGGCAGCCTCTCCCAAGGATTTGCAAACCCGATCCAGATCCAAGCTCCTCCCGGAACAGAAGCTCCAAAACTTCCCACGGAATTACCTCCTGGGCCGGTATCTTATCAAATTATTTCTTATGCTCCTTCTTCCGGGCCAATGCCTCCGCCACCACCTGGAGCGCCTATTTCTTATTCTGCGGGAGTTCCTTCACCTCCAGGAGGATTTCCTCCTGGTCCGGGCGGCGGTCCTCCTCCAGGCGGTGGGCCAGGTCCTGTTGGACCGGAAGACTTTGCTCCTTCGGAACCTTCTTCCAAACCGAAAGACCAAGAACATTTAGATCCGAGCGAGATGGATCTTCCGGAAGATACATTCTTCTCGGATGAATGGGATAAGTTTAAGGACCTTCCTCTTGTTGATAGAAGGACAGGTGAAGATCGTCGTTCCCAAGGAGAAAGAAGAGGCGGAGAAGGTTCTCGAAAAGATAGAAGGGGAGAAGACGATAGAAGAAAAGAAGATCTCTTCCAAGAGAGAGATGATTATCTTAAGAAGAAGGCGGAAGAAAAACGCCAGGAAAGAGAAGAGCAATCATTAGAAGAACCTTTACCTCAAGATTGGCCTAGACCTGAATATCCACTTTCAGATCAGATCCCAGGTTATGCGGCACCTGTTGTTCCTCAGATAGATCTTGTTCCGATCCGTTTACCTGATCCGGAAGATAAAGTTATCCGAGGAGAACCTGAAGGAACTCCGACGAGTTCTCCTTCACCGACTCCAAGTGGAGAAGCTGCTCCTTCTCTAGGTCCGATCGAATTACCTAAGATAGATCTTCCTGACCCTGTGGATGAAACAAAGCAGGAGGAATATAGACCTGAAATTCCTCCACTCGCGGGACCAGGTGCTCCTAGTTCTGCGCCTTCTCCTTCTCCAAGCGCGGAAGAAGCTCCTGAAATAGAAGTATTGGATGGAGGTCTGGAACCTTTAGACCAGGATAGGCCTGAAGGTCAAAGCGGAGGCGGGGACGACGAGCCTAAAATGATCCACGGTATTCTGGAGTTAAAACCTCCGGAAGTGGATGATGCTCCCTTCTTGACCTTGACCTACGATTTCGGAAAGATACCTCATTCTTTCAAACTTTCCAAGAATTACAGTATTATGGAATACTCATATTATAAGTATAAACCTATGCTGATCAAGGCCCAGGAATTCGCCCGCAGGAAAATGTTGAAGAACGCTTTGAACTATTATCGTGTGATCAAATCCCAGAATATCCCTCCTGAGCTCAGAAAGATGATCAATCGGAACATCAAGGACATCACAGAGTTCATGGAGAAATACTTAATGGCCAAAGGCTGAAAAACTTTTTCTAAAAATTTTATTTGACTAATTAGGACGGGTGTCCTATTGTTTTCAAAATTAGGACAATTGTCCTAATTTAAGAAGATGGACGAATGAAAGGCTTAGCTACGCGAGATCAAATTATCGAAGTGGCAGATAAACTTTTTTACGAGAAAGGTTTTGAAAGTACTTCGTTTGCGGATATTGCCGAAATTATAAAAATTTCCCGAGGCAATTTTTATCATCATTTCAAATCGAAGGATGAGATCTTGGATGCTGTTATCGAATATCGACTGACTAATACCAGGAATATGCTTAATAGCTGGGAGTCGGAAGTCGGTTCACCCAAAGATCGTATTCTAAGTTTTATTAATATTCTAATTATGAATATAGCTAAGATAAAGTTTTACGGATGTCCTGTCGGAACTCTTTGTACAGAACTCGCCAAATTGAATCATCCGGCTCAGACGAATGCGAATAAACTTTTTACTCTGTTTAGAGAATGGTTAAAGAAGCAGTTTCGCCTTGCCGGTCATTCTAAGAATGCTGACGAGTTTGCTATGTATATTTTGGGTATGAGTCAAGGAGTAGCTACTCTTGGGAGCGCTTTTCAAGATGAGAAGTATATCAGACAAGAAGTAGGCCGAATGACGAACTGGCTTGAAGGTTTAAAATAAAAAGGAAAAGTATATGTATATTGTATTACTAAAATTTGATTTTAATAAAAGTAAAGCTCCGCAGCTTATGGGTGCACACAACGAATGGATTAAGAACGGTTTTGAAGATGGTCATTTTATACTTGTGGGAAGTCTCAAGCCAGGACTTGGAGGAGCTATTCTTGTCCAAAATATATCGAGAGAAGATTTGGAAGAAAGAATATCAGCGGACCCGTTCGTAGCAGAAAATGTTGTGAAGGCTGAAATTTTAGAAGTAGAACCTTCAAAAGTTGTTCCGTCTTTAGAGTTCTTGGTGGGATCCTCAAAAACCTGAAATTCTGTCTGAAAATCGAGATTGGGTGAAATAATTGGTTTTTTAGAAAAAAAGAAAAACTGCTTTCCTTCCTGGCTGTCTAAATTTAGAATGATTCTAAATAGGAGAGAGCAAAATGCCTCAAGTTACTTCACTCGCACCGGACTTTAAAGCAGAAGCCGTCATCGGCCAGCAAATCAAGGAAATCAAACTTTCCGAATATAAAGGAAAGTGGGTTGTTCTATTCTTCTGGCCCCTCGACTTCACTTTCGTTTGTCCTACTGAGATCATCGAGTACGATGCAAAACTGGACGAATTCAAAAAAATCGGAGCGGAAGTTCTAGGAGTTTCCGTAGACAGCGCTTTTACTCACCTTGCATGGAAGAACACTCCTCGTAAACAAGGCGGATTGGGAGATATCAAGTATCCTCTAATCGCTGACATAACCAAGTCAATCGCAAGAGATTACGGAGTTCTTACTGAAGGCGGAGTTGCTCTAAGAGGGACCTTCGTGATCGATCCTGCCGGAGTGATCCGTCAGTCCACCATCAACGATCTTCCTGTAGGAAGAAACATAGACGAAGCGATCCGTCTAGTCAAAGCTTTCCAATACGTGGAAAAACACGGCGAAGTTTGCCCTGCAAACTGGGACGAAGGAAAGAAAACCATGAAAGCGGATCCAGAAAAGTCCAAAGAATACTTCTCTTCGGTAAACTAATCCCATTCTTACGGAAATCCGGTCCTAGGACCGGATTCTCCTTTCTGAATTTCTCCTGGTCCAAGCATCCATCCTTCTAAAACCTGGTTATATAGCCCTTATTCGGGCAAAACTCACCTTTCAGACCTTCGGAAAGGATTGCATCTTTCCTTTTAAAGTCTAAGATATGGGAGAAGAATATTATGGCACAAGCACTTGAGATCATTTCCGACGAAGATAGGTATTATCGTGCAGATAATTTTCCCAAAGGACTTACCCGCAAAGTGGTAGAGTCTATCTCCCATATTAAAAATGAGCCAAGCTGGCTAACTGAATTCCGTCTAGAAGCATTTAAGGTTTTTGAAAGTAAACCTATGCCTAGTTGGGGATTTTTTCCCAACTTCAAAGTGAATATAGACGAGTATGTACATTATATAGGCGCAAATCATAAAAAGAAAAAATCCTGGGACGAAGTGGATCCTGAAGTATTAAAAAGTTTTGAAAGACTTGGGATCCCTGAACACGAAAGAAAATACCTGGCTGGAATTGAGGCCATGGAAGATTCAGAAACTGTTTACGCTAACGTCAAAAAGGAACTTACCGACTTAGGAATTCTATTCTGCGATATCGATACTGCGATTCGCGAATATCCAGATATCGTTCGTAAATACATCGGGAGTGTAGTCTCTATTGGGGACAATAAATTCTCCGCATTGAACTCCGCGGTTTTTTCGGGCGGATCTTTCGCTTACGTCCCTAAGGGTGTTAAAACCCCTATGCCTTTACAGGCATATTTTAAAGTGACTGCAGCTTCTTCTGGGCAATATGAAAGAACTTTGTTGATCGCAGAAGATGGAGCAGAATTGGAATATTCGGAAGGATGTTCTTCTGTGCAAGACAAGGGCACAAATTTCCATACTGCTGTAGTAGAACTGATCGCTCATAAGAATTCCAAAATATTCTACACAACCATCCAGAACTGGAAAAAGAATATGTACAACTGGACCGTTAAGCGTGGCCTTTGTCATGAAGCTGCTCATATTACCTGGACGGATGTGAATATAGGCGCAAACACGATCAAGTATCCGGGCATCGTATTACAAGGGGATAATTCTACCGGCGATATTCTGTCCTTGGCTTTTGCCGGTTCCGGCCAGATCCAAGATACAGGAGCAAGGATCATTCACGTTGGTAAAAACACCCGCAGTAATATTCTGGCAAAAGGTGTTTCCTTGGATGGCGGGATCAACTCTTACAGAGGTCTTGTAAAATTTACAACTGGTTCTTCCAACGCATACAGCCACGTAAAATGCGACGGTCTGATGATGGACGATCGTTCCCAATCCCATGCGTATCCTTATAATGATGTAAGCGGGCAGAATGGAACCTTGAACTATGAGGCGACTGTTTCTCGTATTGACGAGGACCAACTCTTTTATCTTCAATCCAGAGGACTTTCGGAAGACGACGCAAAACTTCTGATCATCAACGGTTTTTGCGAGGGTGTAACTAAACATCTAAACGTAGAATATTCGGTAGAGATGACTAGGCTTATCAGAATGATCCTGGAAGACGGGAAAGTTATTTCCGAACATTCGGATTCTGTCGTTTCCTGACCGGAAAAAAGCTGGTATTCCTTTTAAAATCCGGTCATACAAATCGTATGCAGAGAATATTGGGTATTTTCCTAGTGGTGGGTTTGATCTTGGCGGGGATTCAGATCTTTTCTCCGGATGGGTCTGTTTCTTCTAACGAGCCGGAAAAATCGGACACACAAAAAGAAGAACCAAAACCGGAGACTTCTTTACAACTTTCCGCACTCTTTTCTGGGATAACCGATTTTATAAACCAGTTAGAAAAAGAATCCGCAAGTCGCAATAGCACTCCTGAAATTCTTTCAGACCAGGAATTGCAGGAACTTTTCCAACAAGGTTTAGATTCTTATAATGCGGCAGAGTATGAAAATTCTATCTCTCAATACGATCGTTATATTGCTGTGAATTCCAAAAATACTTCCGCATTCTATAATCGTGGTTTGGGTAAATATTATCTGAATAGATACGCCGAGGCCGAAACGGATTTTGATTCCGCATATTCTTTGGATCCTAAGAATCTGGATTCATTATATTACAGAGGTTTAAGTCGTTTCGGTTTGGAAAGAAAAGAAGAAGGTTTGGAAGACTTGAATCGGGCCATCGATTCCGGACTGATAAAATCATACGCTTTTGCGGAACGAGCTATCCAACTAGGTATATTAGGAAAAGCGAAAGAATCTTTGGCGGACGCTAAAAAAGCGGTACAATTGGATCCGGAATATCCTAGAGCGATCTTTGCCCTAGGTTTTGCCAATTATGCTTCCGGAAAATATAAGGATAGTATAGATTCTTATTCCAAAGTTTTGAAGATACTGCCGGACGATTCGATCTCTTACTTCAATCGAGGATTGGGTTATGCTGCCTTAAAAAGAAAGGCAGAGTCCTGTAAAGATTATAAAAAATCCTGGGATCTGGGATATACAAACGCAGAAAAAGAATATAAGGATTCTTGCAAGTGAACGAAACCCTTTCCAATTCTGAACTCCAGGAAAATGGAACCCGAAAAATACCGGTCAAGGGCCAAACCTTGGAAGAACTCACCCGGATCATTTCAGAACTGGGAGAAAAGCCATTTAGAGCGAAACAAATTTATAATGGATTGTACGTAAATCGTTACGAGTCCTGGGAAGAATTTTCCACGATCGGAAAAGACTTAAAGGAAAAATTAAAGGAGAAGTTTACCTTCTCCTCCATCAGCGTCGCGAAACATTTAAAATCGGTAGATGGGACCCAAAAATTCACATTCGAGTCCGCTCCAGGAAGTGGAAAAGAGTTCGAATCAGTTTGGATCCCTTCCGGTGACGGTGGAAGAAAAACAATCTGCATTTCTTCTCAAGTGGGTTGCACCTTAAATTGTAAATTCTGCGCCACAGCTAAATTGCCTTACCAAGGAAATTTAAAAGCGGGAGAGATCATAGACCAGATCCTTCAGGTGGAAAAGATAGTAGGCGATCGAGCCACGAACATAGTCTTCATGGGAATGGGCGAGCCTATGCATAATTACTTTAATGTAATGCGTGCAGCGGAACTTCTTCATGACCAGGAAGCTTTAGGTATGGGCGCAAAAAGGATCACAATCTCCACCTCAGGAGTAGTGAACGGTATTCGTAGATTTATAGAAAATAAAGAACCTTATAATCTTGCGATCTCGCTCAATCATCCGGATCCGAACGGAAGAAAAGAGATCATGGACATAGAGGAGAAGTTTTCGCTTCCCGAACTTTTAGACGCAGCCTTAGAATATACCAAAGTTCTAAAGCGTAGGATTACGTTCGAATATGTAATGATCCCCGGTGTGAACATGAGCGGAGAAGACGCTAAAAAATTAGTGAAGATCGCAAGAAGACTGGATTGTAAAATAAACGTAATCCCTTTGAACACCGAGTTTTACGGCTGGAGAAGGCCCACCGATCAGGAAATAGATGAGTTTTTACGTCATCTGGAACCTGCAGGAGTTCCTATTTTAAACAGACGGTCCCCCGGAAAAGACATCAATGGGGCCTGCGGAATGCTCGCCGCAAAAAGTTGACCTTAGATCCGTATCGAATAACCTAGCTGGAATGAGGCTGTCCCTTTTTTCGACCTTATTCTTATTTTCTTTTATTATGATCGGGCTCACCGATTGTAAGGATCCTTACCAACAAAAATGCCAAGAGATCTGCGGATTTTTCACCTCTTGCGTGGAGAAACAATTCGAATCTAAGGGACGGATGGAAGCTTCCCAAAAAAGTTTCATGCAGATCGAGTGTGAATCCGGATGTTTAAGAGAACAAGGATATGCAATGCCTTGTTACGAGTCCGAAAAAACATGTACCGGATTTACTCGTTGCCTCATGGAATCCGGGCTCATGGATTGAGATCATCGTTTTTCTATTAAGTTTGGAGTATTATAAAAATATGAATTTCGTTCAGGATGGGAAAAACGTTCCGCTTGTGAAATATTCTGTTTGGTTTCTTTTGGCAGTAGCTGTTCTGCCCTTGTTTTTGACATTTCCTTTGGATGTGATCGATATCGACTCTTCCCAGTACGCGGAGATCGGCAGGGAAATGACCGATAGCGGGAATTGGTTTTTTATCCGAGACAATGGCAGAAGATACCTAGACAAACCGATCCTTACATTTTGGAAGATCAGTTCTTCTTTTACTCTTTTCGGCCAGAACAATTACGCATTCCGTTTGCCTGCAATACTCATGACCTTACTCTCTCTCTGGGGAGTGTTTACGATCACCAAGTTATATTCAGGAAATATAAAACGTGCATGGATATCCGTATTCTTATACGCTTTGTCTCCCGGATTGTACGCGATGGTGGTGGATCCTAAGATAGACGTATATGTGACTCCTTATATCATTTTAGTATTCGCTTTTTATTATTTAGGAACAAAAAAGAATCCCGCCTATTATTACGCGATGTATCTTGCTATGGGACTCGGCTTTGTCACAAAAGGGCCGATCGCAGTAGTGATCCCCGGAATTGGGATTGGCGGAGACATTCTTTTTAGAAGGGACTGGAAAAGACTTCTCGGGATGAAATTATTCCCAGGAGGAATTTTGGCATTACTTCCTCCTTTCTTATGGTCTATTCCTTTGTATTTGGAATTCAATACTTACGGACCTTATTTCTTTCTTTGGGTCCAATCTTTTGGTCGTTTTTATATCAAGATGTACGACCAAAAATTCAATCCTCTATTCTTCTATTCCAACTTCTCTTGGGCGTTTGGTATATTTATATTACCTTTCTTTGTCTGGATTGGATCGAATTTTTATGGATTCTTAAAGGAGAAGGGCGGAAGTCTATTTTCTAATATTCGAAAAAATGAATGGAAGGATCAGGATTTTGTTCCGGCTTTCTGGTTATTCTTATTTTTGTTTCTGATCAGTTTTTCCAAATACCAATTGCCTCAATACATTTATTGGTGCCTTCCTGCTGGAGCGGTCGTCGGTTCGGGATTTTTACTGAGATTGATAGAAAGCCCGGAAGGATCTCTTTCTTTCGCAGGTAAAATTTTAGTTTATCTTACTAGCTTGGGATTCGTATTTGCAGGGATCTTATTCCCCATCTTGGTTTTAGATGTTCCTGTTTCCTATTATGTTTGGTTGGCTATTTATCTAGGAATTGCAGCGATCGTTCTATTGTATTTTAAAACGGAAGCTGTGCTTGGGACCTTAGTGGTATCCGTCTCCTTCTTCTTTACTTTAGTAAGTTTGTATGCTTATCCATTGCTTGTGTCTTACCAACCTTCGAAAGAAGTAGGGGAGATTATCCAAGAAGCGGAACCTGGAAAAGAAAAGTTTCTGATGTTCGGAGTGCCCGCTTCTAAAAGATCCTATGCATTTTATTCAAAACGTTTGACCAGGACCTTATTCGATCCTGAAGTTCTATTCGAAGCGCTGGAAAAGGACGGAGAAAGAATGATACTCATCTCTGAAAAGTATCTGCCTCATTTCGATGCGTTCACCGCGAATCGAGTGGATCTGGATATTTTTGCAGAATATGAAAGTTATAAGGTGGCCACTCCTGAGTTTGGTTTCTTTCTAAAATCCAAACGAGATTCTTTGACTACCAAGGTGTATTTAGGAAAGATCCGATTTAAACCCGGAAAAGAGACTGCAACGCCGAATTCTAAATAATTCTTTTTTTTAAATTTAAGAAAAAAAGTATAAGGGAAATTTTAGAAACCCACCGAATTCTTAAGTAGGCTTTGTTATGAGCCTGGTTTGGTTTTGGTCCCAGGGTCCTCCTGGGGCTACTTTTCCCTGTTTCTTCTAAATTTCTGGACGCTGAGTCGCTTATACTTTAGAAATGGCGAATGTTTGCTTCCCGCACATTTCTTCACCTTTGTTCTATCTTATTCCTTTTTCAATGTGTCACATCCCCCATTAAAAACACTCCTCTAAAAGAAGAGAGTCATATCCTATCTTGGGATAAGAGAGAATCAGAAGCGGTTAAAATTCTCACCGATCTGATCCGGATTAAATCGGTGAGAGGAAACGAAAAACGAGTCGCAGAATATATCCGATCTATTTTCGAAAAGGAAGGGATCAAAACTAAGCTTATCTCCGAGCCTGGCTTTCCGGATAGAGTGAATCTGATTGCAGAGTTGGAGCCAAGTGTTCCTAGTTCTGAAAAAGGTTTAATTTTAGGAAACCATTTGGATGTGGTAGAAGCGGATCCTAAGGAATGGACGGAAGATCC
Organism: Leptospira johnsonii; assembly: GCF_003112675.1. Classification (NCBI taxonomy): domain Bacteria; kingdom Pseudomonadati; phylum Spirochaetota; class Leptospiria; order Leptospirales; family Leptospiraceae; genus Leptospira; species Leptospira johnsonii. The sequence continues at coordinate 81,639 of NZ_BFAY01000011.1, read as the reverse complement.
TTTTGCGGGGATTATCAAAGACGGTAGAATTCACGGGAGAGGAGCCTTGGATTGTAAGGGATTAATTGCGATGCAGATCATTTCTTTTCTGGAACTCAAAAGATCTGCGGTTCCACTTAAAAGAAAAATAATGTTCTTAAGTATGGCGGACGAAGAATCGGGCAGCGAAAGAGGCGCCAGGTTTTTACTCAGGGCTCATCCTGAATTATTCAAAGGTTACGGATATATGTTGAACGAGGGGAGTTTCGGGACGAGGGATGTCGCTATTCCAGGAAGTATCATCTTCAATATCCAATATGCAGAAAAAGGAAATCTTTGGTTGAATGTAAAGGCTAAAGGGGACCAGGGACATGGAAGCACTCCGAGTCAAAATTATCCAAGTCTTAGACTTTTGAAATTTTTGACAGAAGTTTTGGAATACGATAGTGAGATCCGTATTTCCGAGGAAACCCAAGGATTTTTTTATCAGTTGGGAACGATCAGTCGATTTCCTAATTCATTTATATTAAAAAATTCAAATATTCCAATCTTGAGAAGATTACTGTACGGGCCAATTCGTGCAAGTAGACAGCTCAGTGCGATCACTCGAAATACTAAGGCCGTTTCCGGTCTGAAAACGGAAGAAGGTAAAGGTCATAATGTACTTTCCTCCTTAGCGGAAGCGAAACTGGATGTGAGACTTCTTCCTGGATTTGAGCCTCTGGAATATTTGAAAGAGATCCAGAAGATCGCCGAAAAATATGAAGTAGAAGTGGAACCTGCATCCACAGTTTCTTCAGACAAATCTAAATTAGATTCTATTCTTTTTCAAACGGTTGCTTCTGTTGCGACTCGTAAAATCCCGGGAAGTGTGGCGGCACCTTTTATTTCTCCAGGTAAAACGGATAATGCTTACTTTCGTCAGATAGGTATGGAGTGTTATGGGTTAATTCCTGTTCTTCTGAACGAAAAAGAACTCACTATGCTTCATGCTAAGAACGAAAGTATTAGTCTGGAAAATTTGAAATTGGGAACACAGATCCTATTCGAGATACTACATCAAATGAACTGAGGGTCTTTTTGCTTGTCAAAGAACCTGGACCGGGTCCTTATGTTCGAAAAACAAGAATTGGATCTACTTTGGTTCGCTATATTATTCCTTATATCTTTTTATACTTATTTTATCTACCGTTCAGAATTCTACCTTATAGAGCCTGTTTAGTTTACGGAAGATTTTTGGTACGTCTTCTTTATCCACTCGCTAAAAAACATCGTAAGATAGCTTACGATAATATTTCTTATGCATTCCCTGAATATTCGGAAGAAAAGAAGAAGGAACTCGTATGGAAAAGTTTTCTTCATATAGGTGATCTTCTTGCGGGAACTTTATTCGCTCCTCGTTTAAGTCGTAAATGGATGGATAAGTATCTGGTTTATGATGCTGAGTCTCTAGCAATCGAACAAAAAACGATCCAAGATGGAGTAGGAGTTGTTCTGATCTCAGGACATTTTGGGACCTGGGAAATCCTTGTACAATTCATGGGGATCAGAATGAAGGGAGGAGGGATTTATAAAAAAGTCCGAAACCCTTACGTGGATAGACTCATTCATAAATTAAGAAGTAAGAATGGGATCAAATTAGTTTCCACAGAAGAATCCAGCCAAGTTACTAAAATGTTAAAACAAGGATACTGGGTGGGATTCGGTTCCGACCAAAATGCCGGTAAGGTCGGGATCTTTGTGGACTTCTTCAATCGTAAAGCTTCTACTTACCAAGGCCCTGCGTTGATGGCTTATTTGACCGGCGCAAAAATGTTACTCTATTCGGTTTTATGCGGAGAAAAAGGAAAGGTCATGGTCCGAGTTAAAGATCTTGGCTTCGTAGATAAATCCGCATTCTCGGATAGAGAAGCTGCGATCCGTCACTACACTGAAGTTTGGACGAAAGCTTTAGAAGAAGAAGTGAAACTGTATCCTGAGCAATATTTTTGGGTGCATAGAAGATGGAGGACCAAGCCAGGAGACTTTCCGGGTCAAACTTAGTTATGGTTCCTGCGATCCCGATCATCTCGTTTACAATCTGCGTTTTTTCCGCATTTCTGATCTTTACTAAACGGCCAAGATATCCTTTCGATTCTATTTATTCCGTGTTTACGATCTTTCTTGCGGCACCTCATCTAGGACATTTACTTGTTCACAGATTCGAATGGGGGCCTGAGTTTTTAGATTTTACTATTCTATTTCCTTATACCTATGGTCCGTTATTATTATTGTATATTCGAAATTTGACGATGGAAGGTAAAAGTTTTAGAAGATCGGACCTTCTTCATTTTGCTCCTTTTATTATCTTACAATTTATTCTTTTGACTAGGTTTTTCTTCTTCCAAACTCCTGAAGAAGAATTTTATCCTCACGATTGGCATAGGCCGAGTAGGGGATTTCATCCAAACGGCGGATTATTAGTTACTTCCATGCTAGTGTATTCCGTTTGGACATTTCTACTTTTGAACAGACATAGGAAGAATATCGTAAATCATTTTTCTAATATCGACAGTATTAAGGATTTACGATGGATGTATTGGAGTTTAGTATTATTCGTAATTTCTACCTGTGTTCATTTTTTGTTAGAAGGTTTACTGTTTACGGATCTTCCTCCAGAAGCCTACGAACCAAGACTGGTTCGAGGAGCAGCAGTATTAGCGTTCTCCGTGTTTTTCTGTTGGTTCGGGGTTCGACAAACTGTGGTTTACACTCATAGAGAACTGCACGCGTTTCAGTTCCAACAAAAGGGTCCAAAAGAAGATGAGGAAGTGGAAGAAGAACGCAAAAAATACGAAAAGTCCGGATTGAGAGAGGATATGATTCCTGAGTATCTTTCTAAGATCCGGAATTATATGGAATCTGAAAAACCTTATAAAGATTCCGAATTTTCCATCGATCTACTTTCCGAAAATACGGAAGTTCCTAGATTCTATATCACACAAATCTTAAGCGAAACCTTAGAAACAAATTTCTATAATTTTGTGAACGAATATAGGATCAAAGATATCATTTCCGCTTTGGAAAATATTTCGGAAGAACGTCCTAATTTTCTGAGATTGGCCCTTGAGTATGGGTTCAATTCCAAGTCCACTTTTAATACTTCCTTTAAAAAAGTCACAGGAAAGACACCAACTCAGTATCTGGAAGAAATTTCCGAAGTAAGCTCTGCCTAAAATAGCAAAAATATGGTTCGAGCCGATTGGGACGGTCGAATTCATCCAAAAGATTTCGTAAATTAAACTCAATAACAAGTTTGGAGTAGTTATGCTTCGATTACGATGTATTCTATTGACTGCCATCGCAGCTTTTGTTTGGAACTGCGATAGTTCCGGAGGAAGCGACCTGTCTTCGGCCGCGGTTTTATTAGCCGCTTCTCAATGTACACCTACAACCACCACTACAATGCCTACCACCCTTACGGACAATTCCTCCTGTCCTGCAGCAGTGAACAATGCAACCGATGACCTAGGTTTTGGAGGTCCTACCTGCGTAACTAGTATCGCTGCAGAGGCACCTTGCTGGATGAAAACCAGTTTTCATTGTGTAACCGTAACGGTCTCCGGTTCTAATTATGTGATCACTACCAACGATAAGCCGCCTCATAAAAGTGCATATTATTCAGTGGCTTCTGGATATAATGAGGCGATGGACACTGCTGGAGGTTTCCATACAAATCCGAATACCATTATATCTCAGAATATCACCATGACGATCCCGACTACCCCTACCGTTACGGATTGTACCCAATCCAATGCAGGAACAGATTCTGTAGGAATTACAACATTAGGCGTTGTGATCTTTAATAACCAGGCAGCTCCTGGAGATTCTTTTGCTACAGAATATTACACGATGGACCAATCCCAAGGGCACCCTCAGAATACTGGAAAATATCATTATCATACAGAACCTTACAAGATCACTAACGACGATGATAGCATGGTAGGGATCATGTTGGATGGTTTTCCAATCTATGGAAAGAAAAACCAATCTGGTTCTTATCCTACATTGGATTCAACCACTCACACAACTTCTTGTACTCCAACTGAGTTTCCGGATGGAACGTATTGTTATCACGTAGAAAACAATACAGGTTTGAACGGATACATTATTGGAAGTTACTTCAAGGGAACTCCAGGTTCCGTAGACTAATTAGAGGTTTTGTTGAAGTTCTATTTACTCGCGATCTGTTTTCTTCTAGTCGCTTGCGATCCGGTTCGGGTCGCAAGTATTGATCCTTCTATCACTCGAAATGGAAGAGTCGTTTTTTATAGAGGAGAGAAGTTTTACGGACTTTTGGAATCTAAGGCAGAAGAATTGGGAATTGTCCGTGTGACTTCCTATAAGAACGGTTTACCTGATGGAAAAGAGACGGATGTACATTCCAACGGACAAGTTTTGGCAGAAAGAGAATTTTCTGAAGGGAAGAAAGTTGGAACTCATCTAGGTTGGTTCCCCGACGGTAAAAAACGTTTTCATAATGAATACTTGGAAGGGCAGTTCCATGGACCCCAATGGGAATGGAGAAACTCCGGCACATTGTATTCTTATGCAAAATTCGATCATGGAAAAGTGATTGGTAAGAAGATGTGGAGAGAGAACGGGCAGATCTATATGAACTTTGTGATCCACCAGGGACGTGCATATGGAATGACAGGTGGGAAATTATGCAGCCAGATCCGAGGAGATGAAGATGGGAATACGATCCTATTCTAGAATTTTATTCTGTAGTTTGGTTTTGATCTCTATTTTGGTTGGTTGTTCCAAAGATCCAAAAGAAGAATACTCTGAAGAGATTACAGACTTCTCCCTGCCCCAGAAAGACAAACTTCCGTTGTATTATGGAAAGGATCTACAGCCGGTTTGGGAGAGAAAAGACTCGCATAAGCCCAGGGAAATTTCTAAATTTATAATGAAAGATCAGGAGAATCAAGATGTCTCGGAAGGCTCCTGTAAGGGAAAGATTACTGTGGTTTCCTTCTTCTTTACTAAATGTGCCGGGATCTGTCCTACGATCACAAACAATTTGAGTTTGGTGCAGAAGCAATTCGAGGCTGATCCCAGTATCCAAATTTTGTCCTTCTCCGCTACGCCCAATCTAGATTCTCCTCAGGTCCTAAAAGAATATGGATCCAAACGAAAGATCCATTATGAAAAATGGAAACTTCTAACCGGAGATCAAAAGGAGATTTATGCCTTGGCCAGAGATTCCTTTAATGCAGACACAGCTATCCCGAAAGAAGACGCCAAAAAGAAACTGACTGAAAATGATTTCCTTCATTCAGATCATGTATATCTTTTAGATTCTCAACTTAGATTACGTGGGATTTATAACGGCAAGATGAGATCTTCTATCCAAGAATTGAATTCAGATATAGAAGTTTTGAAACGAGAACTTTGATTCTGGGTGTTTAAGATAATCTGAGACGATCATCTCTCTAATAGTAGGTCCGCACTCACCGGGCAATGGTCAGAAAGGCCTTTTTCCGCACTTGGATTTCCATCAAAATTACCATCGTCGGTCTCAAACTTGGTTTGGACAAAACTTCCCTGTTGCCATTCCATATTCGTGATCAGATAATCGATAAAGCCGTCGTTATGCTGCCAGCAGTCTGATTTTTGTTTATAATTCGCAATCTTAAGTTTTAGATTTCTTTGTAGGATTTTCCAGAGATCTACTCTTCTTTCCAAAACCTCATTAAAATCTCCTAATAGAACAAATTTGCCTAGGGACGGTAGGATTTCCTTCAGCGCAAGTATCTGTTCCTTTCTTTCCTTCTTATCTTTGGGAGAATGGCCTGCTTTTAAATGAACTACTATTACGGAAACTTTCTTACCGTCGAAATTGAACTCTGCAAGTAACCCTTTTCTGAGTCCTGGGCGAAGAGAAAGTTGTTCCAATTCTCTGATAATCGGGCTACCCAGTTCCTTTTTCCAGCAAAGCCCTAATTCTTGGGAATAGCCCGGAGTAACCGTTGCCTTGCAATCATATTCATTTATTATAATATGATGAAGTGCCGTTTCGTTTTCAATTTCTTGGAATCCGATTACGTCCGGATGATTATGGAGAATTATCTTTTTGATCTTAGAAAAATCTTCTTCCGTTCTATGTTTTCTATCTTTCGGAAATTTATGAGAGTCTCCAATCTCATCATATAAAAAGTACGAATTGAAGCTTGTTACTTTGAGTTTTTTTATAGGACCTTTCGCGATAATGGAGATTGTTATTAGGAAAGCGAAGGGAATTCCCAGAAATCGGATCAGTGCGCAGTGCATCATTCTTTCCAAATTAGATTTTTGAATTCATATTTTAGAGAAGTGAGAAAGTAAAATCCAGGAATTTTCTTAAAGTTAAGAACGATCGTTCTGATCATATCTATCATAAACTTAGGTTTTGTATTCGAGATCTTTTATCTTCTAAAATAGACCTTCTTAAGTATAAATAGTATCCATTTAATTGATACTTAGTCTCAAAGAAAAATGCAAGAAATCGCCAAACCGATCGCGTTTTTAGGCGTTTACTTGCAATTTTAACCGAAGACAAAATCCTTGTTCCCAAACCTTATTTTGGAACCCACGGGACTTCTCACGAATGAATAAGAAAGCTTTGAAACTTTCGGTTCCGCTTATTGCTATTGCAGCAGTGGCTTACCTGATTTTTTCTCCCTCCAAATATGTAGGCTACTCTCCGGATCAGCCTATACCTTTTAACCACAAGATTCACGCAGGTGATAATAAGATAGACTGTCGTTATTGTCACACTGGTGTAGAAACAAGCGCGCACGCAACGGTTCCGAATACTTCTACTTGTATGAACTGTCACTCGCTTGTTGCAAAGAACAGCCCAGATATTAAATTTTTGAGCGAAAGTTACTCGAACAAGAAGCCGATCGAGTGGGTGAAAATCCACGACTTGCCGGATCACGTTCAGTTCAATCACTCTCGCCATATCTCAAGAGGCGTGGATTGTTCTCAATGCCATGGCAATGTAGCTGAAATGGTCAAGGTCAAGCAGGTAGCATCCCTGAATATGGGATACTGTATCAACTGCCACCGGGAGAACAATGCTCCTACCGACTGTTCCACCTGTCACAGATAATCAGGAGATAGCATAACAGATGGATAAAAAGAATTTCCAGAAAGAAAAGAAAGCTCACTGGCTCTCCCTCGAACTGAAAGATAACGAAAAAGAAACGAAGGATCTAGCGCGCTCTGAATTTTTCACTTCTCCGGATCCAGTCATCGCAAGGATTAAGTCCGGTGAGTTCGATCGTAAGACCTTCCTTAAATTGATGGGCGCGGGAGTCGCTATGACTTCCTTAAACTGCGTTCGCAAGCCTGTCGAAAAAATCGTTCCATATGTGGATCTGAAAACCGACGAAGGTACTTTCGATTTCGTAAAACACGGACAATCTTACTACTACGCAACCGTATTCAACGGAACCGGTTACTTAGTAAGATCTAAAGACGGTCGTCCTCTAAAATTAGAAGGAAACGAAGATCACCCTGTTTCTCAAGGTGCCCTTGGTGCTTCCGGCCAGGCTGCTATCTTTGATCTATATGATCCAGACAGAGCACAAGGTCCTGCTGCAATTTCCGGCGGAAAAGTGGAGAATATCCAATGGGCCGCTTTGGATTCTAAAGTGCAGGAAGCTCTTTCTAAGAATAAAGGTAATACTGTAATCGTAACTAGACCTCTTGATTCTCCTTCCACCAAAGCGATCATCGCTGACTTCTTAAAAGCAGTCGGTGGAGGACAACATTTAGAGATCTCTATCACTTCTCCAGAAGACGCAATCTCCAAAGCTCAAGCTGCTTCCTACGGAAAGGCGCTTGTTCCTAACTATAATTTCGAATTGGCGAACACGATTCTGTCCATCGATTGCGATTTTATGGGTGGATGGTTGTCTCCTGAGGAACACCAAAAGGATTTTGCAAAACGCAGAAATCTAAGAGATGGTGCAAAAGATCTTAACTATTTCATCGCTGCTGAATCCGTTCCGACTATGTCCGGATCTAACGCGGATCTTAGACTTCCGATTCGTCCTGGCGACCAGTCCAAACTGGCACTTGCAATTGCTGCAGGTTTGGGAGAATTGGGAGCAAACACCAAGGACGTTACCGGAGCTTCTACTGTAGAAAGTCTCGCGGGAGAACTTGGCGTTAGCGCAGAAGGTATCCGCAAAACTGCAAAAGCACTTTGGACAAACAAGGGAAGATCTCTTGTGGTTGCTGGTGGTCTAGCTGCTTCTACCAAAGAAGCTGTAGATCTTCAGATCCTAGTAAACTTCTTAAACTCTACTTTAGACAACGACGGTAAGACTGTTGATTACGCTTCTCCTAAAAAAGAAGGTTTGGTGGATTATTCAGGTAACCTAAACAAACTTACTGAAGCATTAAAACAAACTAAAGTAGGAGTTCTATTCCTTTACGATACCAACTTGGTTTACCAAGCGGGAGAATCTTGGAAGGACCTTCTTCATAGAGCTGCTTTGACCGTAAGTATTGCAGACAGAGCGGATGAGACTGCACTTGCTTCCAACTATCTGGCTTCCACTACTCATTTCTTAGAGTCTTGGGGAGATTCAGAAGGAACTAAGGGAATATTCTCCATCCAACAGCCTGCGATCCGTCCTTTATTCAACACTCGTTCTTTCGAGGATAGCTTGATCGCTTTTGCAGGCGGATCTCTAAGCGGAGAAAAATCATTTTACGAATACGTAAAGAACTCTTGGACTAAAAAACTTGGTTCCAAACAGAAATGGGAAGATCTTCTCAGAGTAGGAACTACTGTAAGAGCTAAGGACCGCAGAAAAACTGCAAGTGCTACTCGTGGCTTCAACAAAGGAGCCCTGAAAAAACCTGCAAGTTATCCTGCTGGGATCCGTCTGGCTCTTTATGAGACAAGCTCCATCGGAGACGGTAGAGCGGCTAATAACTCTCTATTACAAGAGCTTCCGGATCCTGTTACTAAGGTTACTTGGGACAACTACGTAGTTATTTCTCCTGCATTAGCAAAAGAAAAAGGAATCCAATCCAACGATGTAGTTTCCGTAAAAACCACGAAAGGTTCTATCGAACTTCCTGCTCAGGTTCAACCTGGAGTGCATAAGGATACGATCGGGATCGCGGTTGGTTACGGAAGAACTGCTGCAGGTAAAGTAGGGAACGAAGTAGGTAAGAACGCTTATGTTCTGGCAGAAGATGGAGTCTTCTCTGGAATTTCCGTAACATCTCTCGAGAAGACCGGAAAAACCTACAAGCTTGCTTGCACCCAGCACCACCACGTATTATCTCCAGGTTTCGGATACGAAGATCGTCCTTTGGTCCAATCTACTTCTTTGGAAGAATGGAAAAAGAATCCAGCTTCCGGAGTTAAAGAATCCGAAATCCCTAAAATCAAAAAAGACGGTAAGATGGTCTATGCAGCCGGAGCAAACCCGGTTCATGAATACCCTGGTTACAAATGGGGTATGGCTATCGATTTGACTGCTTGTACCGGTTGCGGTTCTTGCGTCATCGCTTGCCAAGTAGAGAACAATATTCCGGTAGTAGGAAGAGACGAAGTAAGAGTGGGTCGCGAGATGCATTGGCTTCGTATCGACCGTTACTATATCGGTGATCCTGAAAAACCGGAAGATCTACAGATCGCTCACCAGCCTATGCTATGCCAACAGTGCGATAACGCTCCTTGCGAGACTGTTTGTCCTGTTATGGCTACCGTTCATAGTTCTGAAGGGATCAACGACATGGTTTATAACCGTTGCGTTGGAACTCGTTACTGTTCTAACAACTGTCCTTACAAAGTTCGTCGTTATAACTGGGCTCAACACTGGTATAACGAGACTGGAGCTGAAAAAGGATCCAGAACTCCTAGATATCTTGGACTCAATCCAGATGTTACGGTTCGTGGAAGAGGGGTTATGGAAAAATGTAACTTCTGTTCTTCTCGTATCGCAGAGAAAAAGATCCAGGCCAAAAACGAAGGTCGTACGTTGAAAGACGGAGAACTGAAGACTGCCTGCCAACAAAGTTGTGCGGCCGATGCAATCAGTTTCGGAAACACGAACGATAAGAGTTCTACGGTATCCAAACTCAGTTCGGATCCTAGATCTTTCAGAGTTCTTGAGTATTTAAATGTCGGTCCCCAGGTCGCATATCTGACCAGGGTAAGAGCTTAATCCGGAGTAATTAAAGCGCTATGTCTATACCTAACGCAATCAAAGAAGCCCTGGATATCCAACCCTTAGTCACTGGCGGTAAATCCGTCCGTGACGTTACGGAGGATATCCTCAAGCCGGTAGAAGCTTTCCCCACTTCCTTGTGGTGGAAGGCTTTCATTCTGGCTCTTACCATTACCGTAATCGATTTAGGTATCATCGGATACTTGGTATACGAAGGTCTTTACATCCTCGGGATCAACAATCCTGTTGGTTGGGGATTCTTTATCGTAAACTTCGTATTCTGGATCGGTATCGGTCACGCTGGAACTCTGATCTCTGCGGTTCTTTATCTGTTCCGCCAAGAGTGGAGAACTGGTATTAACCGTGCCGCAGAAGCGATGACCATCTTTGCGGTATTAACTGCTGCATCTACTTTGATCATCCACATAGGACGTCCTTGGATGGGATTCTGGTTATTCCCTTATCCGAATGAAAGAGGACCTCTTTGGGTGAACTTCAGATCTCCTCTGATCTGGGATACTTTCGCGGTTTCCACTTACTTGAGTATCTCTCTTGTTTTCTGGTATATCGGTTTGATCCCGGATATCGCAGCTGTGAGAGATAGAGCGACTACCCCTCTTCGTAGAAAGGTATATGATATTCTTTCCTTCGGATGGGTCGGATCCAATAAAGCATGGTCTCACTTAGAGACTGTTGCGATGATCCTCGCTGCATTGTCTACACCTCTGGTTCTTTCGGTGCATACGATCGTATCCTTCGACTTCGCGGTTTCCATCGTTCCTGGATGGCACACTACGATCTTCCCTCCTTACTTCGTTGCCGGTGCGATCTTCTCCGGATTTGCGATGGTAGTCACCTTAATGGTAATTGCAAGGGAAGTCTTCCAACTGAAAGATTATATCACCATGAAACACTTGGAAAACATGAACAAGGTGATCATGGTTACCGGTTTGATCGTTGGTCTTGCTTACTCCACTGAGTTTTTCATGGCTTGGTATTCCGGAAACGAATACGAAGGATTTACCTTCGTAAACAGAGCGTTCGGACCTTACGGATGGGCATACTTCATCATGTTCAGCTGTAACGTGTTTGCGCCTCAGGTGTTCTGGTCTAAAAAACTTAGAAACAGCATCCCTGTGATGTTCATCGTTTCCATCATCGTAAACATCGGTATGTGGTTCGAACGTTTCGTGATCGTAATGACATTACACGCGGACTTCTTGCCATCCAGCTGGGATAAATACATTCCAACGGTTTACGACTTCATGATGTTACTCGGAACCTTCGGTATCTTCTTCACTATGTTCCTTCTGTTCTGTAGATTACTTCCGGTAATCGCGATCGCAGAAGTGAAAACAGTAATGCCTCATAAAGATGGAGGTCATCATTAATGTATACTCCTAAGAAAGAACAGTTTCATACTTTCGAAGAAACAGAACATGGGGTTTTCGGATTATTCGATACTCCCGCTCAGATCATAGACGCGGCTCAAAAAACAAAAGATAAGGGTTACACCAACTTCGATTGTTTTACTCCGTATCCTGTTCACGGACTGGATGACGCAATGGGTCTTCCTCGCTCCGGACTTCCTTGGGTGACCTTCTTCATGGGACTTTTCGGATGTATCACCGGCTTCTCCATGCAGTATTTAACTCATAAATACGATTGGCCGATCAATATCTCCGGAAAAAGTTTCAACGCTTGGTTCGCGTATATTCCGATCACATTCGAGTTTACAGTGTTCATGGCTGGACTTTCTACAGCTGCAGCTTTGTTCTTCCTGGCTAAACTTCCAAAAACCGGTCGTAAGGTTTTACATCCGGATATCACTACCGACAAATTTGCACTTTGGATCCCATCCAACTCCGCGAATTATTCAGAAGGTTCAGTGACCGACTTTATCAAAGGCCTCGGCTCTAAACATGTCGAGACGGTGAAATAGGAGAATTTTGATGATTTCACTGCAAAGAATTTTTGCTCTTTCTCTCGCGGGCTTGATCCTATGGAACTGCGAGTCTAAGACTCCTCCTATGGAGTATATGCCGGACATGGCCGATTCTCCAGCAAGAGAGGCTCAGGAAGCGGACTCTAATTTTCCGAACAATACTTCCTTACGTTTGCCTCCTTTAGGAGCAGTTCCTCAGGGATATTTCCCGTACGAGTATGCAGGTTGGGCACAATCTCTGGATGCTCTTCCTAATAAGGGACTTGCGAATCCTATCAAAGGAGATCTGGCTACTCTTCAAAAGGGGGAGATCAAATACCAAACGTATTGTAGCCCTTGTCACGGTGTTAGAGGACAAGGAAATGGAACCGTAGTAGGTCCAGCTCCACGTTTGAATATGGCTCAATCCGACGGAAGCCCAATGGCTGCACTTACATCTGCAACCGCTAAAGCTTATTCCGACGGACAGATCTATCATATCATCACCGAAGGAAAAGGAGCTATGAAAAGTTACGCTTCTCAAGTTCCTACCGAGGATCGTTGGAAAATCATATTATATGTTCGTAAATTACAAGAATACGACAACAGAACGGCTGGTAAATAATGGAAGTTAAAGTAGAACAAAACTTAATCAACTTTAAGTTGGATTCCAAAACCAGAAACGCTCTGGTAGGAATGATTCTAGTAGGTTTGGCAAGCATTGGCCTCGCGGCTTTCGGTCTTGGACATCCTGAACTTCGTCATGAAGGCGGTCATTCCAATCCGGCTTGGTCCGTATATCTGGTCGGCGTATTCTTCATTTTGGGAATTACACTTGCAGGGATCTTCTTTACCTCATTGGCACATATCACAGGTGCTCATTGGCCGGTAACTCTTCGCAGAATTTCCGAAACGTATGGACTGTTCGTTCCGGTTGCAGCGGTCCTTCTTCTTATTCTGATCTTGGGAGCTCACGATCTATATGAGTGGACTCACGCAGAAGCGGTAGAAGCTGATAAACTCTTAAAACACAAAAAGCCTCTTTTGAATATCGGGTTCTTCTCCGCAATGGTGGTCGTTTTAGGAGCAGCTTGGTCTACGTTCGGATACTTATTCTATAAGAAATCCGTAACGCAAGACAGTGACAAAGACGTTAAACATACTCAGTTCAATGCAAAGTTAGCCGGAGGATATATCATATTCTTCGCACTTTCCTTCTCCTTAGTTTCCATCATGTTGATCATGTCTCTTACTCCACACTGGTTCTCTACCATGTTCGGAGTTTACTGTTTCGCAGGAGCTTATCAGGCAGGACTTTCTTCTTTCGTGATCATGGCGTATTACCTGAAGAAAAAAGGATTTTTAGGAAATCTGGTTAACGAAAACCATATCCACGACTTAGGAAAATTCATACTTGGTTTCACAGTATTCTGGGCTTATGTTGGTTTCTCTCAGTTTATGTTGATTTGGTATGCCGCTATTCCGGAAGAAACTTTCTTCTATGAGCAAAGGCTTACTGGCGGATGGGAATATCTGACACTGGCATTGCCTGCGATCAAGTTCGCGGTTCCTTTCTTACTCCTATTGAACCGTCCTAACAAAAGAGACATCGATTTCTTATTAAAAGTATCTCTTTGGGTTATCTTTACTCAAGCTACTGAGATTTTCTGGTTAGTATATCCTGCTAATTTCGTAGATTTTTCCTTCGGCGGATACTTGGTATCTTTAGGAGCAGTAGTAGGAGTGATCGGATTATTCGGTCTGGTAGTTCTGAAAAGATTGGAAAAAGCTCCTTTGATCCCGGTAGGAGATCCGAGATTGGAAGACTCTTTACACCATCACCAATAAGGAAAAGGATCATGAAAAAATTAGCATTAAATATTACGATCCTCGGAATTGCAGCTCTCTCATTGGGAGCTTGTTCCAACACCGCTCAAATCGTAGGGAATATCAATTGCCCTACATTAGAAAAAGGTAAATTGGATCCTAAAGTCGGAATTCTTTCCGATGACCAATCCAATCCGGTTCCCGTGGAATTCCTTCCTGTTGGAACAGTAGTAAAAGTTTATGATTACAGAAACCATTACTATATCGCGAAAAAATTGGTTCGTATCAAGACCGAGAAAAACGAAGGTTGGGTGGACCCGGTTTGTTTGGTAGTCGCTCAGAATCCTGACGATTCCGTTTTCAAATGGGCCTATCGTTCCGATTACAAACCTTTCTTGGACAGAGAAGACAGAGACAGATATAATTATAAAAACGATCCTAACGCAGGACCTGATTCAAAAGGAAGATCTGCAGACGGATTCGAATATGATATCTACAAGAACCTTCCCAAAGACAAGGTTCCTCTGGCAGATCTGGCACCTGAGCTGAAAAAGTAAAAGAAAACGTTCTTTTATCCGTTTCAAAATTCACAAAGCCCCCTCCGAATTTGATTCGTTGGGGGATTTTTTTTGCATAAGCGAGTATAGATATTATGAATAAAAAGATACTGATCAGAAAGTTCGCTGCAGGTTTACTCCTTTTGTTTTTTTCCTGTTCTATTATTTTTCACACGATCATCATATCGGGTGCGGTCCCATTTTCCATAGTATGGGGAGGACGATTGGAGACTTGGGAACAGATGGTCGTATTCGAATCGGTTTCTATTCTTCTGAATTCTATCTTTTTAATAGTGATCGCACTCGATTCCGAATTTATCAAACTCCCTATTCCTAAATCGATCGTTCGGATCTCAATTTGGTTCATGGTCGCGATCTTTTCTTTGAATACTTTAGGAAATATATTCTCTATCAATTCAACAGAATCTTTCGTATTTACTCCGGTCACTTTAGTGATCGCTCTATGCAGTTTGGCGTTGGTATTAATCCCTTCAAAAGAAGAAGTTTGAGAATTTAATCCATAAACGAAGTAAATTTTTTACTGGAATCTTCCTGGAAATTCGTTTAGGGTTTCCAAATGCGTTTACTCGTCCTTTCTATCTTACTTTTATTTTTATCCAATGCCTGCGCTTCCAGATATTCTCTTGCCCCAACCGGTGATGTAGGAGTTCCCACAAAACAACTGACTAAAAAATTCAAGATCGCTTATTTAGGGTTTAATACGTTCAAATCCACTAAGTTAAAAAATCCAGATGGGACAGTGGACTTCGAGGCTCTTTCCGATCCATATTCCCGTACGATCAAAGAACCGATTGGAGGTAGTTTTCCTATTCCAGGGGAAAATAAACCGAATGGAATTAGGAAAGATTTAGCTGCGGAGAAGGTTTCGAAATTCGCAAAGTCTTTCTTAGAGGTAACAGGTCCTACTGGGATCAAAGAATTGGAAAAGTTTTTAGAGATCTCAAAAACGGCTGAGAATTACACCTTCTCCTTTAAAAATCTTCCTTATGATTATTATATCATGGGATTACATTATCCTGTTTTTGAAAAAACGAGGCATATAGGCCTGAACTTTGTAACCATCTTTTCCAGTTTATTCAGCGTAGCAACTTTAGGTATTCTACCTTCTTATGAAGCGTATGCAGCCAACACGAAAGTTTTGGTATATGATAAAAACCTAAATCTGATCAAAGAACTAGAATACGATAATAATTACTCTGTATGGAGGGCCTTATGGGTCTCTCCGAATCCTAAGGAATGTGGGATAGGAAGTTTGGAATGTCTCGGAATGTTCAGCCCTACATTGGGTACGAATCCTCCCATGGTATTTGAAGTAAGTTCTCCTAAAATCAGCGCCGACCTTAGCGATTTTATAAATACTTTAAAGTAAGAAAAGACACCCGGGGATAGACAATTCCCCGGGATTCGAAGCTATTTAGCGAGAAGGGATGCTAATAAGGTTTTCTTATCGATAGGAGGATCGAAAATAGAAGCAGAACAAACTTTATAATTTACGGCAGTAGGACAACTTGCCGTTCCTCCGATCTTACAGCCTGACTTCTCACATTTTTTGCGACTTTCAGAAGTGTCCGAGCCTGAATAACTGCAGTAGTCCCTACAATTGGAACTCGATCCGGATGCGCAGATATAACATCCGTCCGCATAAAGATCAAATTTTGAATAAGCGGAAAAGACCAAGAAGAGAAGCTGGACGACGAGTAGTTTTTTCATATATTCCCCAAACTCAAAATTGGATTAATAATTTATTTCCAAAATTAGAGCTAGTCAATCGATTAATTTCGAGAAGTAAATTCTTTAATATGGAATTCGTTCTGTATCAAATGGGATCTATAGATTTACGAAAATACAGATAAAACTCTGTTTTTCGGGGATTTTTCCTTAGTTTTCAAGTTCCCCCGTTTGCGGGATACGTTAGTCGATCCGTGTCCCCTAATGGATAGAATTTGGTAAAAAATTTTTTCCAAAAGAAGTCGATTTTACTTTAAAAAAACGAATAGGAAAGACATTCCAAGAATAAATTGTGAGTCAGTTGATTCCGAAAGAATCAATTCGTTTATTAAAAGAAGTCTTAGTCGGATTATGCAATATTTTGAAAAGAATTCCAGAGCATTAGATTATATCCTTTCCAAAGATCAGAAAAAGCATGTCATTCTGAAATATCTATTAGATCAGGAACTTTCTCTTAAGATCTATCCTTTTGATAAAAAAGCGGTCATCAAAAAGTATTTGGAAGAGGATGAAAAGGTCCTGATCCGTATGCCCGAAGACTGGGAAGAAGCGGGTGAGAAGAAGGTCTCTTTATTCAAGATCCTGGCCAAGTATATAGAAATTGACTGTCAATTTCTTCAACAAGCAGAGAAGGATCTTTATCTACTAAAGGTAGAAAGACTTGCCATCGCAAAATTGAATCGGGAAAGTCCTAGGGTCAACGTTCCTAATGGCAAAACTGTCGTCACGAATCTAATCACACCTAAAACAGTGATTGAAGCGAATATGTTCAATATTCCGACTTTGGTAAAAGTGAATTTAGAAGATTATAAAAACCGTCTGAAAAAGACGAGCTCTGATAATATAGTGATCGAGGCATTTAAACCCGGGTTAGATAGGAAGTTCGAGATCGTTAAACGTTCTCGCAAATCCTTATTGCTGGAAGATACACAAAACGCTAATTCATATTCAGAATCCGGTCCGGATCGTTTGGATTATTCTAAAGAGGTAGACGACGATATTGGGACAATGATCCGGAAATTTAAGGATCAAAAAATTGTTTCGGAACTCATTCGCCCTATCATTTACAAAAACCATTCAGACCAACCGATCCCCATAGGTTATATCTGGATACAAAGTAAGGATAAAAAACTCAGTTCAGATTATTTGACGGAACTGGGAAGACTTTCCGAGGAGGTTGTGGGCCGGATCAAAGAATCGAATACTATCAAAACTACCGAAAAGTTCAGGGTTTTCGATGCTTCTCCCAAAGGACTTAAAGTAAAGATCCATGATCCAAATCTGATAGATACCCTAACTAAGCAGGAAGATTTCATTTTCGATATTCTCTTTAAGATGCAGGCTCCTTTGACTGTTTCAGCAGCGATCCGTTGGTGGGGTAAAGATGAGGACGGAAATTTGACTTTAGGTTTGGAGTTTAAGGGTAAATCGGATCATCCTGGAGAAAGGGACAGGTATATTAAAAATCTAGAGTTAATGCAAAAGGGTGCTCTTTAATTTAAAAGTCGAATTTTCCTTGGGGATCTATGAGAGAATCAAAATCCCTAAAGGATGCAAATTCCGCCCAAACTTCTCTGAAGACCCCAACCAACATTTTTCTATAATATTCATTGTCGAAACCTGTCTTTTTGATCTTGTTCGGATAGAGTTGTAATTCTTCTTCCGGCATGTATCTTCTATCTTTTGTTTTTGATCTTTGGTTCAATACTAAGTATTTTATTTTCTCTCCTGCTTGCACATCCATTCCCAAATCTTTAAGTTTCATCATGGAAAGTGCAGTGGCTCCCATTACTTCGTATTCTTCCAATTCTCTGGAGCTGGATTTGACAAGTAGTAGATTTTCCGGTGAAATATGATTTTGACGGATCATGGAATCGTATTTATGATAGATGGATAAAATTTCGGATTCAGACTCTTTCAGATCTTTGATTGTGACCTTGGTCTTCATCCATTCCAACATTTCACTTTGAGCGCTTGTGATAAAAGAAGGTAGGTCCTTTCTTCTGGCTCCTATTCCTCTACATTTCAATTTTCCGGATTGGAATCTTCCCATATATCTGTTTGCCACAGGCATTTCAGAATCCTGACTGGAAGGGGGAAAAAGTAACCAGGTATAGATCCCGTCCACTTCCATTCTGATCCCGGTCTTCTTCTGTATTTCTAAACACAAAGAATCTAATTCGGAGGAAGTTAAAGAAGAAGAATCGTGGTTTTTAATAAAAATGCTGTCAGTAATCGCGTGAACAAACTCGTAACCGAATTCTTCTGCGGTTTCTTTTGCGAGTAGAAGTTTTTCTCTTCCAAATGCGTTTACACTTTCGTGGCTTTCTAATCTTCCGAATTTTGCATTCCTGTAACCCAAGTATCCGAAAGAAGTGACTAACATCCATTTCAAACTGGCTTGTTTAGCTTCGTAATCTTCTAATTGTTTTCCGGAAGTGATCTTGGATTGCCGCTTGTAATACGCCCTTCTTTCCAATACATGCTCCAAGGCTTCTGAAACAACTCCTTTACGTTTATTGCATATACGATATCCTATGTCCGGGGCCTTTGGAACTGTTTCGTCGGAACTGCAACAAAGGCAGTTTACACATTCGGGAGAAATATTATGCATTGCCATGATGCTTGGATACATTTGCGCAAAATCTAATTGTGCAACGTTCTCCGCTATTTTTCCGTAACTGACATCCGGCTGAAAAACTAATCCTCCCTTGTCTGCTTCCAGTAATTGGAGGGCCGTTTTAGGAGCTTCTACCGCACTTTTTTGCCAAGGAACTAGATAACCTCTTCTTAATGCTACGTCCGTTTCGATATAAGTGAGCGCCTTTCCCGTAGATGCTCTCGCCATTTTTTGCATAGGAAGTCTGGAAAGTCTCGCGAGCTCTACGACTCCCATTAGATCCGCTTCCTTATACACGAAACTGTTTTTAGAATCAATATGCCATCTTCCGAATAAAGGATAAGAAGGTGCCCTGAACACTATATTTCCGTAGGTAAAGTAACTGGTTCCTTTGGTGCTGATATTTCTTCGGATGGGCGTTGTCCTATCCCTGTCCAATGCGGGTAGAAATCCTTGTCTTTGTGATTGGTAGAACAAGTAGGGTAGAATGACCTGGTCTCCATACCGGGTAAGAAGAATGTCCGGATCTTCTTCCCTTAAAAGTATATCTAGTTTTTCTAATAATTTTTTGGGGTTTGTTCCGGACAATTCATGGCAGTCCGTATCCGTTCTTACGATCAAAGGATTATTTTCTAGATTGATCCTGTGACTTTTTTTGAGTTCCAAATACATGATCTTGAATTTGGGGACCTCGTAGTCCATTTCTAGAGGAGAGTCCTCTGTTCTGACATTTACGACTCTTCTCGCTCCAGGATCTTCTGTATAATCGATCTCCATTTTGCATAAAGGAAAGAGACCTTTCTGGAACATATAACTGGTAGGAAGATCTAGATCTGAATGATAGATCTCGAATTTCCCGTATAGAGCGTATAATTTACGGCTGATCTTGGGAAGGATAGAAGGTCTGGTGATTACAATTTTTAGGACCGGAACTGTTTTGTTTTCGTAGAATAGGTTTCTATTTTCATAAACCGGAATGTCTTGGATGGCATCTAATTCGAAAAGGCGTTTTACTAATTTTTTAAGTAGGCCGGCTTCTCCTCTTGCATAGATGATCGGATTAAATTTATCTAAGAAGAGTTGGGGTACACCTTCTTCATTTTTTAACCAAAGATATACCATGTCCTCCGCATGATAAACGTCGAACAGATATCCCTTGGCAGTTTGGAGATTCATTCTTGTTTCCGAAGAGCTTCCGATTCTTTTTTTAATCTAAGTATTTCCTTTTTTAGATCGATCATCATCGTAAGAAGCATGATATCGATCGGATAGGGAGAAGAAGCCATTACTCCTGCCTGCACCTGGAGTTTTGCAGTTCGGATCAATTCGTCAAAAATTTCCTGGTCCGGTTTACGAAGCCCTCTTCTGTATTGTCCAAGACTGGACTCGATATACTGCATTTGCCTAGAATATGGAATAACCGTCCTACCCATAAATAAACTCCTGTTTGGAATTCGGATCCGTTCCGATCTCGTATATAGATTTCGCTTTTCTGATCTTTAGATAAGAATGACCTTCCACCACATTTAATTCCCAAAGATCTTCGGAGAGCTCCACTAACTTGGGAAAAATTTTTTGAAAGTTGGGATGAGTGTATTTTGTGGACTCCACAAGCACGATCGGGATTTGTTTGGAACGCATACGTTCCAATAATAATACCAACTTTTCCAAAAGAAAAAGACCCTCGTCGTCCTGAACATCTCCATCGAAGAATTGTTTGCAGGGAGCTAAGATGAAGTAGATCGTATTTTCTTTTGTAGAAGAATAGATCTCCCATAAGGAGTCCAAGATTTGATAAGGAGTGAATGCTCTCTGCACTAGGATCTTTTCCAAAAGAGCCTCGGGAGATACTCTCCTCTTTCTGGTCTCTTCAGTGATGGTAAACACGTCGAAACGAATGGCGCAGTCCAAATTAAAAACCTGGAATCCGGAAACCGCAAATGCGTATTCCCAACGAAGCGCCAGTTTGTAGATTCCCTGCCTTCCTGTTAAAAGCCCGACATTGTCCCTGCTCCAGCCTAGGACCGGGCGAAACAACTGGTCTTGGAAACCTTCCAGGGGACCTAAATACATATATACTATATAAATGATATGTTGAAATATGTAAAGTGAAATGAAGTGTTGGAATTCCAAAAAGAGGAGTTTGGGCTATGGGCTATAACTATTTATGTCTTGTCGAAAATGATTTTACCAAATCCTTGGAGCTATGGAATCAGATCATTTCAAAACGGTTCGCGCACGTTCTGCAGTAGATTACCTTTTTAGGACCGTTCACCAACATCATTCTCAACTCAGCCAAATGGCGGACCAAAAGGCAAATATTTTGATCGCCGCTTCATTTGTAATACTCTCACTCTCCTTGGGCTATGTTCAAAGGCCGGTCTATAGAACAGGATTGCTGACCCTGATGGTATTTATCGTAATCGCAGCAAGCTTAGCTATACTTGCAGTCATGCCTACGTTCAAACAGAAAAAGAACGGTAAAATAAATCCTTTGTTTTTCGGACATTTTGCTCCGTTGAGTGAAAAAGAATTTATGACTAAGATGGAAGAGATCGCTTCGGAAGATTCTTCTTTGTATGAGGCATTGACTAGAGATCTATATAATTTGGGAAAATCCCTCTACTTTACAAAATATAGATATTTGAGATGGAGTTATCGTTGTCTTTTAGTGGGAGTTACTTCTTCCATGATCTTAATATTCCTGGAAATTAAAGGAATTATCTAATATTATATTTCCATGAAAGAACCTAAAATCTCTCTTCGAGTCGCGACATGGAGATTTAAAAACTTTAGCAGAATGGGAGACTGCAAGGTTTATCTTTTGACCAGAGAAGATTGGGAACAATTCAAAAGATAGATGTTTAGTTCGGGACCATTGTTTCGTTTTTCTTTTTTTTCATTCTTTTGACTAGGTAATCTCTCAGTGCCAAGAAAGGTCTTTCGGTTATGTAGAAAATAGGGATGCAGAGTATAAACACAAACAGTGTTGAATAAACACCTATACATAGAAAGGCCAAAATTCCGATTTTTCCATTTAAAAATATTTTAGAAAGAATGTAAATGGACAATGAAAGTAAAGTTCCATGCCATAAATACATTGTATAACTCACCCTGGCAACGGGCCGAAATATGGAAAGGCTTAAGAGTTTGTTCCAGAAACTACCTTCAATTAGAGATAAGATGAAGAGAAGACTATAGGCAATCTGAAAAGATGTAAAAATAAAAACTAGATTTCCTGTGCTTCGTTTTATAAGAAAGGAAATGCTCAGGGAAATCAAAAATCCGATTGAGAGAATTAAGTTTGTTCTTTGATTTTCATTTTTAAAGTAAGAGGGTCGCCATCTTACTAATTCGGCTATAAGCATTCCGATCACAATCGCATCAAATCTTGTTTCAGTATGGGTATCTATCCAGAATCTATTTATTCCTACAAAATAATAAGTCGTTCTTAAAAGCAAAGGTAAGAAAAATAGAATTAAAACTAAGACCCTTCTTGTATTATCTTTAACTTTAAAAAGTAGAAGAAGGCATAAGCTTGGGACTATTAGGTAGAATTGCTCTTCTATGGAAAGAGACCAGCCAAAATAAAAGAGTCTGTCATGAAAATAATTTGAAATGTATAAGATGTCTGCCCAGGAATTAGTTAAAGAATTTCCCAATGTTTCGTGGGCGGTAATTTGTGTAAGAGTCGGATTTGGTAGTTTTTCATATAATTTGTATATACTTTTTGATTGGAGAAAATTAATTAACAGGCAAATATAATATGCTGGCATGATTCTTAGTGTTCTCTTTAGATAAAATGTCTTTAAGTCTATATTGGAGGTCTTAAAATTTTCATCTAATAGGCCACCGTAGATTAAAAAACCGCTTAACATAAAGAACAGGTCTACCCCTGTTCTGAAATTCTGAGCGATAGTGTTTATGATATCATTATCCGTTTTTAAAATGCTACTAGCACCGGTACCCATATGGAATAAGATCACTAAAAAAATGGATAAGGCTCTTAAGCCGTTTAATGCGGGTAATTCGGATTCATTTTTGGAGAATAAATATTTCAATTTGGATCTCTTACGTTTTATTTCTGGAATCGAACCATAGGGCGACGTATAATATAGAAATAAAAAGACCATAGCTTGAAAACATATTTTTGTTTTCTGATTTGAACTATTTGCTCAGTTTAAGTAGGACACAGGTTAGAATTCACAGCTTGATCTGGATCGGAACAAAACGATTCAGGATTTCCCTAACTGCCCGATTGAGTCTGGGCTTTCCTTCCGCTTCCATGAGGATCCAGTAAGCATAGTCTATGCTAAACATATCCTTGATATTCTTTCCGACCTTTATCCATTGTTGCTCTATTCTTTTCTTGGCTTCCACAGTTAGGTTCGGATTTTTTTGGAAATTTTCCAAATAGGAATAATATTCCGAGGTAAGAGAAGCAGGGATGGGGTCCTTCCATTTTCTGCCTCTTAAAGTTCTTTCCGTTTCCCATCGGAATTCACCCAGGGTTTTGGTGACTACTAACGTAGCATTCTCCGTCATGACTACCGGAAATAATAACCTGCTATAATCCTGGTTACCTACACTTGTTTCTTGCCAGAGAACTCCTCTGTTTCCGCTATAAGGAAGAAGGATGCAGTCCGCAAAAAATTCTTTTCTATACTGTTCGGTATGGCTTGGATCCGTATTAGAAATTGCAGTTATTTCCCTTTGGAAGATGCCTGTATCTATTTGTCCAACTCTTTCCGCATTGGATAGAATCTTGTCCGGAAGAGTAAGATTTGCTTCTGTAGCTCCGTAAAATTGATCTTCGGATAGGATCGGATAGGCAAAATTCGGATTCAAGGAGACTCCTAAAAGTCCCATATAAAGTATGTTTTCCAATTCCCAGTCAAGAATATGCAAAAGATATTCTTTATTCGTTATATTCTTTGCTTCCGGTTCTTGGTTCCAGCGCAGATTCGATTTTTGGATCTGATCGTAGGTTTGTCCCAAATGGTTTTGGGAAGGATTCTTTTTACCCGCAAGTATCAAATTTAACCAATCAGGGAGTAGGTGTACTGAAAGTTTTACTTCTCGGTAATGACGATCTGTGACTGAGGATTTTAATGTAGCGATAGAGAGCTCTAGATCCTGTAGTCTTTTTGCGGAGACTAAACCTTCATCCAAAAAGAAGAAGTGTATAAATAGAAGTACAGGTTTCGGAATATTTGCAGCCTGAGAGCGGAATTTTATATAACAAACTTTGTACAATCGTATTAATATTTTATAATCTTCTTGTTTGTGCCTTCTGCGTATCAAGCCTGGATGTTCTTTGTATGCGTTTACTAACCGACTGATCTCTTCGCAGGTGCTTGGATGCAGGCCTGAATATTCTAATATTTGGCCCAGGCTATTTATGTATTCGTCCGGTATAGCACCCGGATGAGCCGGTCCAGCGGGACTTGTTTTAGGAGTTTCGATCCATTCTTCCGTTTTTTTCTCGTCTAGTTCTGGAGCCGTTTTGATCTGTAGAGTAAGATTTGTTCCTTCTTGGGAGATCAATATCGCTTCTGATTTGAGCCATTGTTTGTTCTCGTCCGGAACTAAGATCTGCATTCTTTCGTATCTCGTGAGAGAGAACGTTGCTCCTACTTTTTTGGTATAGATCCTGGCTCTTATCGCTCTGTTTAAGGAATTTTCGTCCAGGTCTTGAATACCTAATAAGGCAGGAAACCTTTCCTCAGAATCAGTTTCTAAGATAGCTGTAATAAAGTTTTTGGCAGTGGCTTTATGATCTTCTATCAAATGGTCCAAAGCATGCACGATCAAAATATCCTTCCATGCTGGAAGGTTACTTTGTTCCGCCAGGAACTGTAAAAACTCCGGAAGGAAATATTTTCGATACCAGGAGGGATCTTCGGCCAATCGTTTCAGATCGGCGTTATCAACTTGGTCCAAGAATGTGTGAAAAAGATTCGTGTCCTTAGAATTAAAATGGTGGAGCTGTAGTTTGGATACGATCTTTGCTCTGTGTTCTAATGCGAGACGGTTTTGTCTGCGTAGATAACGTTGCAATAGATAGATTACAGTGAATAGGAGGACTAAAAAGATCGCTCCGCTGATAACGGGAGTCCATGAGAACTCTGGCCAAATCAGGATAGGGCTACCGGGGTCCTGACCTAATATGAACATGCAAAGATATTAAATGGAATTATAAAGTAGTCAAGATGTTTCCTGAGTTTGGAAGAGGGGAAGAGAGAAGAATTCGAGGAAGGATGAATGACTTCTCCGGAAATTTTTCCCGGAGAAGTCGTAAATTTTAATCCAATCGGAAATTGGTCATTGGGAATTGTTGGGTGATTTCTTTCACTCCAGCCTTGACTTTTTCCTTGGTCTTTTCGTCGTCCGGATTGTCCAAGAAATCACAGATCAGATTTCCTACTTTTTCAATATCGGAGGGCTTCAATCCTCTAGTGGTAAGCGCAGGAGTTCCTAAGCGGATTCCGGATGCGACTGCAGGAGGATTTTTATCGAATGGGATCGCGTTTTTATTCACTGTGACCCCGACCTCGTCCAGACCGTCCGCCGCTTTTGCACCGGTCAGTCCTTTTACGGATACATCCAGTAGGACCAGGTGGTTGTCTGTTCCACCGCTCACTACTCTGAATCCTCTTTTTACAAAAACTTCTGCCAAAGTTTTTGCATTGGCGAGTACCGTTTCAATATACTTTTTATAATCAGGAGTTAAAGCTTCTCCGAATGCGACCGCTTTTGCAGCGATCACGTGCATTAAAGGTCCACCTTGGATCCCAGGGAATACTCTGGAGTTTAATACTTTCTCATTTTCTAATTTAGAAAGAATTAATCCGCCTCTAGGTCCTCTGAGGGTCTTGTGAGTGGTAGTGGTAACATAATCAAAACTATCGATCGGAGAAGGATGGTAACCTGTAGCGACCAACCCGGAGATATGCGCGATATCCGCCATAAGTTTTGCGCCTACGGATTTTGCGATCTCTGCGAATTTGTCGAAATCGATCGTTCTGGAATATGCAGAAGCACCTGCAACGATCAATTTAGGTTTATGTTCTTTTGCAAGGGAAGCAAGAGCATCATAATCAATTGTTTCCGTTTTAGGATCCACACCGTACGGGATCGGTTTATAATATTTTCCGCTGATATTTACTGGAGAACCATGGGTCAAATGTCCTCCATGAGCCAGGTTCATTCCTAAAAAAGAATCTCCAGGTTCCAAGGTAGCCAAGAAAACTGCCATGTTTGCCTGTGCGCCGGAGTGAGGCTGAACGTTTGCGTATTCTGCCTTGAAGATCTTTTTGGCTCTTTCGATCGCCAGAGATTCCACTATATCAGCGTTTACACATCCATTATAATATCTTTTTCCCGGATATCCTTCCGCGTATTTATTGGTAAGCGTAGAAGTATATGCTTCCAAAACGGGTCTGGACACGAAGTTTTCGGAAGCGATCATTTCCAGGTTTTGTTCCTGTCTCTGGTCTTCCGCTTGTAAGGCTTTGAAAATTTCGGGGTCTTGTTGGGGAAGGTATTTCATTTTTTCCTCTGTGGTGCCTGTGAGAATCATTCTCCCAGAATATAGCCTAGATCTGAATATTTTTCCTGGAACAGCCGATCTGCCACTTTGCGAACGTTTCGAAAGAAGGAAGGATCCGCCTCGGTACCTAGGATTTCAACCCCCAGATAATCCGCAAATAAAAGGGAAAGGTCTTGTTTGAATTTTCCCGGCGAAAAAGAGGCAGGTAAGGAGGTAACAAATTCCTCATGAGCTCGGCCTTTTCTGTATTCCGGTTCTTCCGGAGGATGGGGTAGGAGGTCCGACACCAATGGAATAAGCTTTGGATCCAAGATCAGGGTCCCATGTTGCACGATGCAGTTCTTCTTTCTGAACTGAGCGTTACCCGAAATCTTTTTCCATACATCCGGAGAAAGTTCCAAGGCCAGGTCCGACTTGCCCTTACATTTTGTTTTGAGTCCTTGTTTGTTCAAAGCGGAAGATATCAGACCTAAGAATATATTATAAGAGTTAGAGACAGGATACAGTTCCGGTTTTGTCTCTAAGGAAACAAAAAGACTGAAGTTCAGATTCCATCCCGGCTCATGAACTACTGTCCCTCCGCCGCTTGCTCTTCTGGCCAAATAGACCGGATCATCTGGAGAAGGTTTTTTAGGAGCTTGTCTTTTTTGGAATTTTGCTAGGAAGCTTTCTATATTTTCTTTTCCTGCGCTTAGTTCCGGTTTTTCGGAGAGACCCATTATAATGGACCTCGGTCCTTCCCAAAACCGAACCCCTCCGGAATATCCTCCGGATACTAGTTGGACTGCGAGAGCTTCTTCCAAAGCTAGATTATAATAAGGTGTCCTGATGGATTTTTGGTCTAGTATAAAAGTCCGCACTTCGAGACCAGAGTCTATGGGACTATAGTTTTCGTCCATGGGTTTACTACGGACTGTAGTCTTCTTTTTTATATTCGAGAGCCGGTTCTAATGTTCATCCCATCTTCTTCCTCAAGGAATATCTCTAACTCTTTATTTTTATCAAAAATGAACTTCGTTCTAATGTATATTATAAATTAATAATATTAAAGTGAACTTTAAGTTTAGTTGAACTTCGGTCACCACGAAGCGATTTTTAGGAAAATTGGAACATTATTCTTCCTTCTCTTGTCTTAATTTGTAGAGCATTATGAAAAATGAATATGATTTGCTATTTAAAAAAGATGGAGTTTCTTCTGTCGCCTTCGGAGACCAAGGTCGTTTTTGATCGGTTTTCAGTTGTTGTCTTGGCGTCTGCTCTTTTTTTAGGAGCATGCGTGCAGGATAGGGAGCTCCAATCTAAAGAATCTAAATTGTACAAACCTAGCTTCGCTCTTTTCGGAGATAGTATCTCTGCCTTTTGGCCTGTGGAAGAACAGTTTCCTGAATTCGAGACCTATAAGAAAGCGTTTCCGGGTAGAAGGACCTACGAGATCCAAGAGGCAGCCAAAAACGAGACAGGACGATATAGATCCTGTATGTTGAACGGCGGTGTTAACGACTTTCTGAATAATTTCGAACCAACTTGGGAAGAGGTCGACGCCACAGTAGAAAGGCAACTCAAGACCTTGGAAATTCTGAACGACCATTGCGACTATATTATCGTTCTGAATGTATGGACAGTGCAACTTCCTTGGCCGGTGAAAGCAGCCTCTATGATCAATTTGGAAATGAAGGAGAAGGTGACCTTCTTACCGCGGATCGATCCGGAAGATCTGATCCATGGCGAGATGTTATTGGACGGAGGTCACCTTACTGAGGAAGGATATGGAATTCTTTCCCAGAGAGTGAGAGAATACTTAAGAGCCACCTTACCTGAGTTCTGGTTGGAGTTCTTAATATGAGGTATAGGTTCTTATTCCTTTTGGTTTTCCTAAGTCCTTTTACGGATATTTTAAGTTCGGATAAAACTGTGATCCCATATCCGGTCTGGGGGCAATCCATAGGAGTATATAATATTTTTGTAATTAGTGCGGAGGCACAGGAATATAGGAATTCTAAGGATTATGATCGGAACCGTAAAGTTTCTTTGGATGGAGAACTGAAATTAGGAGATCATTTTTCTCTTTCTGCAGGTTACGGATATGTGGACCAATATGCTACACAGACAACACCTTGGAGCGGTTGGGATAGATGGAAAGCAGGTCTAAAAACATTTTTCACTTTCGGGATATTTTCGATAGGAGGAGGTGTGAATGTTTACGGACCTTCTGTATCCGAACCTTGGATCGGACAAAGAAATCCTGATCTACTTTTGGTCCGGCCTCATTTA
The DNA here is from genome assembly GCF_003112675.1 of Leptospira johnsonii. Lineage (NCBI taxonomy): Bacteria > Pseudomonadati > Spirochaetota > Leptospiria > Leptospirales > Leptospiraceae > Leptospira > Leptospira johnsonii. The sequence continues at coordinate 52,937 of NZ_BFAY01000011.1, read as the reverse complement.
GGATTTGTATTAGATTTCGGTAAAGTGAAGTTCCAAGCATTCGGTCTGTACGAAAGAGAAACTGACTCCAAATTCAGGGATCCTGTCCAAGATAGATACTATCGTTATATGGAGGCGGGGGCCACACTTTCTTATGAAACGAATTCGAACTGGGTCCTTCTTCTGGAAACTACCTATCGTATGTCGGTGGAAGATACGATCCCGGCTCCTCGTTCAGATTCATTTAATCTTCACCCGGGAGTTCAGTATAAGATAGGAGATGGAGGAAGAGTTTTCTTTAGCGGCTTATATGGAATGAGAAAAGATAATACCTACGACCAGGGTTTTAAACTGGGTTATCAACAAATGTTTTCCTTCGAGTGATCTCCGCGATTGAGCATAGATCCTAACTAGAGCATCGCGAGCTGGCGCGGCCAAAATTAATCCTTTGCCTCATAATATTTGGTCGATGCTTCCTTCAGGAATTTTTTCTCTTTTTTGTTCAAGGAGCCCATTCCTTCTTTGGAGATTTTTTCCAAGAGACGGTCTACTTCTTCCTTTGCTTCTTCTCTGGTTTTCATCTCTTCTTGCCAGCGAACCATTTTTCTTTTTTGTCTCCATCTGGAGAAAGAAAAGCTAGGAAGTTTTATCCCGAACCTATATTTTATTTTAGTATAATATAGGAAATAGAGCCCGCCTGCAGCAAAGCCGCCGATTCCGTTTGCGATTGGAGTTCCTGCCTGTAATCCTAAAAGTACCAAAACTAGTAAGATCAAAACCGCCAGATACTTGGCTTTGATAGGAAAGATCCCCCAAAACAAAAGTTCTCTATTCGGCCAGATCAATGCGTAAGCTGTGATTAGCCCGTATAGAACTGCGGAAATCCCGAGTACTGTGCCTTGGGGAAATCCTGCTAAATAAGCGAGTATCGTGGAGACCCCACCCCCGAAGATACAGAACATAAAATAACGTAAAAAATTCCTGGTTCCCCAATGAGACTCTAATGCAGAGCCGAACATCCAGAAAGCGAACATCTCGAATAGGAATCCAATTAATATATTAGGAGAGTGGAAGAAGCTATATGTTAGAAGCTGCCAGCCGAAAAACTTTCCCAGGACCAGATCTGGACTCAGACCGAAAATTCCCAGTATGCCCAATAGGATCCCGGGAGAGGTCAGGCTCAGAATAAACTCTATCCCGAAGATCGCTATATTTAAGATCAAAATTTTACGAACGAGTGGAGAGGTTGAGACACCGAATCCGCTAGAGAAAGACGCCATTGACTCCCTAGTTTTCTTTTTTCCTTTCGAACGACAACCTAAATCCGGATTTTGTTTCCTTTGACAGTTTGGGCGAAATATAGTAAATGTTCCTAAGATGGAAATCTTCTTGTACGGAGTCCGGGGATCTATTCCTTCCCCCTTATCAAACGAGGAATACAGGGAGAAAGTAATTTCCATATTGAGACTGGCCGCCAAGTCGGAGGGAAAAGCTTTTTCTTCTCCCGACGAATGGTTCGACGCCTTGCCTGAACCTCTGAATTATGTGGTCGGTGGAAATACCACCTGCGTTCGGATCCTAGGTTCTTCCGGGGTGGAATTGGTTGTGGATTTAGGAACCGGCGCCAGAGTCCTGGGAGAAGATCTAGTCCGAGGAACATTCGGGCAAGGAAAGGGAGAAGCTTCCGTATTTTTCACGCATACCCACTGGGACCATATCCATGGGATCCCGTTTTTCAAACCTCTGTACATCCCCGGAAATAAATTTACTTTTTATTCTCCTTTAGAGGATCTTCCGGAAAGATTAAAATACCAGCAAGAGCCTAGATTTTTCCCTATCCATTTTGATCATTTCGGTTCTGAAAGAAATTTCCATAGGCTCCAAAAGGGAGAAATCCTGGAAATCGGCGGTGTTAAAATAGAATGGCTTTCTCTCAAACATCCTGGAGGCTCCATCGCCTATAAATTCACCGAAAACGGAAAAAGTTTCATTTTTGCGACAGACGCAGAATACAATGGTGAGGATTTCCCCCTGATCCAGGAACAAAAACCTTTCTTTAAAGGGGCGGAGCTTCTGGTTTTGGACGCTCAGTACACCCTGGATGAATCCTTCCAAAAATTCGATTGGGGACATACTTCTTATACTATGGCGGTCAATTGTGCTTCTTCTTGGGAGGTCAAAAAACTGGCTTTGACTCACCATGAACCCGCCTATTCTGACGAAATTTTAGCCATCATCTTGGATGACGCCAGAACCCATGCTGAAAATCTTGGAGCTAAGGACCTATCCATAGTCTTGGCTAGGGAAGGAATGAAATTCGAACTCGTATGAATCTATTTAGCGAAGGAATTCACAGAGCTACAAAAACACTTTTGGTCTTAGCCTTACTGGGCGGTCTGTTTTTCGGATACATTATCGCGGAAGTGGACGAAGGGGGAGAGCTTGCGATCTTAGCTTCTTACCAACCTACCACTCCCACTCGTTTATACGACATCAACGGTGTGGTGTATGCTGAGTTGTATCGTCATAAGCAGCAGCTTCTAAAATACCAAGACATTCCTCCTCATGTGGTCCAAGCCTTCCTTTCCGTAGAGGATAATAACTTTTTCAATCACTTCGGGATAGATTTCTCCGCAATCCTTCGCGCGGCGGCAGTCAATGTGATCTCCGGTAGGATCAAACAGGGTGGATCCACTCTTACTCAGCAGCTTGCTAAAACCGTTTTGAATAATAGGAAAAAATCTTTTATTCGTAAATTCGTAGAGGCGCTGTTTACTCTTCAGATCGAACAGGAATATTCCAAAGAAGAGATATTAGAAATTTATTTTAACTTAATATACTTAGGCCATGGAACTACCGGACTTGCTTCTGCGGCGGATGTATATTTTCACAAGGACGTATCTGATTTGGATGTAGCAGAAGCAGCACTTCTTGCAAGACTTCCTAAAGCTCCTGTGGACTATTCTCCTTATAAAAACCCTGCTGCTTCTAAAAGAGCACACCTAGAAGTCTTAAAACTTATGGCTTCCCAAGGATTTGTTCCGGAAGATAAGGTGCAGACTATCCACGATGAGTTCTGGGAAAAATACTGGCCGATCGTAATCACCCAGTCTCCTTCTCAATCCACCTGGGGAACCAAACTGAACAGGGCCCCACATTTTACTGAATTCGTCAGACAAAGATTATTAAAAGAATTGGGAGAAGATCGGATCTACAGCGGGGGTTTAAAAATTTATACCACCCTGGACATCCGCAAACAGGAGATCGCTCAGGACGAACTTCGTAAGGCTCTTAAAAAACACGACGATCTGGTTTCAGGTGTTACCGTGAATTATGCGGGCGGCGCGGACAGAGGCCTGGTAGGACTTTATAATTTTATCGGATCCTTATTTCCTGTAGCTCCTCCTTTTGTGAGTCGCTTGGATGATAAGGCAAATTTCAGAGTGGCTTTGGAAAAAGAACTCATCGATACAGCGGATGTGCTCAGCTTGCTTCTTCCTGCGGATAATGAGTCCGCTGCTTTTACTGAATTCCAAAAAAGAACTGCAGTATTCGGTAAGAACCTTCACGTAGAAGGTGCTGCTATTACGATAGATCATACCAACGGTTATATAGAAACAATGGTAGGAGGATATGAATTCACTCCTAAAAACCAATTCAATCGCGCGGTCCAGGCCAGAAGACAGACTGGCTCTTCTTTCAAACCTTTTGTGTATGGCGCTGCGATCTCGGAACGTATTGTAGGTTCCGGAACTGGGATCATGGACGCACCTTTGACAACTTTGACGGAAGAAGGAGAAGGTTGGTCTCCACAGGACTTCGATGGAGACTTCCAAGGGATGGTTCCTCTTTCCAGAGCGCTTTCCATGTCCTTAAATATCGTTTCCGTGCAGGTGTTCCTACGCACTGGAGCGGATGCAGTAATAGATTTTGCTTCTCGCTTAACAAAAGCTGATAAGAGCAGATTTATGCCAAGTCCTGCTCTTGCCTTGGGGATTGCGGAACTTTCTCCTTACGAAATGGCGGTGGGATATTCTATCATCGCAAACAAGGGAAGAAATGTGATCCCACTTTCCGTTCGATATGTGATCGATCAGTCAGGAAATGTAATTTATAACGAAGAGCTAAAAGTCCGAGAAGAATTGGACAAAGAAGCGGAAGACGGCTCTATTCAGATCATCAGCGAAGGCACAGCTTATATTCTTCGCAAAATGTTAACCATGGTTGCTATGGGAGGAACTGCAGCGAACGGACTCCATTCTCCTGACCAAGGAAATTATAAAGGGATCGCTGCCGGAAAAACCGGATCTACTTCTTCTTTTACAAATGCTTGGTACTGCGGATTCGATCCTAAGCTCACTACCGTAATTTGGCTTGGATTCGATAAGAGTTCTATCTCACTCGGAAGAGGTCAGGCTGCGGGAGTTCTTGCAGTTCCAATCTGGGGAAAAATGTACCGTCGTTTCTATAACGGTGAAAATTATCCGACTTTCGAGAATGAGCACGGTCTGGATCCACAACCGGAAGAAGTACAAGGTGGAGGAACCTGCGCGTATAATGGATTGTCTCCTAAGCCTGGAGTATGTCCTGTTACCCAGAACTTGACCTTAAAGCCGATTACTGTAGCAGGTGTGACAAAATCTGTCCAAGCGAACCGCCAATGCGACGGAGACCGGGACCATCATAAGTCAATAGATTTCAGAGAATTCCTCCAATTGGAATACCAGATCAGCGACGAAGAGATCGGAAAAACGGAACGTAAGTTTAAACCGCAAGCGGACTAAAAATTAAGTGTGATTTCGGGAAAATTCATCCAAAACACCGATTTGACAAGAACGACTTTACAGAATTTTTCCGCTTTCCGAAAGTGAAATGGAGGCGGTCCCGGAATGGGACGTATACACCGACCTCCGTAGGATCAAGATGTCGATAGAGATCAAGGTTCCCGAAATGGGTGAATCCATTACGGAAGCAACAATAGCAAACTGGGTAAAAAAAGAAGGCGAACGAGTAGAACAGGACGAGGTCCTGGTGGAATTGGAAACCGACAAGGTGACCATGGAGGTACCGGCCCCCTCGGCGGGTGTTCTCCAAAAAATTAACAAGAAACCGGGGGAGACGGTCAAGATCAAAGAAGTGATCGGAATCATTGACCCTTCTGCCTCCGCAAAAAGCACTCCTACTTCCAGCACTCCTTCCTCAACGAATACAGCACCAACTAACACGACCAGCGCAACGCAGAACGATACACTTCCCCCTGCTGTTCGCAAACTGATAGATGATAACGGATTAAATCCTGCTTCTATTTCTGGTTCCGGTAAGAACGGACAGATCACTAAAGAAGACGTGTTAAATGCAATTGCAAATAAACAGTCAGCACAACCCGCTGCTGCGGTTTCCGCGGCGCCTGTTGCAGCAAAATCTGCTCCTTCTCCTGAAATTCCTAAAGCGGTTCCGGCTGCTTCTCGTAGTAATCTTCCGAGAGAAAACGTTGTTCCTATGACTAAACTTCGCCAGACGATCGCAAATCGTTTGGTTGCAGCTCAGCATAACGCAGCTCTACTGACTACTTTTAACGAAGTGGATATGAGTGCGGTCATGGACCTTCGTGCTAAATACAAGGACAAGTTCAAAGACGCACATAATATCAATTTAGGATTTATGAGCTTCTTTACCAAGGCAGTGATCGGAGCTTTAAAATTTGTTCCTGCAATCAACGCAGAAATTCGCGGTACTGATTTGGTTTATAAAAACTACTTCGATATCGGTGTGGCTGTTGGAGGTCCAAAAGGTCTGGTAGTTCCGATTGTTCGTGACGCGGATCTCTTAAGTTTTGCTCAGGTTGAATCCGAAATTGCTCGCCTCGCTAATAAGGTGAAGGATGGGAAAATAGATCTTTCCGATATGGAAGGTGGTACATTCACCATTTCCAACGGGGGAATTTACGGTTCCATGATGTCTACTCCTATATTAAACCCACCTCAAAGTGGAATTTTAGGACTTCATAATATTGTAAAACGTGCTGTGGTAGTGAACGATCAGATCGTGATCCGACCTATGATGTATGTTGCCCTTTCTTATGATCATAGGGTTGTAGATGGAAAAGAAGCGGTTACTTTCCTAGTGAAGGTAAAAGAAGCGATCGAAGATCCGACCCGCCTTCTTTTAGAAGTTTAAGGAAGTCTAATAAGTATGGCGGAACAATACGACGTATTAGTGATCGGATCGGGACCCGGAGGTTATGTGGGCGCGATCCGAGCGGCTCAACTCGGGTTCAAAACCGGGATTATCGAAAAAAGAAAAACCTTGGGAGGAACCTGCTTGAACGTTGGTTGTATTCCTTCCAAAGCGCTTTTGGATTCTTCTGAAGAATATCATAAGGTTTTACATAAGACAGATGTCCATGGGATTGGAGTGGGAAAAGTCACTCTGGATCTAAACAAACTCATGGAGCGCAAGAACACCATCGTCAAAGAAGTCACAGATGGCGTGGACTACTTGATGAAAAAGAACAAGATCACTCGTTATGAGGGTTTTGGTAAATTGCTCGGCGGTGGTCAGGTAGAAGTCGCCTTAGCTGACGGCAAAAAAGAAGTTTTAAGTGCAAAACATATCGTTTTAGCGACGGGTTCTGTTCCAATAGATATTCCTGGTCTTCCTGTGGACGGAAAGACGATCATCACTTCCGACCATGCAATTGATCTAAGATCGGTACCTAAAAAACTGGTAGTGATTGGTGCGGGTGTGATCGGCTTGGAGCTCGGTTCCGTTTGGGGAAGACTCGGGGCAGAAGTCACAGTGGTGGAACTCCTGCCAGGACTTCTACCTACTGTAGACCGTTCTTTCGGCAGCTTATTGCAAAGAAGTTTAGAGTCCCAAGGTTTTAATTTCTTATTCGAACATAAAGTATTAGGAGCGACTGCTTCCAAATCAGGTGCTAAAGTAAAGATTGCCGCGCCTGACGGAAAAGAATCCGAACTGGATGCGGACGTTGTGCTTGTAGCAGTCGGCCGTAAACCGTTTATCGATGGGATCGGATTAGAAGCAGCTGGGGTCCAATTAACGGAAAGAAAAAGGATCAAGGTAGATTCTCATTTCCAAACCAGTGCGGCCGGCATCTACGCGATTGGAGACGTGATCGACGGACCTATGCTTGCTCATAAAGCGGAAGAAGAAGGTGTTGCACTTGCGGAATTACTCGCAGGTCAATCCGGACACGTTAATTACGCTGCGGTTCCAAGCATTATCTATACCTGGCCGGAAATGGCTTGGGTCGGAAAAGGCGAAGAAGAACTCAAAAGCGCGGGTGTAGAATACAAAGTAGGCAAGTCATTATTCAAGCCGAATGCAAGAGCTAAGGCTATGAACGAAGCGGAAGGCCAAGTCAAAATTTTAGCAGATAAAAAAACGGATAAGGTATTGGGAGCGTTTGTGTTCGGGCCTAGAGCTTCGGATATGATCGCTGAGCTTGCGGTTGCGGTAGAGTTCGGTGCTTCTGCGGAAGATATAGCTCGTTCTTTCCACGCGCATCCTACATTGTCCGAAGTCGTAAAAGAGGCCGCCATGGCCGTAGACAAGTGGGCAATTCACGCTTAGGGGAGATCCGATCATGAAAATCGAACAATTGATGGCATTATACGGAGAGAATGGGGCATTACTCGAAGAACTTTACGAAAAGTTTAAGAAGGATCCGAACTCTTTGGACAAGGAATGGTCTCTATTCTTTCAAGAAGTAGAGACTAACGGAGTATATCCTCAAAACGGATCCAACGGGAACGGAAATGGCAACGGCAAATCTGCAGTTGCTACTTCTTTCACGGATGCTCAGGCAGGATCCATCAGAGAGATGGGGATCATCAACCTGTTGAACGCGTATCGTAGACAGGGGCACTTAGCTGCTAACGTAGATCCTCTGGGGATTTCTCAACCGAATCGTAAGTTCATCGAATCCAAATTAGGAAATTTAACTCCTGCGGACTTAGATACGGTAGTCGACACACAGAATCCTTCTCTGGGTCGTGCTAAACTGAAAGATGTTGTGGCTTGGTTCGAAAAAGCATACTGCAGCACAGTAGGTTACGAGCAATATTATCTGGTAAATGACGAAGAAAGAGAGTGGCTCCAACATCAGATCGAGTCTGCGGAATATCATGCGCCTCTTCCTAAAAGTATACGTCTGAGATTGTTCGAAAAATTATTCCAAGCGGATCATTTGGAAACATTCTTAGCTAAGAAATACGTAGGTAAAAAACGTTTCTCCTTAGAAGGGGGAGAAAGTATGATCCCTATGCTGGACACCATCGTAGAGGAAGCCGGACGTTTCAAAATGGACGGACTCGTGATCGGTATGGCGCATAGAGGACGTTTGAACGTGCTCGTAAACGTGATCGAAAAACCTGCTTCTTTAGTATTCGCTGAATTCGAAGAGAAGGCAGACAAAAGCGCCGGAAGTTATGCGGACGTTAAGTATCACTTAGGATATTCTAATAGCAAAATGACTTCGAGTGGAAAAGAAGTAAAACTTTCCCTCGCATTCAACCCTAGCCACTTGGAAGCGGTGAACCCGGTTGTTACAGGTTCCGTTCGAGCTCGCCAAGAACAATATGGAGATGCAGATCGTTCTAAATTTATGCCGATCACTATTCATGGAGATGCGGCGTTCGCAGGACAGGGAGTGGTGGCAGAAACCATCAACCTCATGAACCTAGACGGTTATACCACCGGCGGAACTTTCCATATAGTGATCAATAACCAGATCGGATTTACCACTTTGCCGAATGAATCCAGATCCACGTTATACGCAACTGACCTTGCTAAAGGTTACCAGATCCCAATCGTTCACGTAAACGGCGACGATCCGGAAGCAGTATACCGAGTGACTAAACTCGGAATGGAATACCGCCAGAAATTCAAAAAAGACTTTATTATAGATCTGATCTGTTACCGCAGATTGGGCCATAATGAAACGGATGAGCCTGCATTCACTCAACCTAAGATGTATTCCATCATCAAGAACCATCTTCCTACAGCTCAATTATATGAGAAAAAGTTGATAAACGACGGAGATATCTCCGCGGAAGAATTGGACTTCATCAAAAACGGTTCCGCTCAAGGTTTGGAAGATTCTTTTCAAAGAGCAAAAGAGCAAGATATCAAGATGAAAGTGGATACAATGCAGGGAGTTTGGGCGAAATATTCCAAAGAACCTCTGGATAGCGGCACTGCTACTTCTCTTCTTGCTGAACAAATTGATCGTATCGTAAAAGCGATCACTACCGTTCCTGATGGTTTTACTCCGAATCCTAAACTAGTAAAACTTCTCCAAAGCCGTAAAGAAATGGCAGAAGGAAAAGTTTCTTTGGATTACGGAATGGCGGAAGCGCTCTCTTTTGGTTCGATATTGGAAAACGGATTTAGAGTTCGTCTTTCCGGCCAGGACAGCCAGCGTGGAACATTCTCTCATAGACATGCGGTTCTTGTTGATATCAACTCAGGAGCAAAATACGTAGGTCTAAATCATATCTCGGAAAAACAAGCGAAGGCAGAAGTAGTGAACTCTTCCTTGTCTGAGTTTTCCGTTTTAGGTTTCGAATACGGTTATTCTCTTTCTGACCCGAGCGCACTCGTACTTTGGGAAGCTCAGTTCGGCGATTTCGCAAACAATACTCAGGTAATCTTTGACCAATTCCTTTCCAGTTCGGAAGTGAAATGGCAGAGGATGTCCGGTCTTGTGGTCCTTCTTCCTCACGGATATGAAGGACAAGGACCAGAACATAGTTCCGGTAGGATAGAAAGATTCCTGCAACTATGTGCGGACAATAATATGCAAGTGGCAAACTGTACGAATGCTGCTCAGTATTTCCATTTGCTACGTAGGCAGATATTGCGTAATTTCCGTAAACCTCTGATCATTTTCACTCCTAAGTCTTTGTTACGTTTCCCTGGAGCGCTTTCTCCGATAGACGACCTGTTAAAAGGAGCGTTTAGGGAAGTTCTTCCGGACAAGACCGAGATCAAGGCTGATAAGGTGGAGAAGGTAATCTTCAGCTTCGGAAAAGTATATTATGATCTTCTAAAATATAGAGAAGAGAATAAGGTGCAAAACACCGCTCTTATCCGAGTGGAACAGGTATATCCTTTCCCTGCAAAAGAGATCCAGGAGGAAGTCCTTAAAACTTACAAAAACGCTAAAACTTTTGTTTGGTGCCAAGAAGAGCCTAAAAACCAAGGAGCTTGGACTTTTGTAAGAGATAGATTCGAGGATCTTCTTCCTAACGGAACAAAACTCAAATACGCCGGAAGAAAAGAATCCGCAAGCCCTGCTGCAGGGCATATGAAAGTCCACACTCAAGAGCAGGAGCAACTGGTTTCAGACGCTTATTCGGTCTGATCTTAGGTGTCGAATAACGTGGGGGAGCCTGTCCTATTAGCATTAGTGTTTGCGGATCGGGTCATCTCGGAAGACAACGGGAAAAAAGGGATCATAGGAACTTTTACTAAGTTCTATTCCGGACAATTCCCTGTTGTCTTTCCTCCCTGGGGAATCTATGTATGTGTCACAAATCTTTCCTCGGGAGACCATGAATTTTCTTTAGAATTAGAACACGCCGATACAGGTGAAAAAGTGATAGGTGTCGGAGGAAATATTCGAGTCAATAACGGATCTGAACCCGTAGAAATCGGGATCCCAATACCTCACGCAGTTTTTCCCAAAGAAGGACGATATATCCTACTTTTTAAGGTAGGTACCGAGATCGTAGGAAGCCGACCTCTCTGGGTAGATAAATTAAATCCGGCCTGATCCGATCTTTTAGAACATCCTAAACCTTTTGCGAATTCCTTCGTTTTCTTGTACGAGCGGATAATAATTTTTTTCCAATATTAATCTTTTGAAATGCGCTTGCCTTGGGAATTTTTTCCAAGTATCCTACCCGTCTCTAATATACGAATTTATTATATAATATGACGACTCCCGCGGAAAAAGAAATCACATTAGAAAAGGCCTTAAAGGATGCAAAGCTGATCGAATCCAAATTTAAAGGTCTTCTGGAATCTTTGCCTGATTCTATCGTAATGGTAAACGAATCCGGAAGTATCGTGTTTGTGAACGAGCAGGCGCTTAGAATGTTCGATTACAAAAGAGAGGAACTTTTGGGACAGCCAATAGAGATCCTTCTTCCAGATAGATTCAGAAAAAACCATATTTCTCATCGTGATCATTATTTTACTCAACCAAGAACCAGATCCATGGGAGTGGGCTCGGAACTTTTCGGTAGGAAGTCAAACGGAACCGAATTCCCGGTAGAGATCAGCTTAAGTCCCTATCATACGGAAGAAGCAACATTGGTATTGAGTGCCATCCGTGACATTCGAGAAAGGATCAAGGCAGAAGCAAAGTTCAGAGGGTTGTTAGAATCCGCGCCTGACGCAGTCGTGATCGTGAATCGGGAAGGAGATATAGTACTGATCAATTCCCAAGCAGAAAAATTATTCGGATACCCCAGAGAAGAATTATTACACAGACCCGTAGAAGTTTTAGTCCCTGAAAGATTTAGGGCGAATCATCCGAAAAACAGGATAGGCTTTTTTAAGGATCCAAAAGTCAGAGGGATGGGAAGCGGACTCGAACTATATGGACTTAAAAAAAACGGATTGGAATTCCCTGTGGAGATCAGCTTAAGTCCTTTGGAAACGGAAGAAGGTATGTTGGTTTCTAGCTCTATCCGCGACATCACGGAAAGAAAGCAACAAGAAGAATTCAGAAGAGCCGCATTAGAAGAACAGAATGAAAGAATGAAGGAAACCGCTAGATTAAAAAGTGAATTCTTGGCAAACATGTCCCATGAGTTAAGGACTCCATTGAATGGCATCATAGGTTTTTCGGAATTACTCTCTGATGAAAGACCGGGATCTTTGAACGAAAAACAAAAAGAATATTTAACGGATATCTTAAATAGTGCGAACCATCTCTTAAAATTGATTAATGACGTACTTGATCTGGCCAAGGTAGAATCTGGAAAGATGGAATTATTTTTAGAAACATTCTCCTTAGCCGCAGCGATCAAAGAGGTTTCTTCCATCATTCGTCCATTATTGAGAAAGAAAAAGATCAATTTTTCGATCAAAGTAGAGGACTCCATTGACTTGGTGACCTTGGATCCTCAAAAAATAAAACAGATCTTATACAATCTTTTATCCAATGCAGTAAAATTTAGTAATGAAAGCGGAAATATCAGAGTGAATATGGAGGCGGGAGATAAGGATACCATCAGAATGAGATTCGAAGACGAAGGGATCGGTATAGGAGAAAATGATCTAACCAGGATTTTTGAGGAATTCCAACAAATTGACAGCGGGGCCAATCGGCAATTCCAAGGAACGGGGTTAGGGCTTGCCTTGACCAAAAGGATCGTGGAATTGATGAACGGAACAATTACCGTAGAAAGTGAGTTGGGAAAAGGATCCGTTTTTACTATAATACTTCCTAGAAAGGTCTCCAATGGTAAATAAATATGCCTCCTAAGGTTTTGGTAGTGGATGATAATATCGTAAATCTCAAATTGATTTGCGAATTATTGGAGTTGGATCAGTATGAAGTTTTAAAAGCAGGAAACGCAGAAGAGGCGCTACAGATCATTGAGAATTTTCCTTTGGATCTGATCTTAATGGATATAGAATTGCCTGGTGTGGACGGACTTACGCTTACTCGACAGTTAAAAGAAAGAGAGAATACGAAAAGTATACCGATCATAGCAGTTACCGCTTTTGCTATGAAAGGAGACGCTCAAAAAGCTTATGGAGCAGGTTGCGACGGTTATATTACAAAACCAATCGATACCAGGAAATTTACGAAACAAATTAGTGGTTTTATCAAGGGAATAGGCCCATGATCCAAGGGATTTTTTTCGTCTCTTAACGATACACGGTCTTTTTCGGACATATATTATATGCACATTCTAGTCGTAGACGACAGTTATCAAAATCGGAAATTAATTTCTGCTCAGTTGGAGAACGACTCTAGAAAAATTTACACTGCTTCGAATGGACTAGAAGCTTTGGAGATCTTGGAAAATGCGAAAGTGGATCTGATCATTTCCGATATCTTAATGCCTCAAATGGACGGATACCAATTCTGTTCTCAAGTAAGACAGAGCGAAAAGTTCAAAGACATTCCGATTATCATATATACTGCTACTTATACTTCCGAATCAGATGAAAAACTTTCTTTTGATCTGGGGGCGGACGCATTCTTAAAAAAGCCTGCCGGTCTGAAATTATTAGAAGAAACAGTAACCAGACTAGTGGAGACTCCTAGATCGGATCGTAATGTTAAAAGATTGGTAATGGACTCTGCACCTCTTCGACAATACAATCACAGATTAGTAGAGAAATTAGAGGAAAAAAATTTCGAACTCAGAAAGAGAAGTGAAGAGTTAGGTTACGAAATAGAGGAAAGAAGAAGGGCCGAAAGGCTGAACCGCGAGGGTGAAGAATTATTCAAGGAACTAACGGACGCTATCCACGAGGTGTTTTGGATGACCAGTCTTTCCAAAAATGAGATGGTATATATCAGCCAAGGATACGAACAGATTTGGGGAAGATCCAGGGAAAGTTTGTTTGAAAATCCGATCTCTTGGTTGGAATCAATCCATCCAGACGATAGAGACAGGGTATTTAATAATGCAAAGTCCCGACAAGTTACTGGAGAATATAGAGAAGAATACAGGATCGTTCGTCCGGACGGAGAGATCAGATGGATAAGAGACAAGGCGTTTCCTGTTAAGAACGAAAAGGGAGAAACCATTCGAGTCGCAGGGGTCGCAGAAGATATCACTGAGAATAAATTAAAAGAAGCCCAACTAAAGGAAGTAGAGAAAAAAAGGGCTGAACTAGAAGAACAGCTCATTCAGGCGCAAAAACTGGAGAGTTTAGGCACCTTGGCAAGCGGGATCGCTCACGATTTTAATAATATACTCTCTATTATTATGGGTCATACCTCGGTGATAGAGATTAGTAGGAACAATCCTGAAAAATTTTCCCAACATATCTCCGCATTACATTTGGCTACTCAAAGAGGAGCTTCCCTTGTCAGACAACTTCTGACATTCGCCAGAAAAACAGAATTCAATCTAGAACCTACACAAATAAATGATATCATATTAGAAATCAGTAAATTGATTTCCCAGACATTCCCTAAAAATATTAGGCTTTTTACAGACTTTCAGGAAAACCTTCCGTTGCTGCAAGTGGACGCCAATCAAATCCATCAGGTTTTGCTGAATTTGTGTGTGAATGCAAGGGACGCTATGCAAGACGGCGGCGTCCTGAACATGGAAACATTCTTAACGAATGCGGAAAATTTAAAGATAGGATACTCTAAGAGCCTTGCTGAAAAATATGTAATACTTCGGATCTCCGATTCAGGAAGTGGAATGAGCGAAAAAACAAAACAAAGGATTTTTGAACCATTCTTCACAACTAAAGATGTAGGTAAGGGAACTGGACTTGGGCTTGCGTTGGCTTATAGTGTGATCGAAAATCACAAAGGTTGGATGGAAGTTGAATCAGAATTAGGAAAAGGAACTACATTCTTAGTATACCTGCCTGTTCCAAAAGAAAGATCGGAAATGAATATAAAGCCTGTTTATTCAGAATCGGAGTCTTTAGGAGGTCAGGAAAGTATACTTGTCATCGAAGACGAAGAGCTTCTCCGAGATATGTTGGCAGATCTTTTAAGATCCAAAGGATACAAAGTATATTTGGCTGCAGATGGAGAAGACGGTGTGGAACAATTTCTTTTGAGACATTCTCAAATCCAATTGGTGCTGACCGATCTAGGACTGCCAAAGTTTGGAGGAGGAGAAGTCATCAAGAGGATCAGAGCCATTCATAGTTCCGTAAAAATTCTTTTAGCGAGCGGATTTATGGAGCCGGAGTTGAAACTTTCCTTAAAAGATTTCGGAGTAAGTTATTTTATTCAAAAACCGTATTTAGGTACCGAGATCCTTTCCTGTATTCGGTCTGCCTTGGACCAAACATAGCATTTCACTTAATTTTAGCTTATATTAGAAATGAAATATTGATCTATGTAGCAAACGCTTCGGTGTAGGTTTTACGGGGTATTACTCGCTCATCTGATCGTTTACTTGATCGTGGAAAATAGACCTAATCTGAGATAGATCCTGACGATTCTAGATTTTTAGAAATTGTAGGAAGAGCAAAAGGCGACTTGGATCTCACTTACGAATTGATCCAAAAAGAAGGAGAAATTACAGACGATCTTTCTCTGCTACGAATTGAGGCACCTAAGAAAAGTTTAGCATCTACTGAAATTTTGCTCAAAGATACAAATCCTGAAAAAAAGAATAGGATCCAAAAGACGGTTTCCGTTCAAGAATGTAGAAGGCTGGCTTTGGAATATTCTTCCGGCAAAAAATATACTAAGGCGGGAGAGCTTGGCCTAAAGTATGTGCAAAGAAGACCTACGGACACCAAATTTCTAATAGAAAAAACAGGACAGATATCTGAGTCGGACGAGGACAGACGGATTCTGAGATGAGGCTCATTGGAAGCCCGTCGGAATCATATGGATACTGAGGGTTTTGTTTACTTTTTTAGTTGGGCCAATAGTGAAATCAGATGTTTTCGATCAATAGTTGACATACCTTTGTACAAACGAGCATTCATTTTTCTGCCTGCGCGGATAATTTTCAAACGTGCGTTTTTGCCAGACATCGTTAATCGCACCAGAGACTCTCTTGCGTCCTGAGAAGAACGTTCTTGGATTGCGAGATCTAAATCGACCAGTTTTTGCACTAATGGAGTGATGGTAGACTGGTCTCTAAGGATTTGTTTTGCTATCTCTTTCATAGATTGGGGACGTTCCCCTTTAAGGGCACAAAGAACTGCGCCCATCGCAGGAGTTATGTGAGTCATTCCGAAACGAGAATAATCTTTTTTCAGTTCATCCAGGATTTGGTCTCGTAATACTGTAATTAGGACTAATAGTCTATCTTGTTTCATTCTATTCCTATTCTCCTTTTAACATATCTCAAATCCAAAATTATTTTTACGAGAAACAAATTGCTAAAGAGCAAAAGTTTCAGTTTTTATTCAGAGATGGTTTAGTGAAAAATACTTGGAATGCCAAGCAATAATCGCATCAGCAAATGAATTTCTATAATTTATTATTTACAGTGGAGATTTCCAGTTTCTTAGCTTAGTTGAGAATTTTTAAAAAGCTTTGAATACCAAGCATTTTTGGAGGGAATTTGTCTATATCTAATACATTTGCGAGAGTTACTTATTTAATATTCGCGCTGATTTCTTACATGGTCTATCTTTTCGCTATGGTGATTTTTGTTTTCCGCCTAATTGATTTCACTCAATTTATTGAGCCCATCTCATTTGAATTTCGAATTGGGTTGATTGGGTCGATTGGTTTAGACATTGCATTAATTGCATTGTTCGGCATTCCCCATAGCGTCATGGCAAGAGCAGGTTTTAAAGAGTATTGTCGCAAAATAATACCTTTGCCGATCGAGAGGAGTGTCTATGTTTTCATTGCCAGCGTAACTTTGATTGTCCTCTCATGTCTTTGGCAGTCGATCCAATTCGAAATATGGAATATTAAAAGTATTTACGGAATGTATGCAGTCTATTCTATTTTTTTAATAGGACTTATTGTGGCGGTCGTTTCCACTTTTTTGATCGATCACTTCCAACTTTTCGGATTAAAACAACCCTGGAATTTTCTTTTAAAAACCGAATCAAACAATTCTGAGTTCGCTACACCTTCACTTTATAAGTTGGTGCGTCATCCGATGATGTTCGGAATGATCTTGGTCTTATGGAGCACTCCGACGATGGATCTAGATCATTTCATTCTTTCTGCAGGTATGTCGCTTTATATTATCATTGGAACATTGTTTGAAGAAAGAGATTTGGTCCAAACTTTCGGCGATAAGTATCTGCAATATAAACGTGAGGTTCCTATGTTTTGGCCTTTTTTCTCGCTGAAACAAAAGATTAAATCGGAGAAGAAAGTATGAAAATTGATAATATGATATTGCCGAAAAGATTCTGCGGCCCGCCAAAAACAGGCAATGGCGGTTTTACTGCCGGTATTTTGGTGGAAGCGGTAGAAAGTGACGCTGCCGAAATACGTCTTCTGAATCCGACTCCTGTCGAGACATCGATTCTTATGGAATCCGAAAAAGGACAAAGAGGAACAATTTACGACAGCTCAAAGAAAATCCTAGCAACTCTGAAATCGATAGCGGACGAGGAATTTTCAGAATATAAATTGCCCGTCGTTCCTGATTTGGAAGAAGCAAAGAAGATCTCCGCCTCTTATCCGGGATTTACGACTCATCCGTTTCCCACATGTTTTGTGTGTGGTCCAAAACGAGAAGTAAACGACGGAATGAGAATATTTGTCGGCCCGGCTCCGCAGCAAAACGGATTTGAAAACCTTATGGTGGGACATTGGCTTCCTGACGAAACACTTTCATCCCAAAATGGTTTTGTCAGAGATGCGGTGATCTGGGGAGCTTTGGATTGTCCTGGAGGATTCTCAGCTGTTTTAGATGAGCCTCAATTAATTGTGTTAAGCAAAATACGCGGCAAGATCATAGAGCGTCCTAAGATCGGAGAAAACTATACTGTAGTGAGCTGGCGGTTGCAAAAGATGTCAAGAGCGTTCAAGGTCATGACGGGTATTTTTAAATCCGATTCGAAACGATTATTTGCAATTGCCGAAGCGCTTTGGTTGGCTCCTCGGCATTGGGATAGCACTAATCAACAGTGGTAGTCGCAGTCGGTTTTATGGGGAGTGAAACATTAAGGATTTATTTTAACTTCATCTTACGGATCTCTTCTGCGACTGGGATGTTTTGGTATTCTATCCTTTCTTTTCCGTAATAGAGTAGCGCTTCTATAGAGTTTGCTTTAGGGAAAAATTTTCGAATCTCTGCGAGTGGAATGCGAATCGTATCTGAGTTAGGGCTCTTATTAAAAAATTCGGTGTTCTCTGCTCTTAAGATAAGTTGGAGCTCCTTAGGTTCGAAAGTTTTGGTTCTTTCGGATTTTATAATATTCTCAGAGAGTGTTTCTTCTTCCTTTTTCCTGGAAATTGTGCGGAACGGGATTGTGGTCCATTCGAAAAGAGCTCCGATATCTGCAAACATTCCTAAAATATATCGATTCCAAGGTTTATCGTCCGTTTCCAGCTGTCTATATCCGTCCGTTTTCTTGTAATCGTAATGTATGATCTTAGTTTCTAAGGTTTTCCTTTTTTCGAATGTTTCTTGGAAAGAAGCGCCCTCTATTTTTAGTACCAGTTCGAAGTTTTCGAATTCGTAGTTTATTCTTCCTCTATTGGAAACGATCTCTTCTTCCTTTTTATCCAACAAACGAGAATCTATGGTTTCTTGTTTATAAGGAAAGACAGTGAAACAATTTAGAAATATAGAATGTACCAAAATTACAGTTATAAAATATCCGAAAGATTGAGATCTGTTCACTGAAATAAAGGCACCATTCCGTAGGCGGACTCGAATGTATCTGCTTGTTCTTCGCAGGCCCAAAGTTCCAGACTCTTATCGTAATTCTGATTTGTGGCCAATGTGAAGATTGCCTGATTTTTTCGGACCTGGCATTTGACAGTTTCTATCAACCCTTGTCTGTTCCGATTGCATGCGCTCGCGATCCGTAAAATTGCGGAAAGTTTTTCGACTATTTCCTGTTCTCTTGGACCCACTCTTTGGAATTCTCTATGTTTGGATTTAGGAGAACTTTTGCGATGGTATCTTGCGGTGAGTGCAATGATCTCTATCTCTCCCCAGGTGAATCCGAGCATAGCCTCAGAGTTTCGGATCAGATAATAACTGTGTTTATGATAGGCCGAATGTGAAATGAATAGCCCTACCTCATGTAGTAAAGAAGAAGCTTCCAAATATTCTCTTTCTTCTTTTCCTAATCGATGTACTGACTGAAGTTGATCGAAAATGTCCAAGGCAAGTTTGGAAACATGACGGGCATATTCTTGGTCCCTTGTATAGGAAACTAAAAGATTCAAAATGGATTTTTGGCGGATATCGTCCAGATGTTTGGAATGTTCCAGATCCTGGAAGTGCTCCCATTTTCGGATCGTATCGTAGATGATTCCTTCTCTAAGTGCGAACTCTGAAACTGTCATATCCGGCAGGTCCAATAACTGGAATAACTCATCCAGGATCAGCATTCCACCCACGATGATATCGGAACGTTTAGAATCGAAGCCTGGGATCTTACTTCTCTTTTTAGAAGTGTCCGCTTCTAAGATCATATTCCTTGCGCGTTTGAATTCGGATGACTGGAACGTGTAATGATTTAAAGGTCTTTCTTCCGTTTCCCCCTCGAAGGCGCGGATGATCCCTGCGGTTGCCTGGACGGTTCCCGATGAACCGATGATCATTTCAGGCTTCAGATCTCGGATGATCTTTCGGAAAGGAAGAATGATCTCCTCTACATAGAGTTTACATTTTCGTATCTGAGAGGAATCCAGGGTTTCGGATTTCAGGAATTTTTCGGTGAGTCTGATCGCTCCCAATTTGAAACTTTTAGAGAATAGGATATCCCCTCTATAACCCACTAAAACTTCGGTACTTCCTCCGCCTATATCCACTAGCAGGACCTTTTTGTCGAATACCGGAAGTCCTTGCAGGACCCCGAAATAGATAAGTCGGGCTTCTTCATATCCGCTGATCACATCTATCTTGATGCCGGCTTCCTTCCAGGCGGCGGCCTGGAATTCGGCACGATTGGAGGCTTCTCTCATTGCGGAAGTGGCAACCGCTCTGATCTCTGCCTTTGAGTTATCTGCGAGCATCTTAAAACGCTTTAAACACTCGATTGCACGCCTAAATGCGGGAGGATCGATCTCTCCTCCTTCTTCCAAACCGCTTCCGAGACGTACGTTCTCCTTCTCTCTGGCGATTGCTTCAAAGGTCCCGTTTTCTCGGACCCGGACGATTATCATGTGGAAGGAGTTTGTGCCAAGATCGATGGCAGCTAGGGTGTTTTCCCGGACCATAAGTTGCCCAAGTTAATGGAGGTCGCAATGGGTTCCAATTTGTTTTTCGTTTTTTTTGTTTTGGAATTGCCCGTAAGGATCGGGCAGGAAATATTGAATTGGATCGTGGCCGTAAAATCCTAGAGATTTTCACCGATTCGGCAGATAATAAAAAAGATCAACCAGCCTTCAGGCAGCAAAGGATAGAAATGATATTCGATAAGCTATACGGATTATTTTCCAACGATATGGGAATCGACCTCGGAACCGCAAACACTCTCGTCCATGTAAAAGGGCAAGGTATCGTTCTTTCCGAGCCTTCCGTAGTAGCGGTCCACGCGGCTACGGGCAAGGTGCTCGCAGTAGGCCAGGAAGCTAAGAGAATGTTGGGACGTACTCCCGGCGAGATCGTAGCGATCCGTCCTATGAAAGACGGGGTGATCGCGGACTTCGAAACTGTCGAAAAAATGATCCGCTACTTCATTGCAAAAGTCCATAACAGAACTACTTTCGTAAAACCTAGAATCGTGATCGGAGTTCCTTCCGGGATCACCGAGGTGGAAAGACGCGCGGTCCGTGAGTCGGCGGAACAAGCAGGTGCTAGAGAGATCTTCCTGATCGACGAGGCATTGGCAGCTGCGATCGGCGCAAATATTCCGATCAACGAACCTGCTGGTAATATGATCGTGGATATAGGTGGTGGAACCACTGAGATCGCTGTGATCTCTCTTGGCGGTATGGTGATCGCCGAGTCCATCAGAACAGGTGGTGACGAGTTCGACGATGCAATCATCAAATATTTAAGAAACCAATACAACCTGGTCGTTGGGGAAAGAACTGCGGAAGATATCAAACTGACTATCGGTAACGCTTACCCTGAAAAGAAAACCGAGACCATGGAAGTAAAAGGTAGGGATGCGATTTCCGGATTACCTCGTACTCTGGAATTGGAATCCAACGAGATCCGCAAGGCTCTCAAAGAACCAACCGACGAAATTTTAGACGGAATCAAAAGAGTTCTGGAAAGAACTCCACCTGAACTTGCTTCGGATATCGTAGAGAGAGGGATCGTTCTTACTGGAGGGGGATGTCTTCTCCGAGGATTAGAAACCTATCTTTCTAAAGAAACCGGCGTTCCTGTGTTCAGAGCGGAAAACCCTCTGACCTGCGTGGTACTTGGGACCGGAAAATTCTTGGACGAAGTTAAGTATCTGAAACCAGGGATCCGTTAATTCGGATCTCGGTCTCTGGCTGATGGCCGGAGTCCGATACGGAATTTTTTATGCTTTGGCTTCAAGTTAATAAAAGTAAGGAAACCGTTTCCCTTTTATTCTGTATCGTATTCTCTCTATTGTCTCTGACTTTTAAGAGTAACGTTTTAGTCAGAGGGATCGCAAGTTTTCAGAGAGTGGGAGATTCCGTTTCCGGTTCTATCGACGGAGTAGGTTCCTTTTTTAAAGGAGCTTATACTAAATTAGAATCTTTTGAAGCGGTTCGTCAAGAAAGAGACGCATGTGTTGCCGCGATCGACGATTATAAACTTCTTCCCCAAGATATTGAAAGATTCAGCAGAGAAAACGAAAGTCTCAGAAGAGAATTACGTTTTAATACTAAACAAAAATATTCTACAGTCAAAGCGGAAGTTCTTTCCGTCCGTTTGAATTCCATCTATCGCACTATTATCATAGACAAAGGCTCCGAAGCGGGGATCAAACCTTATATGCCGGTCACCGCAAGAGCTGTGAACCAAAAGGGCGAAATTATAGAAGCTCTGGTCGGAAAGGTGATCGCAGTCACCGGGGGATCCGCAGTGGTCCAGCCGATCATCAATTCCAATTTTAATATGGGTGTTTCCATTCCGGAAAGTAATCTCTGGGCCACTCTTTCCGGAAACTCAGGAAGAGGAATGGAAGGATTGATGAATTATATCGACAGCGGTATTATCATCGATCCTAGGATTTTCGGAGATTATCCGATGGGTCCAAGCGAGATGATCCAATACACCGAATCTTTAAGTAAGATTGGCAAACCTGTATATAGTTCAGGTTCTTCCGGAATGTTCCCACCTGGAATTCCAGTGGGTATTATCACAGAAGAAGGTCCGCGTAACGGAAGTTTTAAAACTGCATTCCTAAAACCTTTTGTTCGTTTCGATATGTTGGAGTCCGTTACAATACTCATGAAACTCCCTGAAAAATGGGCTGAAACCTGGCCTGAAGGACAGAATATCAATATCGAAAATCCGTATTTTGGCGAACTGAATTATCCTAAAGAAGAAAGAGAGCCTAAAGCTCTAACCCCTAGCGGGAACAAACCAGTAGAAACTCCTAAGCCCCAAAAGCCGGAAGGTACTGGACCCGGATTCTCCGAAGAGGAAACAAACTAATGATCTTAGAATATATAGTCATTGGTGCCGGGATCCTGATCTCCCACTTTTTGAATGGAACAAACCTATTCGAGATTTCTGGATTTAAACCGGACTTTATGGTGATCTTCGTTCTGTTTTTTGCTCTTAGAAGAGGAACAATGGCAGGGATTTGGATCGGATTTTTCGGTGGATTACTTTCCGATTCAGGTTTAGGCGGAGAAATTGTAGGGAACGTGGTCACCTACAAGATAGGACTTCACTCTCTTACATTCTGCATCATGGGATATATAGTAGGAAAGTTCGCAAGACCTGCCTATCACGAAAATCAAATTTCCATAATGTTGTATTCTCTGGTAGTGACATTGATCTCCAGGATCGCATCTTATTTCTTATTCTCATTATTCTTTCACGAAAATCTAAACTACTCCATCATCAGTACCTCGATATTTAACGGCGCAATCGCTCCGATATTCTTCTGGGTACTCGGAAAATTGTACAGATTGGAGCAGGCGGAAGGCTAAAATGTTGGGGGGAGGAGGATCTTCTTCAGCCACAGAATTTAGACTGGAGCGCAGTTTCAGGCTAAGACTGTACATGTTCTCCGGCCTTGTGGCATTTGCGTTAATCGCATTCGTGATCCAATTATTTAATCTTCAGATCGTGCAAGGAACGGATAACTCTTTAAAGGCGGAGAAGTTCGTCCGAAAAAGTGAGACCATTCCGGCTGCCAGAGGAGAGATGTTTGATCGAAACTTTCTCACTCCTGAAACTTCTATGGCGCTTGTTTCCAATTATTCCAGTTTGGATGCAGTATTAAACACTTCTATTCTTAAATACGATCCAGCTAGAGTTAAGAATTTTCTGCAAGAATTCGCAAGAACTCTTTCGATCCCGATGTCCTATTACGAAGAGGACTTGCTTGAACCTAAATTTTCCAAAAAGATCAAAACCAAAAAACCTTTTGTTCTCTTGGAAGCAATCTCCAAGGCACAACAAGAGCGTATATCAGTTTTTGATAATATATCTAAGTATGTGATCTTGGTTCCTTCTCCCAGAAGGATCTATAAAATGGGTCCTGCACTTGCGCATGTGACGGGTTATATAGGTAAACCTAGTAAAACGGACCTTCTCACCCGTGAGATCAAATCTTATCAATGGCTCGGAAAAGACGGGTTGGAGCTCCAATACGACTCAAGACTCAGAGGAACGGACGGTTTCCGTATCCAAAAAAGAAGTTCCGAGGGAAATATTGAAGAAGAAAGGGTAGTGGAACATTCTACTCCAGGAAATAACCTAGTCCTTACTATAGACAAGGACATTCAGCTTGCCGCATACAAGGCTTTAAAAGGAGCCAGAGGAACTGCGATCGCAATGCGTCCTTCTACCGGAGAAATTTTAGCTATGGCTTCTAATCCAAGCTATGATCCAAATGTCCTCTCCGGAAAAAGTAGATCGGAAAGGACTGCACATTATAAGAGAGTGGATGCGAACGGAGGATTTTTAAATCTTGCGATCCAATCCAAATTCCCTCCCGCTTCTACCTACAAAACGTTAGTTGCACTTGCTGCTTTGGAAAGCGGGCATAAGGTGGATTATACTCCTGAAACTAGTTACCAATGTAATGGTAGTTATACTTTAAAATCCACATTCGCCGGAGTTCCCGACCAAGTATTCTATTGTTGGGAGAAGGGTGGACATGGCACGAATGATCTTGCCCATGCTCTTCAAAAATCATGTTCCGTGTATTTTTATAATCTAGGATACAAACTGGGTTCCGATCCTATCTTAACCTATTCTCGTTTATTCTTATTGGATCAAAAATCCAAGATCGATCTTCCGGGAGAGATTGCGGGTCAGGTCCCTTCTCCTGCATGGAAAAAAAGGATTTATGGGACCAGATGGTTCGATGGAGATACGATCAACCTTTCTATCGGACAGGGATTCATGTCCGTTACTCCTCTTTCTATGACATTATTCTATGCAGGACTATTGAATAGAGGACAGATCTACCAACCTTATATAGTGAACGAGATCAGAGATCCTTTAGACAATTCAATCATCAATCGTACTGATCCACAAAGACTGAGCGATATCCCGATCCAATCTTCTACAGTAGAGGCGATTAAAACAGGACTCAGACTGGTAGTGAAGAATGGAACAGCAGCATTCGTATTAAATAAACCTGGGCTTCCGGACATCGCAGGAAAAACAGGAACCGCTCAAACAAGAAGAAGGGGAGCTTCCGGATCCAACCACGCTTGGTTCATAGGGTATGCACCTGCAAATGCTCCTGTCAGCGAACAAGTGTTGGTCTCCGTCTTCGTAGAATACGGTGTAGGTGGAGCTGCCGGAGCGGCACCCGTCGCAAGAGAAATGTTTAGAGCTGCTTTCCCTCCTGGAAGTTTTAAAAGAACTGCAGAGATACCTGAGACTGCCCCTGTAGCACCGGAGAATGTACAATGATGTCGGATCGTTCCATAGATAGGATTGACTACTTTTTAGTAGGCTCGGTCATCATAGTAGTGATCTGCAGCGTTCTCACATTATATTCTCAAGAGTATAATTTTGACGATCCGAGTATCGGGCTCATGAGCCATAAATGGTTTAAACAGTTCTTATTCTTCCTTGCAGGTTTAGTGATCATGTGGTTCGTATCTCGGATCAATTACCAATTGATCGGAGCTTACGCGTTATTTGTATATGGATTCGCTATTCTATTACTTGCACTCACTCTCGTTAAATGGATCGGTTATCTTCCTTCCAGTAGAGGTGCGAGATCTTGGATCAAGGTGGGACCTTTCTTATTGCAGGCCTCGGAGTTTGCAAAACTGGCCACTGTGATCCTACTCGGACAGTATCTAGTATTAAAAGAAAAAGAGATGAAGAAGTTAGTAGTACTAGTCATCCCATTCGGGATCGTTCTACTTCCTATGGCGTTGATACTTTTACAGCCCGACTTTGGGACCGCGGTTTCCTTCTTACCAATCTTATTCACTATGTTGTTCTTGGGAGGAGCCGACTATTTCCATATCGGTTCTTTTATCACATTCGGCGGGATCTCACTCGTTCTTCCGATGTATGTTGAATATTCCAAACTTACATTACTGAACGATATTCTCGCATTCTTACAAAGAACCGGAAAAACGGACCTTCTATCCGTAGTAAACCGATTGGGCGGGAAAACCTGGCAGGTCTTGGATGGGAAAGAAGTAGCCGGGGCCAACCTGACTCCTAAAACGATCGCCGCATTAAGAGAAGTATTCGATCAAGTAATCGATTTAGAAGCGAGCTTCATATTTAAGATACTTTCTAACCAGGGATTATTGATCGGAGTAGGCGCCACGCTCATCATATTCAGTATTATCATGATCTTGCTTAGGATAGCCAGAGGAAGTAAAACATTACGTTCTTATTATATTCCTTTGGGGATCTTAGGTATCAGTTTGATCTCTGCGGTTGTTGTGATGAAAACGGTTCCTTTCCGGGAAAATCAGGTCATTCGATTGACTGCGTTTTTGAATCCCGACGAGTTCAAACAAGACGCAGGATACCAGCTCAGAGCGTCCAAACCTGCGGTGGGTTCCGGAAAGTTAGTCGGAAAAGGATTTCTAAATGCGGAAATGACGGAAGGAAAGATCCCTCATGTTCCTGAATCCAGTACAGACTTTATATTCGCTTCTTGGGCGGAACAAACCGGATTTTTGGGTTCTGTCTTCTTACTCTTCTTCTTATTCTCTATTCCACTTCGAGGACTACAGATCAGTTACGAAAGTAAGGACAGATTCGGATCCTTACTCGCATCCGGGATCGTTGCGATGTTATTCTATCATATGGCAATTAATATAGGGATTGTTCTCGGACTATTGCCGGTGACAGGGATCCCTCTATCCTTCATGAGTTACGGTGGTTCTCACTTACTTATGTCCATGGCAGCGGTCGGGATCATTCTATCCATCAAGATGAGAAAACACGCAAACTAAAGTTTACTATTGGGAAAATGGCTGACTTAGTAAAAAAGCCTGCCGATATTCTATCATAAGCCGGCATGGAAAGAGTAAAAGATTCCAGATTTCTATTCGATCTGAAAAGAAAGTTCCGCTATATCTTGGAAGAAGTGGAGAAGAATACTTACGACCAAGATTCGGAAGTCAGAGAATTAGAAACACTCTGGGAAGAAATGTTCAATGTCGCCTCTCGCAACGATACTCCTTACTTCAAAGCCAGACTTTCTAATCTAAAAAGACAGTTAGACGGCTTTGTTCGAAACAAGGCCTACGAAAAACAAGAGTTCGATCGGATCTATAGACAACTAGAGAAGATCCGTAAAGACGATACAGTAGAATTTTTAGACGAGTCTATGCGTTCTACCTTGGGAAGGATCGCAGAAAACACAAACCGTGTCGGGGCTAATGTTTCCGGTTCAGGATTGGAGCCTGGCTCTTTGAGCGGAATTCCGCTACTTCTCACATTCAGATGTGGCACAGTTCATTTTATCGTAAAATCGGGACCTAAAAAGATATTCAAAAATGTGAATAGAACCAAGGACAAGGTCCTTTACGAAGGAAAAAAATATCCTATTTTCCCGAGTAGATCTATTTATTTTTCTTGGGAAGGAGAAGGTAGAGCCTGGGAAACGGAACCCGGCACCTTGCTCATGATCCGTTATCCGGAAGGGAATCGATTCTTTAGATGCGACGCATTAGGAGACACATTCCGTATTCCGGAAGATACTTTTAAAAGAAGATTACAACCTACAGATAAACAATCTTCAGAGATCCGTTTTTATTTCCGTAAAGCGGGAGTTCGGTATTATTATATTCCCCAAAAAGGGGAGTGAGCTTCGGATCATCCTAATGATATTCGAAGAATTAGATTCCGAAAAAGGCCCGATATCCTTTCTAAAGGAAGATGACTATATCATTCAGGATAAAGATTCATTCTTCGATCTGATCTATTCTGCAAGTAGCGATACGATTGCCGTCCATTCCTCTCATTTTCCGGAACATTTTTTTGATCTGAAGACTGGCTTTGCTGGTGAGATTTTTCAGAAAATTACCAATTATCAAAAACGATTTATCGTTCTAGGCGACTATTCTAATATTCCTTCTAAAAGTTTTAAAGATTTAATTTACGAAACCAATAAAAACGGAAAAGTGATCTTTGTGGAAACTTTAGCGGAAGCAATCCGACTGCTTAAGTAACTGTTTTAAAGAGGAATTATGAAATATTCAAGAATTACTATATTGTTAGTTTTTATAAATTTACTTGGGTGTCTCCCTTCGATTTCTGTAGGAGAAGGTTTTCAGGTAAAAGGGAAAAAATATTCAGATGTTTCTGAGTTTAAGTCAAAGAAGGTTTATTTAGATCTTACTTACGAATATGGGATTATTAGGGAAGAAACGAAAACAAAGTCGGGTAAAATAGAAAAGAAAACAGATAGGGCGACTCCAGAAGTATATTTACAGTTTAGAGATGCCCTCTTTTACGAATTAAAGGGAAAATATAAGTTAGACGTTGAATTCGGGCTACCTAAAGCAAAGGATTCTCTCTTCATTTCAGTGACGCCTAGAATGGATATGGAATATACAACGGTAGAGAAGGCTAGTATCATCCTGAACAAAGGACAGGATCCTTTGTATAAATTGGACATCGTAAATGCACCTAAGATCCAGGCCTTAAAAATTGAGTATGCAAAGACGGTGGAGCAACTAGCCGAGATTTCGGCTGAAAAAATCTTCGATGCTATCTCAGGAAAATCGGAATAATAGATCTTTGTAAGTCGTAAAGAATTTACTTTAGGTTTCTTGAATTCTCTAAAGGAACCTTCTTTTCTTTGCGACTTTGCGTGAAAAATAAAAGAAAGACCCACCTAACATAAATTTATCGTAATTTAGGTTGCAATTTTCCGCATTCAGGGGAGAATCCGAAACCTTTGCGATGCAGAACAATACTTCTTTCTGGGACAATTGGACATTCGAAAGCCTTTTCGACTTATATTCCGGAGGTCTGGATTTTTCGAGTTCTAAAGAATTAAAGATCAATAAAGAGACAAATTCTTATGATTGGACAGAAGTTTCCACAGCCTGTGTCCAGATCGAGAGTTTATTCCATCTGATCAACGAACTCGTTTTGAGAGAAAAAATATTCTACGACCAAAAATTCTCCGCAGGTTGGAATTCCTTCGAAAGTCTGGATTCCTTGGATGGAAGCCTTTTAGTTTCTGTGGACATACCCACGAACGAACCGGAGGTAAAAGATTCCAGAAATGAGGCCTTAAAATTATTATGCGCCACCGACCTGATGAAAAAACACCAGGAAGAGAACCTTAAAGGTTACCGTGACAATAAACAATCTCCTCACGAATATTTCAGCCAAGTCGTTTGGGGTGCCGCGGGAAATTTAGGAAGAAGTACATTCTTAGGCGCACATTACGTGGCTCATCCAATCCGAGCCTCATTATTAGAGCAAGTGCCTTTATTCAAACCAAGCGCCGATATCAATTCTGAAGTCAAAGAGTGGATAGACGAAGAGAGAGTGAAGGTGTTTACGAGTCTTACGCCTGTCGGAAGAATGAATAATTTTCAGCTGATTCTTCCTCCTTTGGTGACTGAGGTGATAGAAGCTTCTTCTTCTCTTTCCGAGATCATACCTGCCACGATCGAGACCAGGGAAAAATACAAAAAGATCCGGGAATGGATCGGAGAATACCAAACCGCCTTAGAAAGCGAGAACCCCACAAAGATCTCTAAGTTTAAGAAAACATTATATAATGTGGGCCAGGATCTTGAAAAGATGAGAAAGCCCGGAGAATTGGGAGATACAAAAGTAGGAATGTCTTATATCAGTTTAAGTCTTCCCGCTCCTAAAATTCCGGATCTACGGAAATTTTTCGGAATAAGAAGCGCACTCAATAAACTTCTGCTCAGCCCAAAAGGGGAGAAGGCCTTATTAAAACTTTTAAAATGGTTTGGATGCGAGAAAGGAGAAGAGCTGGGGACGATCCGGAAATATTTTCTATTATAAAATTGGAATGAAGGCGAGAGCCCGAAGGCGGAGAGATTACTCTCCGTCCTCGAGTAGATTGTTCAAGCTATCCAGCAGAACATCCACTTCCACACCGTAGCCCATACATACTTGCTCGATCGTTTCGAGCTCGTTGATGGAACAATGAGAGCATCCGCCCAAATGATAGCTGGAGAACACCAATCCTGCTTCCGGATGAAGACCGATCGCTTCGCCTACCGTCATTTCTTTAAAAAATCTTGGCTTGACCGCTTCCGACATGGGGAAAATCTCCTAAGTACTGGTTTTCAGTTCCAGTATATAGACTCCCTAGGCCAAAGTCAATTCCATGTTTTTTCAAGAAACCGGCAAATTCTATATTCGTATCGAGGAAAGATTCGAGTCCTCTCATTATCTTTACAAATACTTCCCTGACGGCTCGGATGAGCCGATCCACGGGCATTCCTTTAAGGTAGAAGTCTATCTTTCCGGCCAAAAGAATATTGGGGATGACGGGATCAGTTTCGACTTTTTGACCTCGAAACGTAGGCTCAAGGAACTGGTGGCTGAGTTAGACCATATTCTGATCAACGATCATGCAGATTTTAAGAAGACCAATCCAACTTCTGAAAATATGGCCCGTTGGTTTTACTATGGCTTAAAGGATAGTGTGTCCGCTGCTCAGGGAAAAGTAGATCGGATCGTAATCCACGAAGGCCCCGAGAACCTGGCTTATTACGAGCCGTTCTACTAAACCTTACCATACGTAAAAAGAAAAACTAAATTTGCCACCGCATAAGA
The DNA here is from genome assembly GCF_003112675.1 of Leptospira johnsonii. Taxonomy (NCBI): domain Bacteria; kingdom Pseudomonadati; phylum Spirochaetota; class Leptospiria; order Leptospirales; family Leptospiraceae; genus Leptospira; species Leptospira johnsonii. Next base: position 22,734 of record NZ_BFAY01000011.1, on the reverse strand, counting down.
GATCGTAAAATAAAAACCGATCCGTAAAGGGCGAGGAAGTTTCATCACTCCACAAAGAACGAAGTGGACCGCTAAAAAACAAAGAGCTAAAGTATTGGTCCAAAGAACTGCCTTCACTGGTTCCGAGTCCGCTCCGTATAAAAGCAGAAGGACCGTAGGCAAAAGTCCCAGAAAACTCATAAACCCGCCGGTTGCGATCCAAACCATTAGGATCATTCTGGACTGTCTTTCGTCCGGATGTTGGAAGACCGAGATGGCACCCCCCACCACTAACTGGTGGAGAAAACCATGGAAAGCGTAGACCAAACTTACGCATAAAAATAGGATCGTAGGCAGGTTGAGATGATTCAGGTCTGACAACTGGAAAACTCCGGACTTCTTATCGACGCACAAATCTTACGGGACCGCTTTTGCTTCACAACTAATTTACTGTTGACCTTCGATTGAAAAAAACGAAGATAACAGGCCGGACATGAATCAAACCCTTTGGACTCCCAGTCCCGAACTCATTCAAAACTCAAGACTTACAGAATTCCAAAATTTTGCCGAACAGAAGGTCGGTAAAAAATTTAAGAACTATACAGAGCTGCATTCCTGGTCTGCAGAATTTCCCGAAAAATTTTGGGGACTCATCTGGGAATTTGCTCCAGTCATCCATTCCAAAACCTACGACGAAGTCATTCGACCAGGCAAGACATTTAGAGAGGCAAAATTTTTTCCGGGAGCAAAACTGAACTTCGCCCAAAATCTACTCCGAAAAAAAGACGATACAATCGCTCTATTTTACAGGGGGGAAAGCGGAGCGGAGAAGAGCATAACTTATTCCGAACTTTATAAGCAAGTGGGAGCACTTGCCGCCTATTTTAGATCAGAAGGAGTGGTGCCTGGAGATAGGATAGCAGGACTCATGCCGAATGTTCCTGATACTGTTCTTGGGATGTTAGCAGCTACCAGTCTCGGGGCCGTTTGGACATCTTGCTCTCCGGATTTCGGGGTCAAAGGAGTATTGGATCGATTCGGCCAGATCAAACCTAAAATTTTGATCACCACGGATCGATACGAATTTAAGGGGAAGTCACTTCCACTTGCGAATACTGTACAAGAGATCTCTTCCCAACTTCCTGATCTTAAAAAGATCTTAGTTTCCGAATATCCTAGTCTGGGATCTAATGATCGGAAGAATATCACGGACGGTTTTCCTAAAAATTCGATTCCATTAGAAGAATCTTATAAATCTTTTCTGGGCAAGGACCCTGAATTCTACCAAACATCTTTCGATCATCCTGTGTATATCATGTATTCTTCCGGAACAACTGGACTTCCTAAATGTATGGTCCAAGGTTCCGGAGTATTCCTGAACCATTGGAAAGAACTCGCATTACATACGGATCTGAGAGAAGGAGATGGTATATTCTATTATACCACTTGCGGATGGATGATGTGGAACTGGCTCGTAAGTTCTCTTTCTATTGGAGCTACAGTTCATTTATTCGATGGAAATCCATTTCATCCCGATCCTGGAGTATTATTCCGTTATGTTTCCGATCGTAAGGTGAAGGTGTTCGGAGTTGGAGCTAAGTATATTCTTAGTTTGGAAAAGGAAAAATACAAACCGAGTGTTGATCTATCTTTCGTAAAGTCTGTATTATCTACAGGATCTCCTTTGCCAGGATACGGGTTCGAATATGTATACGATTCCTGGAAGAAGGACCTAAGGCTTTCCTCTATCTCAGGGGGAACCGATCTGAACGGATGTTTTGCATTAGGAAATCCTAATTTACCTGTACGTTCCGGAGAATTACAATCTTTAGGCCTTGGAATGTCAGTTCAAATTTTCGACGATTCTGGAAAACAGATCCAAGGCCAAAAAGGAGAATTAGTTTGTACAAAACCATTTCCTTCTATGCCTTTGGAATTCTGGAACGATCCGGACGGAAAAAAATACCTTGGCGCTTATTTCGATACATATCCGGACATCTGGAGACATGGAGATTTTGCGGAAATTCTTCCTAATGGAGGAATGGTGGTGTATGGAAGATCAGACGCTACCTTGAATCCTGGAGGAGTTCGCATCGGCACTGCGGACTTGTATAGTCTATTAGAGACCATTTCTGAAATCGCGGACTCAGTAGTGATCGGTCAGGAATGGAAGGATGATGTAAGAGTGATCTTATTCTTAAAGATGGCTCAAGGTGCGGTCTTGGATCCTATATTCGAATCCAAGATCAAAAAGGAGATCAAGGAGAAGGTCTCTCCTCGTCACGTTCCGTCTAAGATCATTCAAGTCGCAGATATTCCTTATACTCGAAATATGAAAAAAGTAGAGATAGCGGTTAAGAAGACCGTTCAAGGGGAAGTCGTCACAAATCAGGACGCTCTCATCAATCCGGAATCATTAGAATATTATAAAAATATCCCGGAACTCCAGACGGATTAGATCCAAGCTTACCGTGTTTTTTTCCCTTGATCCATAAGGGCTAAGAAAATATAAAAGAATGGTGTTTCGAATATTCGGTATCCTTTTTTCTTTTTTATTCCTTTCTCCCGTATTCTCACAAGGTATCTCGGGTTCTCGTTTGGAAGAGATCCAAAAAAGGGGAGAATTGAGGGTCACAGGAAATCGTAACTTCGACCCGTTCTATATCTCTGATCCAAAGGATGGTTTTCCTGGATTCGATGCAGAGCTGGGTAAAAAATACGCCGAGTTCTTGGGAGTCAAATACACATTCACAAACCGTCCTGAATTCGAAGACTATGCGGAAGCGATCAAAAGCGGAGAAGCGGACATCGCATTCTCTGGCTTAAGTTCTACATTAGAAAGATCTAAAAAAGGAAGTTTCAGTTCTCCTTATTTAGTTTCCACTCCCGGAGCCTTGGTAAACAAGAATGCTCTTCCCCCTCCTCCCGAAGGAAATATTATCTCTACTGTATATTTTAGAAGTGTAAAGGATCTGGAAAGTGTAAGCGGTCTCAGCTTCTCTGTCAGAGCCTTTTCTGCCAGCCATGAATATCTTTTAAGTATCTTTCCAAATTCCAGGATATTTACTTACGGTTCTATGGAAAGTGCTTGGAATTCGGTGAAAGAAGGACAGGCAAATTGTTTCGTAGGAGATTCTCTCTATATCAAGGGACTTATACTGAAACAGAGAAGTATTTTATCCAATTTTAGGGCACTTATAGAACCGGTTCAGGAAAATCATGTGAGCGCTTTGCTTCCCAAAGGGGACATCTACTTCTCCCGTAATTTCGAATTTTTTCTGTCGGAGCTCAAACGAACAGGAGAATTAAAAAGTTTAGAGGACAAGTATTTTAACAGGAACGACTGGGTTAAATAGAGAAACAGTCTAATCCGTATGGCGACTTTGGCAAAAAGAAAGGTCCAAAATTCTCCCGGACAGATCTATGTAGATTCCAGTTGTATCGATTGCGAAACTTGTAGGATCTTAGCCTCGGATGTTTTCGGAGAAGACCAAACAGGTTCCTTCGTTAAAAAGCAGCCTGAAACAGAATCAGAAAAATTCCAAGCCTTACAAGCATTAGTTGCTTGTCCCACTGCCTCCATCGGAACTGAAGATCGCGTAGATCTCACGGAAGCAAAAGCATCTTTTCCAAGGCAGATCCAAGACGAGGTCTACCATTGCGGTTTTCATTCCAAGGATTCATTCGGAGCGTTCTCCTATTTGATTCTACGAGAAGAAGGTAACGTACTCGTGGATTCCCCCAGATATATTCCCTCACTTTCCGAAAAAATAAAAAATCTGGGCGGCATCAAATACCATTTTCTAACACATAGAGACGATATAGCGGATCACGAAAAATTCCATGCTGACTTTGGGACGCAAAGGATTATCCATGAAGGAGATCTATCCGCTATTCCTAACGCAGAGATAGTCATCAAAGGAAAGGAACCATTCTCTTTAAGCGAAGATCTATTGGTGATTCCCGGACCTGGACATACAAGGGGACATTCTACTTTATTATATAAACGTAAATTTCTATTTTCAGGAGATCATTTGGCATTTGATCCTAAGAGAGAAAGGCTGATAGCGTTCAGAGGAGCCTGCTGGTATTCTTGGGAAGAACAAACCAAGTCCATGCAGGACTTGGAAAATTATAGTTTTGAGTGGCTTCTTCCAGGCCACGGGCACCCCGCTCATACGGATCGGAAACGTATGAGCGAGATGCTTAGGTCCTGCGTTCTATGGATGCAAAAACGTTAGAATGATTCCCTGCTTCCCAAATACTCTTCCTGGCCTGAAAAAACGCTTTCTGCGTAGGCAGGAACTCCTCCCCATTTTTTAACAGCTGCCGGTCCCGCGTTGTAGGCGAGAAGTGCCTTGCGGATATTTCCCTCATGGGTTTCCAACAAATGGTTCAGATAGGAGACTCCGAGGTGGATATTTGTCTCCGGTTCTAGTAGGTCTTGCTTCTTGATACTTTTTCCTTCCCAAGATGCGATCCAGGATCCGGTTTGGGGCATGATCTGCATAAGCCCCAGAGCATTCTTCTTGGATCTGGCTTTTCGGTAGAATTCAGATTCCGTCTTGATGATCCCGAGAAGTAGTCCTACCTTCTCTCCTTTTTGGCAATAAACTCCGCAGGCGCTATTATTGATCCTTTCTGATTCCTTTTCTACGGTTAAGGAGAGAATTTCCAGCTCTGGTTCGGTAAGGCTTGGTCTCTCGGAGCGGATGTATTCTTTGATTTGGGTGGATTCGGGTAGGGAGTTCCTACCGGGTGTGCTCTTCCCAATAAGGGAGCCCGCGATTGGAGCCACTAGGGACTGGTAGAACAGGGGTAACGAGGCGATGAATATGTATCTTTTTCGGATTTTAGGCTGGAGCATTCTCCTTGCCTCCTCTCATGGTGCATTGCACCATATATGACCAGTCTTTTTGCGGCGCACTATGGACCAAGTAAAAAACTGTCCGGTTTTTGGAGTTGGGGCAAAAAAGTAGGCTTTTTGGGAGGGAATTTAGCCCTTAAGAAATTCAAAGGGAAGAAGGTAAGACAAAAGAAACATTTTTCATTTTAGAAATTTATTTCCAAATATGTAACTCTCATCCGTTCGCTCTAGTATTTTCTACCCTTCAACACATTCGTCGTGCTTACTTGCGATATCATCTCAACTACAAGATATTGGAAAAAAATTTCCGATAGAAGAATAAATCTTTCGGTATAAAGAAATTATAAAACTAGATCGGAACGTTTAGTGAGCATTTGGAAATAAATTTTCTAACCTAAAATGAGTATATGTATTTGCGTTCGCTTCTCAAAACGATTCTCATCTTATTGTAAACATAACATTCGATTTATTTAATATAATTTTTCAAAAATAAAAATTTTGATGCAAATTTTTGTAACTGCTTCGTCATAATATTAAGAACCGGAGATTTGTTGAATAAACAGGTCTGAAAAAGAAAAAATTCCTTCGCGCTGATCGATCCCGCGATAGAGAAAATTTAAAGATACATTACAAAAAGCTAAATCTGCATTCGTCGGATTCGATTTCTAAAAACAAAAACTCTGAAGTCGGATATTTTCTGGGGAAAAATAATGAGGGTATCTTTAGCTCTGTCCGTACTATGCCTTGTTGCATTTGCGCAATGTACCCAAATGGGCAATCCTTCTAGTGATCTCACTTGGGAGGAAAAACAACTTCTCTGGATTACCTACGGAGAAGAGATGAAAGGCGGCTTACAACTCACAAAATCAGCGGCTCAAAAATGGGGTCTTGGTATCGACGTCTATCCTGCCAAAACCAGAGTGGATAGAATGAGAAATACAATCGCCTTTACTGATTCGGGCAAATGTAATGTAGAAGGTATCTCGCACAAAAATGTAAAAGATTGTCAGCTATTCTCCTCTAATCCATTTTACCTCGCGGCTTGTTCCATCAGCGCAACTACCAAGATAGAAAATAGCGTCATTTTTATTTTTAAAGACAGGATCAAAGCAACTGCGGACGCAATGAGGATGGAAGGAAGCACCATCGATGCAAAAGAGTATATAATCGCAACAGTCGCCCACGAAGTAGGGCATTGTCTTGGGTTACAACATTCTCAAGATCCTAAAGATCTAATGTTCCCTATGCTGACAGGAAGTGTATTTGAGCCTAGTCGGACTGAAATGCATGCGGCCCAAGCATTATATGATTCTTCTTTACCCCCGGGCTCGATAGACGATTCCAATCTTTATACGAAACAATCAGACTTTACTTACTTAAAACAATATACCGTACCTTCGTTCGCGGTATTCGGAAATATAAATATGGAAGAGGAAGACCGATAACCCCAGACGGTGAAAGCCGATCGGTCTTCTATGGTGTGGATCGAAGATTGCCGGGGATTAAACTCCCCGGTTTTTTTCTAATTTTTCGGCCAAGTCTACAAGTAGTCTCACTCCGTATCCACTTGGTCCGTTCCCGATTTGGGTACCGGAGGATTTCTTTCTCCAGGCGGTCCCTGCGATATCAATATGCGCCCAGTCGATCCCTGAATCCACAAAACGTTCCAGGTATTTTGCGGCAGAAAGACTCCCTCCAGGACGTCCTGCAATATTACGTAAATCTGCTATATCGCTCTTTAGATCTTCGCCGTATTCTTCCCATAAAGGTAAGTTCCAAGTCCTTTCATCGGAAGAAGCGGAGGCATCGTCCAAAAGCCCACGCAGTTTGTCTGAGTTGCTCATAACTCCTGCGGCCTCATGGCCTAAGGAAATGATAATTGCTCCGGTCAAAGTGGCCAAATCTATCATGTAATCCGGTTTATATTTTTTTCCAATATAAGAAAGAACATCTCCTAAAACTAGACGGCCTTCCGCATCCGTGTTTTGGACTTCTACAGTAAGTCCGTTATGAGCGGTGTAAACGTCTCCCGGCTTCAGAGCGGCAGCATCCGGCATATTCTCCGCAACTCCGATGGCTGCAATTACCGGAACAGAGATGCCTAATTCTGCGATCGCACCGATTGCATGGATCACGGCTGCCGCACCACACATATCGTATTTCATTTCATGCATATCTTGTGCGGGCTTAATGCTGATTCCACCTGAATCGAATGTGAGACCTTTTCCGATCAAAGCTAATTTCTTTTTGGATTTCGCCTTAGGTGGGTTGTATTCCAAAACGATCATCTTCGGTTTTTTGTCGGAACCTTGGGAAACTGCGAGAATCCCGCCCATCTTTTCTTTTTTAAGTTGTGGTTCGTCCATCACGGTGATCTTGATGCCTGCTTCTTTTGCGATCTCTTTGGAACGAGAAACAAATTCTTCCGGAGTAAAATGATTCGCAGGAAGGTGAGCGATATATCTGGCACCGTTCACATATTTGCTTACAGCTCTGGATTTATCCAAACCAGCCTTTGCTGATTTTTCTGCATTAGGATCTTCTAATACGAAGCTTACGGGGCCGAATTTTCCTTTTTTCTCCTTAAAATCCTTTGCCAAGGCATTGATAGGGAATGCGCCTAGATCGATCGAGTTTGCGATCTGATATACTAAGGAAGAAGTAGAAAGAGTTTTGGTCAAAAATCTGGTAAGCTTGATCTCCAATCCTACCGAATCCCATTTGCGTAGTTTTTCTCCTATACTTAGGAAGATTTGAGCAACAGAACGAATGCTTACTTTGTTGGAGTTCCCCAGGCCTAGGTAGATAATTCTTTCCGACTCATCTGTAAAACTTTGTCCAGATTCTGCGGAGAATATACCGGACCGTATTTGGTCTGCAAATTTGGTCTCTAATTCTTTAGGCAGATTATCTTTTACAACAGGAATGACTTTATAAATATTTTTGGAAGTGTTCTTCCCGATACTAAAATTGATTTTTGATCTTTCTATTTTCATTTTTTGTCCAACGCCTTGATATCTCCGAGTATCTCATCCACGTGACCTTTCACGCTTACCTTTGGATAAACTTTCAAAATTTTCAGATCTGTCCCGATCAGGAAGGTGGTTCTGAGAATTCCCATAAATTCTCTCCCCATGAACTTTTTCAACTGCCAGACCCCATAGGCTTCGCAGATACTTCCGTCCTCGTCGGAGAGAAGAGTAAAATTGAGTTCTTGTTTTTCTATAAATTTCTGGTGGGACTTGACTGAATCCTTGGAGACACCGACCACGTTGTAGCCTTCTTTTTTCAGCCTAGCAAAATTATCCCTAAAATCGCAAGCCTCGGTAGTGCAACCTGGGGTTTGGTCCTTAGGATAAAAATATAATACCAAACCCTTTTTTCCGGCTAGATCCTTAAGAGAGACCTTTTCCCCGTCTTGGTTCAGGGTCGTAAAACTAGGGGCCTTGGACCCCGCTTTTAAAGTACTCATACAAAGACAAATGATAGGGAACTCGGCTACTATACAAGATTTTTTGTTTCGTTTCCGTTTTCGGGAGGGAAGAAGAAGGTAAAAAGCCTTGCGAAATCGAAAAAATCTGACGATAGTAAAAGTATGGATCCTAAAGAAAGAATGGAAATGATCCGTCATGGAAATCAGGCTTTCAACGAAGGTGATATCCGAAAGGCCAGGGAATGTTTTCTCAAAGCGGAATACAAGGACGGTCTCATTCGTTTAGGAGACCATTTCATGTTCGAGAAAAAACTTCCTATCCTCGCCTACGGTTATTATAAAAAAGCAGGTTACCAGAGAAGGATAGACGAAATTTTCCAAAGAATGTTATGGGCCCTCTCCCAATGGATCGGGCCGGATAAGTTCAAAAATCCCGAGCCAGAAAGAAAGGCTCCGGATCCGGAAGATTTTGTGGTCCACCCAATCTTAAGACAAACCGCTTTGGACATACTCAAGAAAAACGGAATGTCGATCTAAGCGTCACCGATAGCTATACTTTACGAAATTGATCCGTCTATTTTAGGATCTTCCCTTAAAACCTTCCATAGTTTTATAAACTCCGAAAATATTATCCGCGATCCAGTCGAAGACGGATATCGGAAGTATCCCTCTTAATGCGTTGGAAAGATAGATCGTCCAAGGTAAAAGTAATCTAGGTTTTCCTTTTTTCATGGCCTCCCAAACTTTTGAAGTTACATATTCAGGAGTAAGTATAGGAGTGAATAACATTCCTTTTACACCTTCGAACATTCCAGTGGAAATATAAGCGGGGTTTACGGTAGTAACCTTTACATGCCCATAACAGGCCTGGACTAATTCCAATCGTAAGGAATCACTCCATCCTGTTTCAGCCCATTTGGAAGCACAATATACGCTCATTTTGGGATTGGAGATCAGTCCTGCAGCGGAGGAAATATTTACGATCCTAAATTCTCCGGATTTATCGGATAACATTTTAGGAAGAAGGAACCTGGTTAAATACATCGGACCTAATGCGTTAACCGCCATTGTAGCTTCTATATCCGATTTAGGATCGTGTTCCCAGAAATACTTTCCTCTTACGATGCCTGCATTGTTTATAATTATATCAATCCCTCCCAATTGTGAATCGATCTTGGACACAGCATTTCTAACTTTTTCACGATCCGAAATATCTACAACGTCTGTAAAAATCTTAGTGGAATCCGATTTCAGTTCTTTCGCGGTGAGAAATAAGGCTTTAGAGTTTACGTCCCAGAGAACTAAAGCAGAGGCATTTTCTTGGACAGAAAGTTCTGCATAAATTTTACCCATACCCATTGCGGCGCCGGTTATTAATATTCTCTTTCCTTTTACAGTTTTCATATTATTTCCTCGGAAATCCTAAGTCTACCAAAGATCTTTATAATAGTATCAGGGGCGTCCTCATATTTTATAAGTAAGTTATCTGAGAAATATCAATAATTATTAATATCTTTGGTCTGAGTTGAATCGTTGACAAAGAGGAGATTGCGGATCTATTTTTATTAAATAAGCGGGTGTGCATATGTATAGATTGATATTTCTGTGTTTTGTAACTTTGATGGGTGTTTCGGTTTACGCACAGAGTGGGGGTTCCGGAAAGCCTAAAATGGGAGGTCCTGGAAGTCCTTGTTTTGAGGATAGACAAAAGTATTGTAAGGATATTCCGAAAGGTCAAGGAAGGATCCGAGATTGTTTGATGGAAAACTCGGATAAATTATCACCCGCATGTAAAGAACATCTGGAAAAAAGGTGGGGGCAAAAAAAATCCTAAAAGGGTCCTAAAATCCTATCCTTTTAAAAAGAAATCTTCTATCTCATTTCGGAGGATTCGGTATCTTGTCTTCTAGAATCCCCCGAAATGCTCCCGAACAAGATCTTATATCCATTCTATCTCTTATTCATCTTTCTGATCCTTCCTAATTGTTTTTTTTCCGGAAACGATCGGAAGAATGACCCAAACACGCAATCACATCCGCCAGTCGAAAGACTTTATGCTTCTACCTGGTCCCAGGATTTTTATGCGATGATGAAATATGTCCATCTTTACGATGAGATCCATCCGTTTTTGTATAATTTGGAAGGTGGGCGCAGCAATACCGGTCGTATACTTTCCGTTTGGAAAAAAGATGAGATAGACGAAAGGATCCGTTGGCTAAGGCTCATGTCTCCTCGAACATTGATCATTCCCACTATCTTTCGTTGGGAAAATGATTATGAAAAAGTCTCGGATGTGATCGGTTTGAATGGGAATACCAAGGTGAGAGACCTTCATATCCAGAATATACTCAAAGAGATAGATACGTACGGATACGATGGTATTGATATAGATTATGAAGGGATGACATGCGAGAAGAAGGAAGTATTTCAGGAATTTCTAATACTTCTCCGGGACGAGCTACATAAAAAAGGGAAGATACTATCTGTGGCCATCCACCCTAAGACTGTTGCAGAAAAACCTTCCGTATATGCGTGCAAAGGTTTGAAGTCTCCGATCCAAGTGGATTTTTACGAAGCGTATAGAGGTCAGTTGACCCACGATTATGAATTTTTAGGAAAAGTTGCAGATAAGGTCAAAATTATGGCCTATGAACTACATCCTCGTAAACAAGGTTTTCCGGGGCCGGGGCCTCAGGCGCCGGATTGGTGGATCGATAAAATTTTAGAATATGCTGTTGCTCGTGTCCCGAACGACAAGCTATACATGGCGATACCTACGTATGGATACGATTGGGCATTACACTGCGAGGCAGAAACAAAGTCGGTCTATTATTCTAGGGCAAAATGGATCCGAGAAAAAATGGCTCCCAGAAAAGAAGAGCCTACAGATGTATTAGAAATTTTTAAAACGCAGCCCAAAGCAGGGGATTGGACATATCTCAGGCCTTATTTGTATAGACACCAAGGTCATGTATATTCAGATCCTTCTCTCTGGTATAGAATGGGCGGTTGTGATCGGGTAGCATTCTATATGAATCGAAGCGCTTTTGAAAAGAAGATGAAAATATTGGATAAATACAAGATCCGAGGATTTTCCTTCTGGCAATTAATAGAGGATAACGATCCTGAGATCCACAAATATCTGGAAGAAAAATTAGGAAGAGAATAACGTTCCAATTCCTTAGAGAATTGAATAGTAAAAGGCTAATGTAAATGCGGGTATAGAGATAATTATATCAGCAAGAACTGAAATCAAGACCCCGATTGTGATAGAAGCTAATCTGTCTAGTCCGCCTTTCTTTTCTGTGGATTCGCTGGGATTTAGAAAAAATACTACGCAGGCTATTGAGATCGTTTTGATCAAAAAATATGAGATAACGACAAAATTTAATCTATCCTCAGCGATGTTGATTATTAAAAAGTATAGTAAAAGTAGAAATCCAAAATCGAAACACGAAAGAATTATGGACTGAATTGTCCGATTCTCATTTTTGTTTTCGTAATATTTTTTGTAATAGTTTGCAATCCAGAAATTAACTATGAGCTTCAGTATCATAAATAAAGAAGCAAAGATTTCTGGTTTTGGTTCTAAGGTGTGAGCTATAATCAATTTTAGGTCTCTCAATCCAGTTTACAATACGTATATCAAAACTAAATCTGAATCCAGACAAATTAATTCTCCTTCATGATACTTCCGGAGATGATCAGTTTCTGGATCTCACTCGTTCCTCCTCCTATCTCTCCTAATCGGGTGTCTCTGTATAGACGAGAAACTTTATACTCGTCCATATAGCCTGCGCCTCCATGGATCTGGACCGCAAGATTTGTGACTTCTCTTGCTGCAGTGGTGGCGAATAATTTGCAAGCGGCACATTTTCCGGAAAGGCTCATGCTCGGTTTTCCTTCCGATTCGATTTTTTCCATTTCCCAGGCGGTATTATAAGTAAGCCATTTCGCCGCTTCGTATTTGGAATAAATTTCCGCCAGCATGAATGCGACGCCTTGGTGTTGGTAAATTGGTTTGCCGAAACTTTTGCGGGAAGCAGCAAAAGATTTGGATTCATCAAGACAAGCCTTCATGACTCCCAAGGAATACGCGGCTAAAGAAAGTCTTTCCGCATTAAAGGTTTGCATGGTTTGTCTAAAACCTTTTCCTAATTTACCTAAGATATTCACTTCTGGAACTTCTACATCTTCAAAGAATAACGCTCCAGTTGGAGATGCCTTCAGTCCCATCTTGTCCATTGCAGCGGATCTGGAGATACCTTTGGAATTTAGATCTACGATAAAATGAGTGAGTCCTTTTTCCTTTCCGGTCTCGTCTTGGGTTCTTGCAAGAACCAAACAATAGTCTGCGTTGGGAGCATTTGTGATAAAGGTTTTTTGACCGGAGAGAATGTAACGATCTGTTCCAGATTTCTTAGCAAGAGAAGAAAGTCCTGAAACATCAGAACCTCCGTCAGGTTCGGTGACTCCTAAGGAGCCGATGGTCTTACCGGAAATAATATCAGGCAAATATTTTTTCTTCTGATCTAGAGTTCCAAAGTGTTTGATAGGCAGTCCGAATAATCCTGCGGAAGCTCCTCCGCTAAAAAAAGTAGAACCACAATATTCGGAGACGATCTCCATAGCCAAGGTACTCAAAAAAACTCCAGCGCCCTGTCCGCCGAATTCTTCTTCGTGTAAAAGACCAAGGTAGCCAGCCTCTCCTAACTTGAGATAATGAGATCTGGGAAGTTCCTTTGTTTTATCTGCTTCTTCTGCATAAGGATGGATCTCCTTTTTGCAAAAATTACGAAATGATTCTGTGAACTCTTGTTCATCTGAGCTTAGGCTGAAATCCATTTTTGGTTCCTCGGATCCTGCTAAACTCAAAGAATCAGATGCGAAGGCAAGTAGAATTCCCTGCCTCCGAATATCGTTCGTTAAGAATACAAGCTGAAGATGGATTTCAACGGAAATGATATATTCAGAAAATATGAAATACTATTTTCCTTTGAAAACAGCGGTTCTTTTTTCCAATAAGGAACGGATCCCTTCTTGTCCGTCTTCCGATCTTAAACAATCAGTCACCAGAGGTAAAAGATCATCGATAGCTTCCAAATCTCCTACTTCGATGGCTTTTCGTGCGTTTGCTAAGACTGCATCTATTGCCTTAGGAGCCTGTGCGGAAATTTTTTCGGCAAGTTCGATTGCCCTTGGTAATAATTCTTTTTTAGGAAGGACCTCCTGTACCAGTCCGATCCTGTAGGCCTCGTTCGCATCAAAACTGTCGCCCGTTAGGATATGTTTCATAGCATTTCCCCAGCCGGCAGTTCTTACAAATCGGATCGTTGCTCCACCAAAAGGTAAAATGCCTCTTTGCACTTCCATTTGAGCGAACATAGTTTTTTCTGCGGCGAGTGCAATATCGGAAGCCAACATCAATTCGATCCCTAAAGTTAGGCAAAACCCATGGACAGCAGTGATCAAAGGTTTTTTTCGGACCCTGTTTGTTCCTCCAGTATCCCAAGGGTTGATATTTCCGGTTTGGAAAAAACTTCTACCTCTTTCAATGATCGATTTTGCGACATCCTCCAACTCCAAACCGAAAGTAAAATGAAGACCGTTAGCATATAGAACTGCACATCTGGAACTTGGATCATCTTCGTAAACGGTGAGAGCGTCACTTAACTCCATGATCATTTGTGTATTCATTGCATTTCTGGCATCGGGTCGGTTGAGTGCGATACTAAAGACTGGACCCTTTTTTTCGATTTGGATATAAGTATAAGATTTCATAAAATCCTCCGTAGCGGGTAGACCATATAGTCTACTCTTCATGTCCCATGTCGTTTGTTTTTTTAAATTTGATGTCAAACTTTTTGTTTTTTGAGAAAAGCCGATTTTGTGTCCTTACTAAAGTAATCGCAGTTAATGATTTGAATAAGGCTAAAATCGTTTCCAATTTTAGCTTGTAGGATCTCCTACAGAAGGTTGACAACACTGACAGATAGTGGATAAAGCCTTGGATGCCTAATATTCCGATCTATCCTCCGGAACATATCACTCAATCTCCGGCTTTCTGGATTTTGGTTTCCTTTGCAATTTTTGGAACGTATCTCGGGGCTTTATTAGCTATAGGGCAGAATATTCTAGAAAGGAAAACTGCGCTCAATCGTTTACTTTCCCTATTGTTTGTATGTCTAGGATTATTGCAGGGCACTTGTTTATTTTATGTGTTCGGACTTTCTTCTTCTTTTCCTAGAATAGTACTCCTTCATATTCCTATTTTGGGTTCTATAGGTCCGATCTTATATGGAATCCATAAGATTATCCAAAATTCAGAATTCGAAAAATCTGCATTAGGTTTAAGTCCCAAACATTCCATTTTGCCCGGGATCATTTGGGTCTTGTATTTTTTAAGTTTTATTCCGGATCAAGAATCAATCAGAGAAGGCATTCGATCTTTCTCTCTGACAAGAGGAGCATTTGATCTGATCTTTCTCATTCCACTTTTGATACTCGCTGCCTATATTGGCGGGCTATTGAGAGGGAGTAGAATATTATTTAAACCGAATGTTTTGAAAGAAGAGTGGACTGCAAGGGTCCTGCTCTATATCATTCTTGCCACAATCGCAAACCATTCCGTAGGTGCATTTTTTCTAATAGATAAGAACCCTCTCTTTCTGTTGGTCAGCGCTTCTATGATGGCCTTAAGTCTTTGTGTTTCCTATTTGATCGGGAGAAGGTACCCTGCTTATTTCCAAAACCTACAAGAGGTCGCAAGAGTCACTTTCCAGAAATATTCCCGCTCCTTACTCCAAGGAATGGACATAAGTGCACTCAGAGGAAATTTGCTACAAGCAATGGAAGTCGAAAAACTATACAAAGACGAGGACTTAAGTTTGGCGAGTTTAGCGGACGACTTAGGACTTTCTTCTCACCAACTTTCCGAGCTGATCAATCAGGAAATGGGTAAAAATTTTTCCGCATTTGTAAACGAGTACAGGATCCGAGAGGCTTGCGAGCTACTTTCCAAAAACAAGGATTCTTCTGTCCTGGATATCGCCTATGAGGTGGGATTTAGGAGTAAAACTTCCTTCCATAGGGCGTTTCAAAAAGAAGTTGGAATTCCTCCATCCGAATATAGGGAGAAAAATTCGTAGGTAACGGTCCCATCCTATCAATTGAAACCGGTTTTGCGGTATCGGTTTATAGAATGGAACGACGGATCTAAGATCGTTTCGTATAATTCTCATCATAAGTTATATGGGAGTGGATATGAATTCCTTAGCTCTTGAGCGAAAAAACATTTCGGATCGATTTACCGAAAAAGAAAAAACAAAACGTATCATCAAGTGGATCCGCTATTCGGATTCCAAACTCAGAAAGCGTTTCTCTTTTTTAAGATACCAAAACGCGATCGGATTCGGGATCACCATGGGTTCCGCTTTCGGAATGATCCTATTAGGAAGTTTGTATGTAATGGATATCATTCCATTCTGGGCTTGCATTATAGGCAACGGGATCTTGGCTTCTTTTCTTCATGAGATGGAGCACGATTTGATCCATAGTATTTATTTTAAAGAAAGTCCTAAAATGCAAAATTTTCTATTTTGGATGGTCTGGTTATTCCGTGCGAATACGGTTAATCCTTGGTTTAGAAAGGAGATCCATCTTCTTCATCATAAGCTTTCAGGAAACATAGAGGATATAGAAGAAAGATTTATCAGCAATGGAATGCCTTGGGGGATCAGGCGTATACTTGTGATGATAGATCCGATTATGGCAGTGGTTCTACAAGGACCTAAGATCAGAAGGGACGCGATCCGTTATCTTAAAAAAATAAAAGCTAAACCGATTAAGGGACCATATCGTTTAGTTTACCTTCTTCTTTGGTATTCATTCTTGATCTGGGGAATGGTTTCTTTGATCAACTGGGCCTTAGGTAGCCTGATACAAGAAACTGGAACAGCTGCAAACATTCATAATTTCTTAAATACTGCAGCAGTGGTATATTTGATCCCTTGTTGGCTTAGACAATCCGCGATCCAGATCGTTTCTTCCAATATGCATTATTACGGGGATGTGAAGAGTTTATACCAACAAACCCAAGTATTGGATTCTTGGTGGATATTACCTTTACATTTGTTCTGTTTTAATTTTGGAGCCACTCATGGGATCCATCATTTTGTGGTAACGCAGCCGTTCTATTTACGACAAGCAGTCGCACCTAAAGTAAAACCACTCTTAAAAAAATATGGAATTCGTTTTAACGACTTTGAAAGTATGACAAGGGCGAATCGTTACCAAAAAGAAGAAATGGATGGTATTGCGATTCCGGCCTAATACTTTAAAGTCGGAAATGGCATGCAAAATTTAAAAGAATCTGAAAGGCCACAAGGTCAATTCATTCGATCTTTAGACCAAGCGGAGGCAAATTTCTGGTTATACGACCGTGCCTCCTCTATGAACTTCTGCGTAATGGCAGAAGGAGAAGGTTCTTTCTCGGAAGAAAGTTTACGCAAAGCACTGGACCTTATCCAAAGCAAACATGCGTTAGCTAAGGTTCAGATCTTAAAACAAGCCGGACAAGATTCTCATTTATACTTTGCGACCTCGGACAAAAAAATCCCCATCCAAAAAGATCTCTATTCTAACGATTGGAAATCTAAATTAGCCAAAGAAACTATCAGGCTTTTTGAATTGGGGGATTCTCCCTTAATCAGAACTATATTGTATACTTCCGGAAATTCGAAATTTGCGATCGGTGTTATTTTTCATCATAGTATTGGAGATGGAAGATCTGGTTGCAGATTTCTTTTAGATGTACTCAGAGCGAGTACGGGAGAAGCAGATGAGATTGAGGCAGACGGAGAATATTCTTCCTTAATGGAATTGTATCCCGCAGAAGAATTATACAAAGGCGGACCCAAGCCGGAAAAACCATTATCCATTCCTCAATTCTCTCGTAAAAAGGAAGAACAAGATCCCGAGATAATCAGTTTTTATTTGGAAGAAGAAGACGTAGATTCTCTATTAAAAACTTCTAAACAAAAAAAGATCTCCTTTCATGGGATCTTAGGCGCTTCTCAGGTAACTGCGCTTGCTGATTTTTTTGATAGAGGGCAAGAAGGAGTGTTATATCTTTCTACTCCTGCGGATCTAAGACCTCATTTAAGCCATCCGGTGCCTGATTCCGCATTAGGACTTTATATTTCTCTATTCACGACTCCGGTGAATATCAGAGATCCTTTCGATATAAAAGCAAAAGCTATTATGAATGACGTAAGGGCTCGTATTGGAAGAAGGGAAGGTAGGGCATTTTATGAACTTCTTCCTCCTTCCGAACAATTTTTGGAAAAAGAAGATGGGCTAAAACTTTTTCAATTATTAATGAGCCGAAATCCTCAATCCAGTTTGTTGAGTAATGTAGGGATTATCCCGGTCCTAAGTTCCGAAGAGATAAAAGTTAAAGAACTTTCTTTTACAGTTCATCCTGCTTTGACGCAGACAGTTTTTACGACTGTGACAACTTACGAAAATAGAATGGCTATCAATATAAACTACGACAAAAATCGTTGGAAAGACGCGGATATCTCTCAGTTCGCATATTCCTTCCGGAAGAATATACTTTCGAATTCCTAAGGATTAGGAAATTATAAAGTATATTTAGAGATCAAAATGTTTTCATTTAAGTGCAGCTTGTTTGATTGAAAATTTAATTTCGCTCCGCTTCGATCACCCTTCGGATTTTTCGCTCCCTAGGGGTCGCTCAAAAAGGAAGAATCCGTTTTCTATTTATAAAAACCCTTCTTCCTAGGATCCAGCCCCAGATTAAGATCACGCAACCAAGATAAGATATCAGATTTGGGACTAAAAGAATTTTGACTTCTGCAAGAACGGGAACTTGCATAGTTAAGCCTGCAAGCATCAGAATTGTATGGATTTCCGCCACTCTTGCCTTCTTCTCGTCCAGATATTTGCCTAATCCGCCTCCAGTGATAAATGCAAGAGCCCCAAAGATAGCTCCGGTTCTTCCGATGTAAGCAGAGAAAAATTCAAAGTTTTGAATATCAGGAAATTGGAATAGAATGATAAACGGACGAGAAAATAGGAAACTTAAGGAAACAATTCCTAAATACCTATGAAGTCTAAGTTTGTTTTTAGGAGAAAGTTCCAACGCAGAAAACTTAAGCTCGATCTCCACTGCCAACCGGAATTGGTTCGTTTTCCGGAAGTAAACTTAAACCACCGGGTTCCAATTCCGGTTCGGAAATAGTATCGATCGAGATCTGTTTAGATTTCTTAGAAAGTTTAAAATAATAATACAACGGAACAGAGAATAGAGTGAACCCAAAACCCCAGAGAGCTTCTGCACTTTTATTATAGAGCAACGTTCCTATTATAAGAATATTAGAAAGTATGTATAAGTAAGTAGAATACGGATAACCTGGGATCTTGAACTCATTCTTTAAATGTCTTTTTTCGAAAATAACAGGAGTGTAGGCAGTGATCGTTGCAAGTAGTAGAGTGGAGCAGGTGATCAGATATAAAAGTGATTCAATCTCTTTTACGAAACAAAAAAGGCAGGCATATAAAAACTGAAAGATCAACGATTTGTAAGGGCTATGATATTTGGAATGTAATTTGGCCATACTTGGGAAAAAGAATCCATCCCTCGCCATCGCAAAATAGATCCTGGAACCACCGATTATATAAGCGGAAATTCCGCCCAAAAACACCCAGCAAATAAACGCTGTGATCAGAATATTCACACCTTTCCCAAATAAAAATCCGGAAGCTGTTACGCCTATTTTTTCGTCTCCCGCCAAAAGTTGTACGGGGGCAGAACTTAAATACAGAAAATTGATCAGAACATAAAGGAAGGTGACCAAAATGCAGGAAACGATTACGGATTTGTAGATGTTCTTCTCAGGATCTTTAACTTCTTCGGCTACATAAGTAATCATGTTCCAGCCCAAATAGGAAAAAGTGACTGGAATCGCTCCAGCCAGCAAAAGATTCCATCCATGTAAATCGGAAGGGATCAGTGGGAAGGATTCAAAATTTTGAATATTATAATTTCCTATAGTAAATCCTAATCCCACAAATGCAACAAGGCCTAAAATTTTGAAAGTGGTGAAAAAATTCTGGATGCGAGAGGCGAACCCAATCCCGAAAAAGTTAACGATCGAAAAAAATAAGATCGTGGAAATTCCCAGAATCTGGGCTACACCTAATGAAAATGTGATCCCCAAAAACTTGGACTCAAAGAAATAAATGTCCCAACTTGGATTGAATAAAGTAAGAAACGATTTAGAGAACGCGATCGCAGAAAGAGAGATAGACGCCGAAAAATTCACCGAAAGAGAAAGCCATCCGCTGGAAAACGCAACAATAGGAGAGTAGGCTTCCTTTAGATAAACGTAATCTCCTCCTGCGTATGGAAAAATGCTCGCCGATTTCGCATAACTCATCGCACCTGCAATCGCTAAGAGACCACCTAAGATCCAACAAAGAAGCGCCCAATTCGGATTGGAAGTTTGGGTCAGTATATAACCCGTAGTGATAAAAATCCCCGGTCCTACCATGGAGCTGAACATAAGAGAAATAGAATCGTAAAGATTAAGAGAGCGGCGAAGTTTCATTTCGAGTTTTGGTCAAGATAGCCCTTTTACTTTCGTCCACAAGACATTTTCAAGCCCTATTGGAGGGATCTCAGAAAAGCTTTCCTCGATGATCGAGGCGGTAAGAACTGTGTTTTATTAGCTTACGATAAAATTACAAGCGATGGGCAGTTAGGTCCCTAAGTGCTATCTTTTATAGTAAGAGCGGCATCTTGTAGGGTTTCAGAACTTCAGTGTTCCGCGTGTGAAAAACTCCATAGCTTTGATGCCGATGCCCTTGGTAAGTATTCCCCACTTGGAGGATGGCGAAGCTTCGGCATTCCTCTTCTCTGCAGCTTCGCCGAGCGTTCGAGATTCCTGAGTGCGGCTCCGCTGGAATTCTCTCTTGTCGGTCTCCGTGAACCCTCGCGTAATGATCTCGCATAATGCCCTTGCGTCCTTTAACGCCATACTAATTCCCTGTCCGCCCGGTCCGTACGGATGTGCTGCGTCCCCGATGAGAATCATCCTATTGCTATACCACCGAGTCGGCGGCTTCCCGTTGTAGACCGGACCGTAAGCCAGTATGGCTTCCGTGTCATTTGTCCACAGTTCATACTTGCCTCTGAGCTCGGGACGCCATTGCTCGGCTCGTCTCGCCAGCTCTGCCTTCACGTTAGCCTGCGTTACCTGTTTTGCGTCAGCTTCTGGCATATGGATGTGAGTCCACATGAAGATGCTTTTCTGGGTCGCGGCCTCGTTCACCTTTCCGCAAGAAGCAATCCCAATTGAATGACCAGGATAGTGATCCATTGTCATTGCGATCTTAGTTTCATCCTTAGTGAGGAGCCCTACCCCGATGTACCCAGCGTAAACCTTCGATGATCCCTGCCCGGGATTCAGTATCTTTCGGAGTGTAGAGCCAACTCCATCAGCCCCCACAACGAGGGTGCCCTTCACCTTTTCGCCCGATTCCGAGATCACCTCGACCCCTTCGTCTGACTCGGTTATGCTTTCGACCTTGAATCCGGTCACGATGGGGATTCCTAGGGAACCTGCTCTTTTCATAAGCTGTTCATGGAGTGCCAGTCTTGTGACCATGATTGCGGATGGGTAGGATGCGTCTTCCTTAGGGGCAGAAAAGCGGGAAGAGAGAGCGCCGAAGGTCATCTGAATCCCCTCGGTATCTTCGCCGATAGCGTCTAACTTCATAAATCTCAAGACCTTGACGCCTTGGTTGGATACTCGCACACCACTCGTCACGCCATTGGAATGTTCTTTTGATTCCAGAACTTGACTTTCAATTCCCTGTTCGGCCAGCATGATAGCAAGGCTGAGACCAGCCACCCCCGCGCCGACGATAATAACTTGAGCATTGGCATTAGTATTTCTTGATACTTTCATCCTGCCTCCATCATAAGTAAATTTAAACTTCAGTTAGAATTTACTTCAATTACAAGGCAGTTAATAGAATAAATCGGTCATTTCTATTCCGAAAAAGCTCCTTCGGATTTGTTCCGGAATACTTCTTGATTTCTCTAATGAAATGACTCTGATCGGAAAAATCGAGTTCAGGGAATAGCTTTCCAAGTTTAATATGACTTAGCGAACTTTTGAAACGGATGACCTTGCAATACTCTTTCAGCGATAAGCCAAATTTTTGTTTGAAGTAGCGATTGATTTGGCGGCTGCTCCAAAAAACTTTGTCAGCCATCAATTTAACAGGCATAGTACCATTCGAGTCGTATATCAACTGAAATAGCCTTTGCTTTCGGTCGTCAAAATTCGAATCAATTCGCGAGACTAATAATTCAGAAATTTTCTGAGAAAACCCTTCAAAATCTGAAAGATCATTTTCTGAAATCCCCCAAAAATTGCTTGGAAGTTGTCGCTCGCTGTTAAGGAGAAATCCTACTTCAAAATCAAGTAGATATTCGATGGCAAGCAGCTTAAAGCTCACGGCAAACATGATTCCGCCAGCGGGGATAACATTTTTTTCGGGAAGTGTGGCTAATCCCATTTGCATGGCTCGAAAGGGTTGGGTCAATGAAATGGAAAAAATTATATCGAGCCTTCCATCAGGTAATACAACAACTTCGTGGTCTTTCTTAGAATCATTCTTGAGCATCCAGATGCTGTCGACAAAAGGCTCTAAAATTGGTATTGGCTTATTAATGCTAAAATCAATCTGACCTTTGATCAAAGGTGGCTTGCGTGATAATTCGTTTGGGTAATTCATACATTTAAACTTTTCTCCCCACTCAGCTAAGACCGTATCCTTGCCCATAAATTCAAGTATAGGTAAGTAATTAATACATAGGCCCCATTTTTACAATTCTCATCAATCCCTTAAAGATGGTAAGTGGTCCGACGGTGAATCGATCCTCAAATTTGAACCGGGTAGGTTCCATAGAGTATCCCGGTTTTACACGGAATTTTGATCCCACGTGATTCATAGAACTCATTGCGAATCATATCGATCTTCAAGACACATTAAGATATCATAATAAACTAAACCTATGTCCCCAAGGGCGCCGAAGCCTTGAAATCTCTTTGAATTTAGATTTGAATTATGTCACATTAAAGATGCCGATTTTAAAATTAAGATAAGATCGATTTGCAAAATTTCTATAAAAACGGTTTGACTGGCCGAGTCGATTTTGTATCTTGGTCTTCTGGCCGTTTTCCGGTCAGTAACCGAAATTTTCGGGTAGGACGGCATTCGCCCTTCGAACCGTAAGTTTAGGGAAGAAATAAAGTTCTTTTACAACGAATATAACTGCGAATGAGAAATTAAAATTTTTTATTAGCTGAGATTAGATTATGGTGATGAGTTCGCCATAATATTAATAATCTCGAACACT